>NZ_KI911562.1:938750-1251666 GCF_000515315.1 Asinibacterium sp. OR53
CTTCTCGTTTCGCTGTGACATTGATCTTAACGCCGGCTGCGGGCATTCTGCTCAATACTTCTACCGTGAACTGGTAAGAACTGCTGGTAGAGGTGGCGGGGTTGGCCGTGTTCAATTTTACATTCAGGTTCTCCTCCGATGGCGCCGTATCGGGCCCTTTGCCACAAGAGATGAGACTGGTTATGCAGAGAAGGAAACAAGATATGGTTAACAGCTTGCGCATTACGGTTGCTTTATATTCAATACAGGTTTTACGCTGGCTAATATAAGATTATTCCTTCAATTCCCTCTTTACTTGATCGCTTCCAGCTCTTTTTGCAGCCTGAACATTTCATCGCGCAGGCGGGCCGCTTCAATAAAGTCCAGATCGCGGGCTGCTTTTTCCATTTCTTTACGCGTTTTAGTAATGGCTTTTTCGAACTGAGGAATGGTTTGATAGGTTTCCTGCTCCTCAGCTACTTTCAATACAAAGGGATCTTGGGTCTGCACGGCATACGCGTTCGAAGGATCATATCCTTTGATATCAAGTACCGATGTTTGTGCAAAAACCTGCTCTTTGCTCTTGCTCACCGTTTGCGGAACAATGCCGTGTTCGCGATTATACGCTAATTGTTTTTCTCTTCTGCGGCCGGTCTCATCAATTGTGCGCTGCATGCTCATCGTCATCTTATCGGCATAAAAGATCACCAATCCATCCACATTACGCGCGGCGCGCCCTGCTGTCTGGGTCAGCGACCGCTCATTACGCAGGAACCCTTCTTTATCGGCATCCAATATGGCCACCAAGGATACTTCGGGCAGATCGAGTCCTTCGCGCAAGAGGTTCACACCAACCAATACATCTATTACACCCAATCTTAGATCGCGCAATATTTCCACTCGTTCCAGTGTATCCACATCGCTGTGTATGTATTTTGATTTGATGTTGATGCGCGCCAGGTATTTGTCCATCTCCTCCGCCATGCGTTTGGTAAGAGTAGTCACCAGCACACGGTCGCCCTTTTTCACACGCTTGTCTATTTCATCCAGCAGGTCATCTATCTGGTTCACACTGGGCCGCACTTCTATCGGCGGGTCCAATAAACCTGTAGGTCTTACTACCTGTTCCACCACCACGCCGCCTGTTTTCTCCAGTTCGTAATCACCAGGAGTAGCACTCACAAAAACGGTCTGGCCCACGAGCGACTCGAATTCCTGGAAGCTCAACGGTCTGTTGTCGATCGCACTCGGTAACCTGAATCCATATTCTACCAGCACCAGTTTACGGCTGCGGTCGCCACCGTACATGCCCGCGATCTGCGGTATGGTCTGGTGACTTTCATCGATCATACATAAAAAATCTTTGGGGAAATAATCCAGCAGGCAGAACGGTCGCGTACCGGGCTTGCGCCTGTCGAAAAACCTTGAATAGTTCTCAATACCATTACAATAACCCAGCTCACGGATCATTTCGAGGTCGTATTCCACCCGCTCTTTGATGCGATGCGCTTCTTCATTTTTTCCAATGCTTTTGAAATAATCTACCTGCGCCATCATTTCATCCTGTATCTCATAGATCACCTGTTGTATGATATCGCGGGGCGCCAGGTAGAGGTTGGCGGGGAAGATGGCGGCATTCTCCATCAGTCCCATCCGTTTGCCCGTATCTGTATCGATGCTTTCTATCTCTTCTATTTCATCCCCAAAAAAAGTAATACGGTAACCGAAATCAACATAGGGCAGGTTGATATCAACCGTATCTCCCTTTACCCTGAACGTGCCCCTCGTGAAATCGCCCTGGCTGCGGTTGTACAGCGAGTTCACCAGGCTGTGCAGGAATTTTTGCCGCGGTATCACCTGTCCCTTTTCTATCCTGATGATCCCGTTCTCATACTCCGTAGGGTTACCCATACCGTAGATGCAACTTACACTTGCGACCACAATGATATCACGCCGGCCGCTCAGCAGTTGCGATGTGGCTTGCAAACGCAACTTGTCTAATTCTTCATTGATGCTCAGGTCTTTTTCTATATATACATTGGTCACCGGCATATAAGCTTCCGGCTGGTAATAATCGTAGTAGCTCACAAAATAACCAACAGCATTCTCCGGGAAGAACTGTTTGAACTCGCCGTACAATTGCGCCACCAATGTTTTATTGTGTGTGAGCACCAGGGTAGGCCTTTGCAGTTCCTGTATCACATTGGCCATGGTAAACGTTTTACCACTGCCTGTTACGCCCAGCAATGTCTGAAACTGTTCGCCGCTTTGTATTCCGTCGATCAGCTGGCGTATGGCCGAAGGCTGGTCTCCGGCCGGTTCGTATGTTGTGTGAAGTTTGAATGGCATGATGCAAACAGGCAAATGATGCGGACCTGTTTGGCGAAGTTAACAACAAAATCAGGGCATCACTTCAAACAGGAAAAGCTGTGTTTTTTCCAGTTGGGAAAAATTATTGTCAGACACCATCAAAAGTGTTCTGTGGCCATTGGGAAGCGTAGGGCCGAAAGTCATGCCCTCTACATTATCCACATAGATACCCAGGTCATCCATATTCAGTAACAATTTTTTCTTCAGGGGTCGAGTCGGTGGTTTTCTTTTCAGTGAATTCACTTTGGAAATGTCTTCCGCCTTACTGTAATCCGTCAGGAAAATTTTAATCGTACAAGGCATACGGCCGGTTGAAAAAGACCTTTCCATTACCAGTAACCTGGTTCCTCCGGCAGAAAGTATATCGGGTATTCCGTTTATTTTAAATGCATTCGCAGGAAATGTCGGATAAGCAATGGGTTCCAGTTTATAGGCATACTGCGCAGTGTTTCGCAGGTTCTCTCTGTTGAAACGGTAAATCCTCACCCATGCATCATTGGGCCGGATATCTGCGCGCTCACCATCTTCATAGCGGGGTTCTTCGAGGCTTACATAAAGGGTTTGATAGCCATTTGCATACGTGATGCCTTCCAATACACCATTACGTCTCGGGCCTTTCTCGTTTGCATGCATCCATAAATTGCGCGGCAGCGGAATGCTATCGATAAATTTTCCATCAGGCTCGATGAAATGGATGGATGGATTTTCCAATACCGTGTCTTTGTTTGAAACGATCCTTTCCCCCTCGCTTGTCCACACCATTTGTTTTCTCACCGGGTCATAGCGCAGCGCTTCCGGATCAGGTGTATGTGCGGGATCCTGTTGGGTGTTGGGAAAGGGATGACCATCGGGTTGCAGTAGCGTAACAACGTCTGTTATACGTAAGCTGTCGAATCCCTGGTTATTCAGGTAGATCTTCATCGTATAGAACCTCGCCGGCTGAAGCGCCGATCTGTCGTCGCTGATAAGATAATACGATTGTTGTGTGCTGTCATAATCGATGCCCGAGAGCCCGCCTACCGTAGTTCCTTTAAACCGGGCATCATACGGTATTTCCTCAACCGCTAACAATTTCAATGCACTGATCGGGATGGTGGGCGTTGTGTGTCTTTGCGCAGCACAGGCCGTCATCATTCCGGTGAGCACTATCAATCCAATCCTTTTTCGCACTATTGTTTTTTATGTTTCTTTTTATTGGAAAACAACCAGGGCAATAATTTGGGCTCTGCAAATGCAGCATCCCAGCTGTTGTGGTTGAGGTTGGGGTATTCTGTATACATCACGTGCTGGTCACCCAGTGTCATCAACGCTTTATAAAGCTCCCGGTCGGCAATCGGCGGAACTACATTATCCAGGGCTCCATGAAAGATCCAGAGCGGCAGGTTCCTGGCTTTTTGCATCATTTGCGGAATATCGGCTACTCCACAGATAGAAAAAGCCGCAGCAAAATAATCAGGATAACGTGTGATCATATCATAGGTACCAAAGCCACCCATGGAAAGGCCGCCGATATATATTTTGCGTGTATCTACTACGCCGCTCTCCGATAAGCTATCCAATAATTGCTTCAACAGTCTCAGAGTTAAAGGTGGTTCCGCTTCTGTGATGATATCAAAGTTGCCCGATTCCGGGTGATGGTCCCTTTTATAGTGCGACCAGGTACTTCCGGCAGGACATTGCGGAAAAACAACGATTGCCGGGAAATAATGCCTGATGGCTTCCCTCGTAAAAACCTCTCCGCCATGTGCTAGCTGCGCGTTGTTATCGTTTCCTCTTTCACCCGAACCATGCAGGAAAACCAGCAATGGGTATGCTTTGCTTGATTTGAATTTTTCGGGAAACAGAACCCTGTAACGCAATGTATCATTCCCGCGGATGAACCATTTCTTTTCGTACAGGTTGAGGTTTTGTGCGGCAAGCTGTTGTAATGCGCACAACAGACACAGTATCAGGGGGAACTTTTTCATCTGCTGTTTTTTTCTATGCGGGGTTCAGTCTTGCTATTTAAAGATACAAAACAAGGGATGATTTGTGATGGTTTATTTGAATTGCGGCGGATGCATTTCATCCCAGGGTGTTTGATCCTGGTAAGCTTTTGCAACAGCCAGCAATATGGCCTCATCGTATAATTTTCCTATTAAAGTAATACTGGTGGGTAAATGATACTGTTTATCGAACCCGGTAGGCATACATACAACAGGATGACCGGTCAGGTTGGTGATGGCCAACTGGTTGCCGCTGCCTCGGGTGGGACAGATCAACACATCCACTCCTTTCATGGTCTCATTCACTTGCTGCATCAGCAGGTAACGGTGCCGGTTGGCATTGATGTATTCCACCGCCGGTATCAGTCGCGATACCCTGAAAGTATTCGGCCAGTCGTTTTTTCCCTGCCTGGTCATTTGATCATCCAGCCCGCTCCTGGTAAATTCGTCGAATGCAGCGGCGCATTCGGCGCTGATGATCACTTCCATCATGTTGAAACGATATACACCACTGTCGGGGAAATCGATGGGAATAAGGGCTGCGCCCATTTTTTTATAGGCTTCCAGCACTTTCCATTCGTTCCTGGATGTATCGGTTATCTTGTCGAAATAGTTTTTTGCATAGCCTATTCTCAACTTGGGTATTGATACTTTGTTTTGATAGTTGAACGGCCTGTTCACCGCACTGCCATCGTATCCGTCTGTTCCATGGATGCACGAAAAGACCACGGCAGCATCTTCTGCATTACGACAAATCGGGCCTACTTTATCCAGGCTCCAGCTCAATGTCATGGCGCCGGTTCTGCTGATACTTCCGAAAGTGGGACGCAAGCCCGTAGCGCCGCAGGTGGAAGATGGTGAAACGATCGATCCCCAGGTTTCTGTTCCGATGGCAAAAGGAATGAGCCCCGCAACGGTGGCCGATGTAGAGCCGGCCGATGAGCCCGAAGAGCCGAACCGGGTATTCCACGGATTCCTGGTTCTTCCGCCATACCAATAATCACCCATGGCCAATGCCCCGAGCGTAAATTTTGCTACCAGTACAGCGCCGGCCTCTTTCAGTCTTTGATAAACATACGCGTCTTCTTCTATCACCTGGTCTTTATACGGCGCCGCACCCCAGGTTGTTTTGGTGCCTTTTACAGCGAAGAGGTCTTTCAGTCCGTAAGGAATACCATGCAGCGGCCCGCGGATTTTTCCGGCAGCGATCTCTGCATCTGCTTGTTCCGCTTGTTGCATGGCAATAGATTCTGTCAGCGATATCACACACTGCAGACTGTCGCCATATTTTTTGAGCCGGTCGATGAAAAAACGGGTCAGCTGTACGGAACTGATCTTTTTATTCCTCAGCAGGGATGACAGTTGAAGCAAGTTATAATAAGCAAGATCATTGCGGTCTTTCGGTAATTGGATATTAGGAATATAATTCCATTTGATCTCCGCCTGTTTTTGATCGAGGCGCATATTCGGTAATACCGGATTTTGCCACAAACTCATCGGAACACTGTTGTTGAGCGATTGTTTGTGTTGCAGCTGGTATATGGACCAGTTGCTTTTCACACCATCATACATGCTATCTATCTCGCTGGGGGTAAAGCTAAGATCCTGTATCCTGGCGGCGGATTGTATATCCTGCTTAGACAACGTATCCTGTGCAAAGGATGTGATGGCTAATAGCAACGCAACTGAGGAAAGTAATTTTCTCATAACAACCTTTTAGTAAGTGAAGAATGCTTGTTATTTGTTATTCAGAGGTCGGGCGCATTAAAAGTATCGCCCTGGTTAAGATCACCGGTATCGTATCCTTTTTTAAACCAGTACATTCTTTGCTTCGATGTGCCATGCGTAAAAGCATCCGGCACCACACGTCCCTGTGCTTGTTGCTGCAGCCTGTCGTCACCAATCGCATTGGCAGCATTGAGCGCCGATTCAATATCTGCGTCATCCAGGTTCTTTTTCATCTGCTGGGTATAATGTGCCCACATGCCCGCGAGGAAATCGGCTTGCAGTTCCAGCTTCACAGACATTTTATTGTATTCCGTTTCACTCATCCTGGACCGCAGTTGTTCCATCTTGTCAGATATGCCCATTAGTTTTTGGATATGATGGCCTACTTCATGTGCAATCACATAGGCCATGGCAAATTCACCCTCCACTTTGAACCGTTGCTGCAGCTCATTGAAAAAAGAAAGGTCGAGGTATAATTTTTCATCCGCCGGACAATAGAAGGGGCCGGTGATGGCACTCGCAAATCCACAACCCGATTGTGTTGACTCTGTAAATAAAACCAAAGTAGGCTTACGATAATTTTTTCCGGATGCGTGGTACAGTGAATCCCATACATCTTCCGTATACCTCAGTACCACTTTGCTGAAAGAAGCAAGGTGTTCTTCTTCAGGGCTCCGGTTTGCGGTGGTTGTTTGTTGCTGTTGCTGGAACGACTGCGTTTGTTGCAGCACATCGGATGGGTTTCCGCCCAACAATACGTAGATGATGCCGATGATGATGGCGCCAATACCACCACCTGCGGCAATGGTTCCGCCACTGATGCCACGGCGGTCTTCTACATTATCGCTTTCCTGGTCGCCTTCCCAACGCATAAAAAATGATTTTACGATTAAATATATACAAAGCCCGCTAGAAATTATTTTTCTTCTTTGATGGGGCGCTTGAGATATCCCGTATAATCAGGAAGCAGTGCATCATACGGTTCGTGCATGAATGGAGATGTGATCAGGAAATCTGCCGTGGCCCTGTCACAGGCCATGGGGAGGTTCCATGCAACACAAAGACGTAACAAGGCTTTCACATCGCTGTCGTGCGGCTGCGCTTCCATCGGATCCCAGAAAAATATCACCATGTCTACTTCTCCGTTCGCAATCATTGCGCCAATTTGTTGGTCACCACCAAGCGGACCACTCAACAATTGAGTAACGGGTCTTCCCAATGATTTTTCCAGCATTTTTCCTGTTGTTCCCGTAGCAACCAGGCTATGTGATGAAAGAACGGTTTTATTGAAAACCGCCCAATCGATCAGGTCTTTCTTTTTATAATCGTGCGCAATCATTGCGATGCGTTTATCCTTACCTAGTTTCTTTATATTTTCCATTTTCGGGTCTGTTTTTAAAAGGGTAAGGTAAGCATTGTACCGCATACCAGCCGGCAAGCAGGTGTAATAAAATCATCAACACTATCCACGTAAACGGTAAATGCAAAAAATGAAACAGCCAGGTGATTAACAATAAATAAACCGGGTATAACAATAACATGGTTGTAAAAAGAACAGCGTCATAAAAAATAGTATTCCTGGTCTTGTTGCGTACTATTTTTTGAATTATTCCATAAGGCAAAATGTACAGCAAACAGGCAATGATAGAAATCAGTTTGGCTCCTGGATTAAGTTCTTTTGAAATTGGCCGCGCTCTCTTCTGCAAAGCCCCACTGATATGATTGAAAATCTCCTGGTTAAAATATTGGATATTTTTTTGATCATTATTTGAGAAGGGTAAGAGCGCTGTTGCCGGCAGGGTCGTACCAGCCTCAAGGCAAACAGTCTTTCCTGGTCCGTTCAAAGAATCGTAAGTAATTACAACAGGAAGAACAGAAAGGGGTATCATTTTTTTCTGGCAGCTGAGGGCAATCCTCGCGGCAGTTTTTTTAAAGGGTTGCAGTTCGTGTTTGTTCACACAAATGCCTTCTATAAAAACCAGTAGTGTTCCGTTTTGCGAGAGTATTGTTTCTGCCTGTTCAAATGAGTGGTTGTTCAGTTCCTTTTTTTCTTTTCTTTCATCCTGCTTGAACACCGGCATCATGTTCAGCAGCCGGAGTAATTTATATTGCCAGGGTTTTGAAAAAAAATCACCTCTTGCCAGGAAATGCACCCGGTGTTTGCAATATGCCGCTATGATGATGGCGTCGAGGAATGCGTTGGGATGGTTGGCTGTGATCAACAAGGGACCCTTGCTCGCTAAGGCTTCTTTATTCCGTATTTGTATTTGTTTACAGAATAGTGGCAATCCCAGCCTGACAAATATTTTCAGCAACGCGTACAACAAGATGTCAAAGGGTTTTCCCAAAGTAAAGCATTACCTGATAATCTTGATCATGTTCACAGCAGGCAGTTATATAAAAAGCGAAAAGCCACGCGCTATTCGTGACTTTCCATACTTACTAACCCATCAAAAAAACAAGTATCTCGATAATCTTTTATACTTCTGCGGCGGCTTTTACTTCCGATACCTTGGCCCGTATTTTAGCTTCCACTTCATTGGCCAGTTCGGGATTATCCTGCAACAGTTTCTTTACTGCATCCCTGCCCTGTCCCAGTTTATTGTTATCATAGCTGAACCAGCTTCCGCTTTTCTGTACGATGCCCAGTTCAACACCCATATCGATGATCTCTCCCAGTTTGCTGATACCTTCACCGAAAATGATATCGAATTCTGCGGCACGGAAAGGGGGCGCCACTTTATTTTTTACCACTTTTACCTTCACGCGGTTACCAATGGCTTCGTCTCCGTCTTTGATCTGTGTCATGCGGCGTATGTCCAGGCGAACGGATGCATAGAATTTCAATGCATTACCACCGGTGGTGGTTTCCGGGTTTCCAAACATCACCCCGATCTTCTCGCGCAACTGGTTGATGAAAATACAAACCGTATTGGTTTTGTTGATCGTAGCAGTGAGCTTACGCAATGCCTGGCTCATCAACCTGGCCTGCAGACCCATTTTACTGTCGCCCATTTCACCCTCCAGTTCTCCTTTCGGTACCAATGCCGCTACAGAATCTATCACTACTACATCCAATGCGCCTGAAAGAATAAGGCGGTCGGCAATTTCAAGAGCCTGTTCTCCATAATCCGGTTGAGAGATCAGCAGGTTATCCACATCTACACCCAGTTTCTGGGCGTAAGAACTATCAAAAGCATGCTCCGCGTCAATGATCGCGCACATACCGCCTTTTTTTTGCGCTTCGGCAATTACATGTATCGCAACAGTTGTCTTACCAGACGATTCAGGGCCGTATATTTCCACGATCCTTCCCTTGGGCAATCCTCCTACACCCAGGGCCGTATCCAGCCCTATCGAGCCCGTAGAAATCACTTCCATCGGCTCCTGGCTCCGCTCATTCATCAACATCACACTGCCTTTGCCAAAATCCTTGTCTATCTTATCAATCGTCAGCTTCAGGGCCTTCAGTTTTTCTACGTTACTCATGTTTTCGGTTTTATACTTTGAATTTAATGGGACATAAAGGTAAAAGGTATTTTTGAAATAAACTAATTTATTTAGTATTTTTTAGCTAAATGGGTTAGTTTATCAAATACACTCCCTTTCCGCAGCTAAAGTAGGGGTTCCTCCCGAGGTTTTTCAAGGGTATTAATACCTGATTTTGAACATTCGGGTCACATGCTTATCAACCAATCAATCCTGCTGCTTTACTGATCTCCATCATGCGGTCCATCGGCTTTTTGGCCGCCAGCCTTAATTCCTCATCCATGAGAATTTCGGGTTTTTCATACATCATACACAGGTAGAGCTTTTCGAGGGTGTTGAGCTTCATGTGCGGACAATCATTGCAGGCGCAACTATTATTCGGTGGAGCGGGGATAAATGTTTTTCCTGGCATGGCCTGCTGCATCTGGTGCAGGATACCGGTCTCTGTAGCCACAATATATTCCATCGTGGTATCGGTCTGCGAGTACTTAAGCAATTGGGTAGTACTGCCAATATAATCGGCAATAGCCAGCACCGGTTCCTCACATTCGGGGTGCGCAATCAATTTGGCATTCGGGTGGCGCATTTTCAGTTTGGTGATCTTTTCCAGGCTGAATATCTCGTGCACCATGCAGGCGCCATTCCACAGTACCATATTACGGCCTGTTTTCTTACTCAGATAAGCACCCAGGTTCCTGTCGGGCGCAAAAATGATTGGCTGATCCTTAGGAACACTTTCAATGATCTTCTCTGCATTACCCGAAGTACAGATAATATCTGACAAAGCTTTGATCTCCGCAGTACAGTTGATGTAGGAAATAACGATATGATTGGGGTGCTTCTCTTTAAAAGCCGTGAAAGGAGCAGCAGGCGCGCTATCGGCCAGGGAACAGCCGGCCTTGAGATCGGGCAGGAGTACTTTTTTCGAAGAGTTAAGGATTTTAGCAGTTTCCGCCATGAAATGAACCCCGGCGAAAACAATGATATCAGCATCGGTCTGCCGGGCTTTCTGGGCAAGCCCCAGGCTATCTCCAATATAGTCAGCCACATCCTGTATATCTGGCTCCTGGTAATAATGCGCCAGCAAGATCGCGTTCTTTTCTTTTTTAAGCCTTTCAATTTCTGCAAAAAGATCCAGCTTCACATCTACCTCCAGGTCGAGGAATCCTTTCTGCTCAATATTTTTTTCCGCTTCTTGAATGTTCATAATCATCGTAATAGTATTTAATAATACCTATTTATATAAATCACCTACTATTATTAGGGGTGTGTATATCGGGATAACTTACTTATCCCCACCATGCAAAGTTAATCAGCCCACCCGTATCCACCCTTATCAACAATTATATTAACAGATGAAATCTTTGTAACGACTGTAAATAATTGTGTTTTGAACAGTTGGGGATAGTCTATTCCACAATCCCCATTTTTAATGATCCACTTTTCATGCACTGTTGATCAACATGGATAAAGGAGTCGCGCCGGACTGGTAAAGTGCCAGTAGCATACCAACGAGTGAAATTTATTCGAGCGCTTTCCACAGTTAAAAGGTCAAAAACCGGGGTTTTCCACCTGAAATGGGGGTTGTTCACAAGCCGGTGTTAATTGTTAAAACCCTTTACCTGCCGGTTATTGAACCTGTTTTCCACAATTTGTTCTAATGTAGGTTTACCCCTATTTTTGCCTCCCGCGAAAAGCTGGACTAAAAACTCATTCTAATTACATTATTATGTCTGTCATTCAAAGAATTCGTGACAAAGGAGCCTGGATCGTGTTTGCCATCATCGCCCTGGCTTTGATCGCCTTTATATTACAAGATGGTGTGGGACGCGGAAGCCGCGCTTTTTCCAGCAATACAATCGGTAAAGTGAACGGTGAAAAGATTACCCGTACCGAGTTTGAAGAGAAAGTGAATATGCAGGAACGTTATGCTGCACAACAAGGCATGGGCAGAGAACAGCTGGTTACTGCTGTATGGAACCAGGAAGTGGAAAGACTGGTGTTGAACCAGGAATTCGATAAACTGGGACTCCAGGTTGGGCCTAAAGAACTGAGCGATATTCTCTTTGGTGAAAATTCACCGCTTCGCCAGGAATTCACCGATCCTAAAACCGGTGTATTCAATGCCGATGATGCACGCAGGGCTTTTGCACAAATAAAGAAAAGCAAGAACAAAGAGCAACTGGCGATGATCCAGAACGGATATATCGATCCCACAATCGAAAGCGCGTTGAGGAATAAATACCAGGCCCTGGTTCAACAAGCTGTATACATACCAAAATGGTTGGTAGAAAAACAGGAGGCAGACAATAATGCAATTTCCAACATCTCTTATGTATATGTACCCTATGCTTCTGTGTCCGATAGCCTGGCAAAGGTTTCAGACGATGATATGATGGCTTATGAGAAAAAGCACAGCAAGCAATTTACAAAGGATGAAGAAAGCAGGTCTATCAGTTATGTTAGTTTCAGCGCCGCGCCGAGCTCGGCTGATTCAGCAGCAGTATTGGGACAAATAACAGCATTAAAGAATGATTTTGAACATGCTGAAGATGCCGGTGCATATATCAGCAGGGTAGGAAGTGAAATTCCGTTTTACAATTCCTATTTCAGCAAGGCGAAAATGCAGCAGCCCAATAAAGATTCTTTAACTAAGATACCGGTAGGAACCGTGTATGGTCCGTATATCGATGCACAGAATTATACACTGGCTAAAATGGTGGGGATCAAACAGTGGCCCGACAGTGTGAAAGTTCGCCACATACTTATTGCCACCGCAGATCCCCGCGCGGGCCAGGTGATCAGGGAAGATTCTGTTGCAAAGAAACTGGTTGACAGTATTGAAACCGCTGTAAAAGGAGGAGCTGATTTCAACGCCCTGGTACAAAAATATTCCGATGATCCGGGAAGCAAAGAGAAAGGCGGCGTATATGAATATTTCCCGCAGGGTCAAATGGTTGTTCCATTCAATGATTATGTATTCGATCATCCCGTAGGAAGCAAAGGCGTGGTAAAAACAGATTATGGATACCATTATATAGAAATACTGGGTCAGAAAGGAATGAATCCTGTTTACAAAATTGCCTACCTGTCAAAAGCTATTGTTGCGAGCAATGAAACGGTAAGTAACGCCAACACACACGCAGCGCAGTTTGCAGCGAGCAGCAAGAACGGAAAGCAATTCAATGAAAATGCACTGAAATCAGGTCTTTCTATACTGCCGGGAAATGATATCAAACAGAATGATTTTGCTGTACCGGGGGTGGGACAAAGCAGGCAACTGGTTCGCTGGATCTATGAACATGGTGTTGGTGATGTGTCTGATCCTACAGAAATAGGCGACCGTTATGTGGTTGCGATCGTAACTGCAGTTAACAAAGCGGGACTGATGTCGCCAACGGAAGCAAGGGCTTTTGCTGAAGGACTGGTGCGCAATGAAAAGAAAGCAGCGCAGATCATCAGTACTAAATTTAAGGGCAATAGCCTGGAATCGTATGCCAGCAGTGCAGGAACAACCGTAATGAAGGCAGACAGCATTGGCTTCAACGCACCGTTCATTCCGAATATTGGAAACGAACAAAAGATCGTTGGCGCTGCATTCAATAAATCATTGAATGGTAAAGCAAGTGAGCCGATCGCAGGTGGGACTGGTGTATTTGCTGTACAGGTAGTGAATAGTGGAGCAAGGGCTGGTGTGATGGATCCTGCTGCTATCAGGCAGAATCTGTTGCAGGGTGCAAGAATGGCCGCCTATCGTAGCCTGGAGGCATTGAGAAAAGCGGCGTCTATTAAAGACAACCGTTCCAAGTTCTATTAATCAGATCATAAGTATTTTAAGATAGAGGCCCGGTAATCATTTGCCGGGCCTTTTCATTTCGCATAGCGAAAATGAATGTTGGGGGATAATGGTAATTTTGTGTTGTAAACAGAAGTTTTATGTCGGACCAGATTGTGAACAAAGTTGCAGAGAGCGGCCTGATCAGCATGGACCTTGAAATATATTATCCCAAAGAGGAAATAAAGGTCTTTGACCTGAAGGACCATCTTTTTATGGGATTGATATTGAAAGAAAAAGATTTCCGTGCAGCGCTGCAGGCTATGGATTGGAGCAGCTACGTGGGGGTAAATGTTGCAGTGACCTGTTCGGCAGATGCTGTGATCCCTATGTGGGCATATATGCTGGTAGCAAGTTATTTGCAGCCGGTGGCAAAAGCGGTTGTTTTTGGAAATGAAAAACAAACGATCGAAACCCTTTTGCTCAGGAGCCTGGAAACGATACCGGGAGAAGAATATACAGATAAGCGGGTGGTGATCAAAGGTTGTGGCGAGTTGCCCATTCCAGAAAGTGCATACCTCACCATTACAAACAAACTAAGGCCTTTTGTAAAAAGTATCATGTATGGTGAGCCGTGTAGTACGGTACCCATTTATAAAAAGAAATGATTTGCATAAAAGAAAAGCGACCGGAAATTTCACGGTCGCTTTTCTTTTATGGCTTATTTGAGCAGTGTGTTGTCAAACAATTTGAGGATTCGTTTGTACTCATCTGTCCAGCTGCTGGGTTCTACAAAACCATGGTCTTCCATGGGATAGGGCGCTAATTCCCAATTGTCTTTACCGAGTTCAATGAGGCGTTGCGTGAGACGAACGGCATCCTGGAAATGAACGTTCACGTCTACCATTCCATGACAAATGAGCAAATGATTTTTCAAACCGCTTGCAAAATTGATGGGTGATGAACGGGCGTAAGCGATACTATCGGTAAAAGGTTCATTCAATATATTGGAAGTATATCCATGATTATAATGTGCCCAGTCGGTCACGGGTCTTAATGCGGCGCCGGCCTTGAACACATCGGGCTTGGTAAACAACGCCATCAGCGTCATGAAGCCTCCATAGCTACCACCATAGATACCAATTCTTCCCGGATCAATGCCTTTTTGATTCACCAGGAATTTTGCTGCATCTACATGATCGTCGAGATCTTTACCGCCCATGAAACGATAGATACCGGTGCGCCAGTTTCTTCCGTATCCGCTGCTGGCGCGATAGTCGATATCGAGTACAGTGTATCCTTTATCGGCGAGCAGGTTGTTGAACATGTATTCGCGGAAATACTGGCTCCACCAATAATGTACGTTTTGTAAATAACCTGCGCCATGTACAAAAATAACAGCGGCATTATTTTTTTTGTCACCGGTGGGTTCGTAAATCCTGGCGTACACCTGTTCACCGTCGCTTGCGGGAATAGTAATGATACGGGGCTCTTTCCAGGGATAAGCTTTGAATGTTTCACTCATCGACTTGAATGTAACCTGTTGAGGTTGTTTGCCCGGCGCATTTTCTTGTACGTATAATTCCCATGGTTTGTTGATATAAGAGTAACGATAAGCGATCCACTTTTCATCTGGCGAAAGAGTCACGTCATAACCGCCTGTCATGGATGTGATCTTTTCTTTTTTAGATCCATCGGTTTTAATGCGGTACCAGTTTTGTTTTCCGGGATGCTCTTCATTGGTGAGCAGATAAAAGAAATCTTTGTTTTTGCTGAACACAAGACCCTGCACTTCATACTTGCCGGAAGTGAGCGCTTTTTTTGTTTGCGTAACAGTGTTGTAAGTATAGAGATGTGAATATCCTGTTACTTCACTCTGGAAATAAAACAACGCATCGTTGATCCATCCAAGTGTGGCGCCGTATCCAATGCCGGGCCCGCCAATCCACGCTTCATCACGTTGGCGGTCGATCAGTTTCAATTTTCCGGTTGCGGCATCGAGTTGCATCAACCAGCGATCTTTATTGTCCTGAGAACGGATATCAACAATTGCATAAGTCCCTGCTTCATTCCAGTAGGGTCCGTTCACAAACACAGCGCGTGGAACAGGTTTTTTGTTTGCGTATTTTGAAGGATAATCTTTTACATAATCAGGCAGATCTGTGATGCCGGGTATGGAATCGGTGAGCACCTGGTAAACAGAGTCCCTGGATTTGTCGAAAACAAAAAATTCATACTTGCCCATAGGCGCGCCTACTTTTGTTCTTCCGGGGAGCGTTGCTGTGAAACCGCTTTCGGTAACATATTCCGGAACGATAGTATTTTTTGAATTTGCAGGAGGCTGATACAAGCGATACGTAACATAACGGCCATCCGGACTGATCTGTATATTTTGCAATCGCTTTTCTCCTATAACTATATCTTTTAGTGTGTCAACCTCTTTATTTAATGCAGTGAAAGCATCGCGTTGTTCTTTTTTGTGTTTGCGTTCTTTGAGTACCTGCATTAATTCGAGCTGCTGCTGTTGCAGCCAGGGTTCCTGATGATTCTTGTCAGAAGATGGATGTGCCGGTGCATTTTCAGTTGATTTAACAAAGTTGGTCAGTTGCCTGGTAACACCGGATTTGATGCTCCATGCATAAAGGTTTTGATTGCGTATATAAACCACCCATTCGTCTTTTTGTAGGAAGCTGGGATTGCTTTCGGTTTCTTCTGTTTGTGTAATGCGGGTGATGTTTCCGGATTTGAGATCCTGCAAAAAAATATCGCCATGATGGGTATAGAGTAAAAGTGTGCGGGAAGTATTATAAACCCCGTTGTTGCGGGAGCCCAGCATTTGTGATTCGAGGAATGAAACTTTTGTTATTGATTGTGATCCAATTAAATACGAATAAGTAGAATCAGATATGTTTTTATCAGGATTCCAGTCAAAATAGACTTTCTTACTATCGGTACTCCAGAATACATTGGAAGGAGAAGTGCCGATCCATTTGGGATCCTGCATGATTTTTTCAACAGTCAGGTTTTGTTGTGCATGTACAAAGCATGCAAAAGACAAGCAAATAGACAGTAGCCGTATTTTCATTTGTACAGTTTTATCGGATAAATCTATCACAATGTGGCGAAGGGAAAAACAACCAACTAGAGATTTTGATGAGCGGATCGGTATTTACCGGTAATAATGATTCCTTTCAATTTCTTCACGCACTTTATCGTGAACAAGGTAATGGATGGATTTGCCGGATTTGATATTGTTGCGAATGACTGTAGCAGACAGCTCGAGCAATGGAGCATCCAGGATCGTTACCCGGGCATCCTGCGGTGGGGTTACATCGAACCTGGGTCTTTTATAAATAATGAAGGAATAGTGCTTGATCAGCAGTTCATAATTTTTCCAATGCTGCAGGTTGGAGAAACTGTCGCTTCCCATCACAATGGAAAACTGATGCTGCGGATATTTTTCCTGGAGATAAGTAAGGGTGTCAATAGTATAGGAGGGACGTGGCAAGCGAAACTCTACATCCGACACCCGCAACCTGGGATCATCGTCGATGGATAGGTGTACCAGGTGTAAGCGCTGGTGTTCATTCAACAATAGGGCCGAAGGCTTCAATGGATTCTGGGGGGATACCACAAACCATACCTGGTCAACCCCGCCATGATTCGCAACATGACTGGCAATGATCAGGTGCCCGATGTGAATGGGATTAAAAGAACCAAAGTAGAGACCTATTTTCATCTATCTTATATCTGACTTATATCTGAAGGTCTACAAAGATACTGTTGGCCTCGTTCAGCCGCAGGCTGAGGTGGTAACCGGCAACCGATATGGAGATGGGGTCTCCCAAGGGCGCTACCTGTTCTACCGTTACCAGCTCTCCGGGAACACATCCCATTTCCATGAGCTTGATAAAAATATCGTCTTTCTCAAAAGAATGGATTACCGCTTTCTGTCCTGTTTCCAGCTCTGACAGTCTTATCATAACCAAAGATGAATGTACAAGGTAAAGGTAGGTGGCTAAACGATGATTAGGTTACGAATTTTGGAGTATTCGCCTGAATTAGAGAGACAATATAAATGACCTTTTCACGTTATCCATTCTTGCAGGAAAAGAAAAACCATGGTATCATTTCACTCGGCTGACAGGACCCTTACATTAAAGGGAAGAACAGAACTGAAACCTTTTATAGGAGGCATCTTCAAAAGAGAGGGGAAGAAGCTTTCCCTTATCAATTATGTATTTTGTTCGGACGAGTATCTCTTACAAATCAACCGGGACTTCCTGCAGCACGACTACTATACCGATATCATCACATTTGGCCTGTCTGCCCCCCGCGCCCCCATCGAAGCGGAAGTCTATATTAGCATAGACAGGGTAAAAGACAACGCCAAGACACAGGGTAGTACATACCAGGAAGAATTGCTCCGGGTAATCTTCCATGGAGCCCTCCACCTCTGCGGATACAAGGATAAGACGGGGACCCAAAGCAAAATAATGCGGGAAAAGGAGGATCTGTACCTTAAACTATTCAAAAAGTAGAGATAATAGGTTCCACGAATCCCAGTTTCTCCCCGAAACACGCAAATCGTTAAATGTTCCACGAATCCCAGTTTCAGGAAGGAACATGCTTAGCTTTGCAGTATGGCAAGAAAGAAATGGACACCCCAAACGGAGGTAACGGAATCCCTGCTGAAATTCAGGGAGAAAAGAAAATGGCAATTGGGATACCGCAGGTATGTATTGGAAGGTAAACCCAGCGAAGCCTATGCCCGGTACTTCGGCTTGAGTGCCATCCAATTAAGAGAATGGTTTGAGTTGCAGTTCAGCGAAGGACTGAACTGGGAGAACTTTGGCAAAGCCTGGCAGTTCGATCATATTGTGCCAGCTACTTATTTCGACTATTCCAATGAAGAAGACCTTTTCCTGTGCTGGAATTTCATCAATATGCGGGTAGAAAGGATTGACGAGTCATCTGGAATGGCCCGCAGTGGTAAAGGCGATCTGCTGGCTGCCCGGACTTATTTTCAGGACCTGCACCAAAAGACCGGCTTCTCTCTTTGTGGTAAAATGCTGGCCAAGATCGAAAGCATAGAAGCTGCTGGCATAGAAACCAACCCCAGATCTGAGGTGTTCATCAAACAGAACATTGATTGGCTGGAAAAAATGCGCGACCTGAACGCAGAAGAATTCTCTAAGCTGAACAATGGCATGAGCGTGTCGGATATTTTGCTGGAAAGAGAAATCCTGAAGAAGTTCGGCAAGGACGCGCTTCAATAGGTAATGTTATAACTTTACAATAAGATGCTTACAAAAGAGACAATATTAGATACCATAAAGCACCATATGCCCTATTTCAAGGAATCATTGGGCGTACGGAGTATTGGCTTATTTGGTAGTTATGCCAATGGATATATGAAGGAGGCCAGCGATGTAGACTTGTTGATAGATATGCCTGCCGATTTCTCGAACCTATGTGCTGTATGGAATTTGTTGGAGCAAGAATTTAATACAAAGGTTGACTTGGTAAGGCGAGGGGCTCACCTGCGGTCCTCTTTTTTGAATGCGATTGAAAAAGAGATCATTTATGCGTAAAGGGATTATCCTTGAAAGGCTGAATGGTATATCTGAGCATATTGTAGTGATAGAAAACAGGATGCGGACCATTCGTTCTGCAACTGATTTTACTACGGATGACAATGGATCTGTGATTTTTGATTCAATCTTGATGAGATTGCAATCCATTGGTGAAAACATCAAAAAAATAGAAGACCTGTATCCTGGATTTTGTATTGAACAATTAGGTGTAGAAGTGGATAAAATTATCCGATTTCGCGATCTGATCTCGTATCATTATGAGTTGATGGATACTGAAATCATTTACAATATTGTCACTGAACATATACAGCCGCTAAAAAATGGCGTTGATCAGTATCTTGATCGAAACAAGACGAGCTAAAATCTATGAACTATCTTTGCGCATTCATTTAACAGAGTGTACATGTTTCCTGAGTATGATGTGATCGTTGTAGGGGCCGGACATGCCGGGTGTGAAGCTGCAGCTGCGGCTGCCAACCTGGGCAGCAAGGTATTGCTGGTAACCATGAACATGCAAACCATTGCACAGATGAGTTGCAACCCGGCCATGGGTGGTATTGCAAAAGGACAGATCGTTCGTGAGATCGATGCATTGGGTGGATATAGCGGTATGGTGAGTGACCTGAGTACGATCCAGTTCCGCATGCTCAACCGTAGCAAGGGACCTGCTATGTGGAGCCCCAGAACACAGAACGATCGCATGCTCTTTGCCGCCAAATGGCGCGAAATGCTGGAGAATACCCCCAATGTAGATTTTTACCAGGACATGGTACGGTCCATCATCATGAAAGATAATAGGGCTTGCGGTGTAATTACTGGCCTGGGCCACGAGATCAAATCCCGCTCGGTGGTAGTAACCAGCGGCACATTCCTCAATGGCATCATTCATATCGGCGAAAAACAATTCGGTGGCGGAAGGGTAGCAGAAAAAGCGGCAACGGGTATCACCGAACAACTGGTTTCATTGGGGTTCGAAAGCGACCGGCTGAAAACCGGAACACCACCGCGGGTAGATGGGCGCAGCCTGGATTACAGCAAGATGGAAGAACAGAAGGGCGACGACGAAATCATCGGGTTTTCTTATACCAATACACCGCGTATCCGGGCGGACAAACAACAGAGCTGTCATGTGACTTATACCAACGATACCGTACACGAGATGCTGAAAACAGGTTTCGATCGCAGTCCCATGTTCCAGGGCAGGATCGAAGGTCGCGGACCCAGGTATTGTCCGAGTATCGAAGACAAGATCAACCGCTTTGCCGATCGCGACCGGCACCAACTCTTTATCGAACCCGAAGGATGGAATACCGTAGAGATCTATGTCAACGGGTTCTCTACCTCCTTACCGGAAGAAGTTCAATACGAAGCCATTCGTATGGTGCCTGGTTTTGAAAATGTCCGCTTTTTCCGACCGGGTTACGCGATCGAATACGATTTCTTTCCGCCTACGCAGCTGAAATATTCACTGGAGACCAAACAGATCAGCCACTTGTTTTTTGCAGGCCAGATCAATGGCACCACAGGATACGAAGAAGCGGCTTGTCAAGGTTTGATGGCCGGCATCAATGCACACCAGAAAGCACGCGAACTGGAACCTTTTGTATTGAAACGCAGCGAAGCCTATATCGGCGTGCTGATCGATGACCTCATCAGCAAAGGGACCGATGAGCCTTATCGTATGTTCACGAGCCGCGCTGAATTCAGAACATTATTGCGCCAGGACAATGCCGACCTGCGTTTGACAGAATTGAGCTACCGCCTGGGCCTCGCTTCGCAGGAACGCATGGACGCAGTGATCGCGAAACGCGAAGGTGTTGCCGAAGTAAAGAACATACTCAAAGAATTCAATATCGAGCCCGATGAAGTGAACGGCTATTTCAACGATATTGCATCGGCACCGCTAACAGAAAAACAAAGAGCAGCGAAGATCGTGCTGCGTCCGAATGTAACACTGGAAGATCTCTTCAAAGCAGTACCACGCCTGGCCGAAGCCCTTGCCGCCATTCCTTCCGAAACCCTTGAGCAGGCAGAGATACAGATCAAGTATGAGCGTTACATAGAAAAAGAACAGGAGATCGTTGATCGCATGAGCCAGCTCGAAAACCTCGTCATTCCCGATAGTTTCGATTACGATCGTGTAGCTGCATTGTCGAACGAAGCGCTGCAGAAATTCAAGCGCATCAAGCCCCGTACACTGGGACAGGCCAGTCGCATCAGCGGCGTCAATCCCAGTGATGTGCAGATACTCATGGTATATATGGGCAGATAACCTTTTGCCACAGCTTCTCCAACCATTCATCAAAAAAAACACACCAGTTTTTTTGCACGATAGGCATATTCAGTAGCTTTAAGACTTTTCAACATTAACTGAACACAATGAGAAAAATCAAGCTGCTGTTATCCGGGCTCTTGCTGGCTTCCCTGCTGCAAGCCCAGGAAACATTCCCCGTGAACGGGTTGGCCGACAAGCGCAACGGATGTTACGCTTTTACACATGCCACCATTGTACAGAATGCACAAAACAGTTTACAGAATGCAACCCTTGTTATCCGCGAGGGTAAAATCGTTGCCGTAGGCGCCAGTGTAACTGTACCCCAGGATGCTGTAGTGATAGACTGTAAAAACAAGTACATCTATCCTTCCTTCATCGATATCTATGCCGATTATGGTATCACCACACCCCAACGGCAGCCTTTTGTTTTCAACTACAATGCACCTGCACAGTTGAATTCCAACACCAAAGGCGCATACAACTGGAACCAGGCGATCAGGCCGGAAGTGAATGCGTATCAGCAATTCACTGCCGACGACGCCAAGGCCAAAACATTCCGTGAGCTGGGCTTCGGTACTGTTCTCACGCACGTGAAAGACGGTATCGCACGCGGAACCGGTGCCGTAGTTTTACTGGGAAAAGATAAAGACAACCTGATGCTGGTTAAAGAAAGAGCATCTGCACATTATTCTTTCAACAAAGGCAGCTCTACACAATCATATCCGAGCAGCCTGATGGGAAGCATTGCACTGTTGAGACAAACATATCTCGATGCACAATGGTACAAGAACAAACCTTCAACAGAAGGGGTGAATATTTCCCTGCAGGCGTTTAATGATAACCAGAACCTGCCGCAGATTTTTGAAGCGGAGGATAAATGGAATGATGTTCGTGCCGATCGCATCGGCGACGAGTTCGGCGTGCAATACATTCTCAAAGGCGGTGGTAATGAATACCAGCGCATCAAAGAAGTAGCTGCCACCAAAGCGGCTTTTATCCTGTCGCTCAATTTTCCCCAGGCCATGGATGTGGAAGACCCGGCCGATGCAAGGTTGGTTTCCCTGTCTGACATGAAGCATTGGGAACTGGCACCTACCAATCCCGGCGCTTTGGAAAAAGCCAACATTCCTTTTTGTTTAACAACCGCCGACCTGCGCGATACCAAACAATTCTATACCAACCTGCGCAAAGCGTTTGAAAACGGTCTTTCCGAATCCAAAGCCCTGGAAGCCCTGACCAAAACGCCGGCTACCTTGTTGGGTGTATATGATAAAGTAGGCAGCCTCGAAACCGGAAAGCTGGCCAACTTCATCATTACCAGCGATTCTGTTTTTTCTGAAAAAGCAGTGATCCTGCAGAACTGGATACAGGGAGCAAAATATGGTGTGAAGGAAGATGCCTGGAATGATATCAAAGGCGTGTATAACCTGGTGCTCAACAGCGAAAACGGCACTGCTAATTATACACTGGATGTAAAGAATAACAGCACTGCAAATGTGATTGGAAAAGATACCCTCACCGGTAAATTCAGCTACGATGGCAAACTGGTGAAACTCAGTTTCGCTGCAACACCGGCTAAAAAGCCGATGGCAGCTGTTTTCGGCGGTATGAAAAATAATGGCGCTCAATACCGGCTGAGTGGTACCGTTAACGGCGATACCTGGAATGGACTGGGAGAAGATACGGCTGGAAACAGGATCACCTGGACAGTAACATTTGCGCGCGTAGCAGCACCTGATACTGCGAAGAAAAAAATGGCACCGCACCAACAACTGGGCAAAGTAACTTATCCCTTCGATGGTTATGGATGGGAAGAAGCACCTAAGCAAGAGAACCTGCTGATCAAAAATGCGACCGTATGGACCAATGAAAAAGAAGGCAAACTGGAAAATACCGATGTGCTGGTAAAAGATGGTAAGATTGCCAAAGTAGGAAAGAACCTGAGCGATGGCTCTGCAAAAGTGATCGACGCTACCGGCAAACATGTTACGGCAGGTATCATAGACGAGCACTCGCATATCGCGGCCATGTCTATCAACGAAGGCGCGCAATCTGTTACTTCCGAAGTGCGCATTGCCGATAACCTCAACCCCGAAGACATCAACATCTATCGCCAGCTGAGCGGTGGCGTAACATCATCACATATTTTGCATGGATCGGCCAATACCATTGGCGGACAAACCCAGCTGATCAAATTGCGCTGGGGTGTGGATGATGAAGCGCTGAAGTTCAAAGGCGCCGATCCTTTCATCAAGTTTGCATTGGGTGAGAACGTGAAGCGGACAACCTCGATGGCCAACAACCGTTTCCCCGATACGCGGATGGGTGTGGAAGAAGTGTTGAACGATGCTTTTACCAGGGCAAAGGATTACGAGCGTGAAATGAAAGCAGATCCCAAAACAACCAGGCGCGACCTGGAACTGGATGCACTGGTAGAGATACTGAATAAGAAAAGGTTCATCACCTGTCACTCTTATGTACAAAGCGAGATCACTGCCGCCATGCGCATCGGTGATAAATACGGTTTCACATTCAACACGTTCACGCATATTTTGGAAGGATACAAAGTGGCGGATAAAATGAAAGCGCATGGTTCCAATGCATCTACCTTCTCCGACTGGTGGGCTTACAAAACCGAAGTGCAGGATGCGATTGCTTACAATGCAGCCATCATGTACAAAATGGGACTCAACGTTTGTATCAACTCAGACGATGCCGAGATGGCGCGCCGCCTGAACCAGGAAGCGGGCAAGACTGTGAAATACGGTGGTGTTCCCGAAGAAGATGCATTGAAGATGGTGACCCTTAACCCGGCCAAAGCCCTGCATGTAGATAATAAGGTAGGAAGCATCAAAGCGGGTAAAGACGCAGACCTGGTGATCTGGAGCGATCATCCGCTGAGCATCTATGCAAAATCTGAAAAGACGATCGTAGATGGTATTGTTTATTTCGATCGCGAAAAAGACCTGGAACAACGCAAGAAGATCACAGCTGAACGTACGCGGCTGATCAACAAACTACAGGCTGAGAAAAGAAGCGGCGCTCCTATGAGACCCGCGGAACCGAGCTACCAGGTATTGTTGGGCTGCGGCGATCACAGTGAGCGCGGAGGCCTGATCACGATTGAACAGGATGATATCGAAACCCTTAACCAGTAAAAGCATTAGCCATGAAAAAATTTGTCACTCCTATAACAGCTCTCTTACTGTTCACCGGTTTTGCAAAAGCACAGGAAACAGTATATCCCACGAAAGAATACAAAGGCCAGCTGTTCATAACCAACGGCACGGTGCATGTAGGTAACGGACAGGTACTGGAAAACGCCACTATTGAAGTTAACAATGGAAAAATTGTGCGTGTTGGAACAGATATACCTGTTTCGCAAAACAATGCAAAACTGATCGACGCGAAAGGAAAACAGGTATATCCCGGACTGATCTTACCTTCCTGCGATCTCGGACTCAAAGAGATCGCCAATGGCGTAAGAGGCAGCAACGATTATTATGAGCTGGGCGATTACAATCCCAGCGTTCGCTCCATTGTTGCTTATAATACCGACTCGAAGATCACCGGCACATTGCGCGCCAACGGCATATTGCTGGCGAGCATTACACCCGAAGGCGGTGTGATCAGCGGTTCTTCTTCGGTAGTACAACTGGATGCGTGGAACTGGGAAGACGCCGCGTATAAAATGGACGGCGGCATTCACCTCAACCTGCCCAGTTTTCTTCCCCGTCCAACGGGCCGCAGGGCTTTCTTTTTTCCCGGCGCTCCTCAACCGGCAGATCCTGTTAAACAGGCGCTGGACAAGGTAGATGAGATCAAAACCTTTTTCCGCGAAGCCAAGGCATACGAGCAGGAAACAACCCATAAACAGACCAACCTCAAGTTGGAAGCGGTAAAAGGGTTGTTCAATAAAACACAGAAACTCTTTGTACACGGCGACCAGGTAAAACAAATGCTGGTGGCCATCGATTTTGTAAAAGAGTTCGGATTTGATGTGGTGATTGTAGGTGGAAGCGAAAGCTACCAGATTGCCAACCTGCTGAAGCAAAACAATATTGCCGTGATATTGGGTTCGGAACACGAGCTTCCATCGATGGAGGACGATGATATCGATCAGCCATTCAAAACACCGGCTGTTTTGCAAAAAGCAGGCGTACTGTTTGCGTTGAATGATGCGTTTACTGAAGCCCGTTACCGCAACCTTTCATTTAATGCAGGAACGGCTGCAACATACGGGTTGAGCAAAGAACAGGCATTGCAGGCCATCACAATGAATACAGCCAAAATATTGGGCATCGA
Organism: Asinibacterium sp. OR53; assembly: GCF_000515315.1. Lineage (NCBI taxonomy): Bacteria > Pseudomonadati > Bacteroidota > Chitinophagia > Chitinophagales > Chitinophagaceae > Asinibacterium > Asinibacterium sp. OR53. The sequence continues at coordinate 964,254 of NZ_KI911562.1, forward strand.
TGACAGGACCGGTTCACTGGAAGCCGGCAAAGATGCCAATATCGTTGTATGCGACGGCGATATACTGGATATGAAGAGCAGCAATGTTTCCCATGCCATCATACAAGGCCGCGATGTGAGTCTCGATAACAAGCAAAAGCAATTATACGAGCGGTACCGTTATAAGTACGGCATTCAATAACCAGCTTGTGGTATAACAGGGAACCGCCCGCCCGGAATTTTCCGGGCGGGCGATTTTTTTGTAAAAGAGCCCTTCTTTAAAACCGTTCATAAACCCCGGTTTCCGCTTATCTCGCTTTTTTCAATTTAACAATGTTCTGCATGTAACCTTTCTACCTTTACTACGTTATGCTTCGTACATAATGTACCGTACCGCTATGAAAAAACTAATGCTGAGCATCTGCGTTTTAGGAATAAGTCACCTGGCAATGGCACAGAAAGAGCAGGTTGTAAAAAAAGTACCGGCTGTTCGTACCACGCAGAAAATTGTGATCGACGGAGATATCAGCGATGAAGCCTGGAAATCTGCGCCGGTTGCTACGGACTTTGTGGAATGGAGGCCTTCTTATGGCACGCATGAACGCAACGACAACAGAACGGAAGTCCGCATATTGTACGATAATAATGCCATTTATGTTGGCGGATATTGCTACGAACGCCGCGATAGCATTTCAACTGAACTGGTGGGTCGCGATGTGATCAACTCGAATGATTTTGTAGGGATCTTATTTGATACGTATAAAGATAAGATCAATGGATTCGGATATTATGTTACCCCGCTGGGTGAGCAGTACGATGCGAAATATTCTTCCACCGGAGAAGATGCAAGCTGGAACAGCGTATACGAATCGCAGGCGAAGATCACAGACAGCGGCTGGACCTTTGAAATGCGCATCCCTTATTCGGCTATCCGTTTCAGCAATAAGAAGACGCAGGACTGGGGATTGAATATCACGCGCAGGAGAAGCAAGAGCGGAAAGCAATTGATGTGGAACCCCACCGACCCTACTTTCGGGGGAAACTTTTTTGCACTTTTTGGTGAATGGACCAACATACAAGACATCAAACCACCGATAAGGCTGTCATTTTCGCCGTATCTCTCTACCTACGTAACCCATTATCCATACAACGACCCTACTATAAAAGATACGCGTACTACGGTGAACGGTGGTATGGATGTGAAATACGGCATCAACCAGGCGTTTACACTGGACATGACGCTCATCCCCGATTTTGGCCAGGTACAGAGTGATAACCAGGTGCTCAACCTCACGCCTTTTGAAGTAAAATACAATGAGTACCGCACTTTTTTCACAGAAGGTACCGAACTCTTCAGCAAGGGTAATCTTTTTTACAGCAGGAGGATCGGTGGTCAGCCCATCCATTATAATGATGTAGCAAGCCAGTTACAGCCAGGGGAAACGATTGCCAGCAATCCCGGCGATACCAAACTGATCAATGCTACCAAAATAAGCGGCCGCACATCATCCGGATTGGGTATTGGTTTTTTCAATGCGCTTACACAACCGCAGTATGCCTCCATTGCGAAAGACGGTAAGGAAGTACGAAAGATAGAAACGGAACCGCTTTCGAATTATAATATCATTGTGTTCGATCAATCGCTCAAGCACAATTCCAGTGTATCGTTCATCAACACCAATGTTACGCGTGCCGGCGGCGACCACAATGCCAATGTGAGCGCGGCATTGTTTGATCTCTATGATAAAAAAAGTATGTGGAACCTGTCTGGTAAAGTATCAACAAGTGAACTGATGGGTGTTGATTCGGCCAGGAAGTCCATTTTTGGTTACAACCATACAATTGGATTTGGGAAAACGGGTGGCCGTTTCACTTTCCTGATCAACCAGGATTTTGCCGATGATAAGTACAGCAGCAACGATATGGGTTATTTTACCAATAACAACTATATGAACCATTATGTGTGGCTGGGGTATAAATGGGTAAAGCCCACCAAATGGTTCAACAGGATGTATTATAATATCAACCTGAATTCATCGATGCGCTACAAGGAATGGGATTACCAGAGCTTCAGAATCAATACCAATGTCAACGGCCAGCTGAAGAACCTTTGGTTTGCACTCATATACATCAACATCAATCCCCAACAACACGATTATTATGAACCCAGGATCGCAGGAAGATTTTTTAAAACGCCATCCAACTGGCAAATAGGTGTAGCTACAGAAACCAACAGTGCCAAAAAATATTCTGCCTATGTTGAATTTTCCGGAAAGTGGGCAGGTCTTTATTCAGGAACCGAGTACAATTTATGGACCCGCAATTCGTATCGCTTCAACAATAAATTAACCATTGGTTTTAATTTCAACCCGCAGTTCAGGACCAATGATATTGGTTTTGCTACCCTGGTGAACGACAGCAGTGTTTTTGCTCTCCGGAAGCGTTATACGGTGGAGAATATTTTCAATGTGAAATACAATTTCACCAACAAAATGGGTCTCAGTTTCAGGGCCCGCCATTATTGGAGCAAAGTGATCAATAAACAATACTTCAATCTCAATACCGATGGCGGACTTACTCCCATTGCAGGTGTAAGCACCAACCCCGATTACAACGTGAACTATTTCAACATCGATATGGTGTATACCTGGCAGTTTGCATTGGGCAGTTTCCTGAATATCGTGTGGAAGAATTCTATCAATACCTACGACCAGAATGTTATGGATGGTTATTTTAAAAATGCGGGAAATACTTTCAATGCATCGCAGCTCAACAGTCTTTCGTTGCGCGTGATTTATTTCCTGGATTACCTGTCCATCAAAAAGAAAAAATAAGCTCGTTTAGCTTTATTACCTTAGCTATATGAGTAAAAAGTTGTTTCTGCTCGATGCCCTTGCATTGATCTACCGGGCCTATTATGCACTCATCCGCAACCCGCGTATCACATCGAAGGGAATGAATACCAACGCGCAGTTTGGATTCACGAATACCCTTTTTGACCTCATCAACAAAGAAAAACCCACGCACCTGGCTGTGTGTTTCGATACGCATGCACCAACAGAACGTCACACCGATTTTACCGACTATAAAGCCAACCGGCAGGAAGCGCCTGAAGACCTGCTGGCTTCCATTCCCGATATACAGCGCATCATACGCGCTTTCAACATTCCCGTTGTGGAAATGGATGGATACGAAGCAGATGATGTGATTGGCACCGTTGCCTGGCAGGCGGCAGACAAAGGCTATGAAGTATATATGGTAACGCCCGATAAAGATTATGGCCAGTTGCTCATACATCCGCATGTGTACATTTACAAACCACCATCTTTCGGTAACCCGGAAGAAATATTGACGGCGGAAAAAGTTTGTGCCCGCTGGGATATTCAAAGGGTACAGCAAGTAGTAGACATGCTGGGTATGATGGGTGATGCGGTGGATAATATTCCAGGCATACCAGGTGTGGGCGAAAAAACAGCGGCCAAGTTGCTCAAAGAATATGATACGTTGGAGAACGTGCTGGAGCATGCCGATCAGATCAAGGGCGCTCTCGGCGAGAAGATCCGCAATAACAAGGAGTTGGCCATCATGAGTAAAAAGCTGGCCACCATCATTACCAATGTTCCTGTAGAATTCCATGAAGAAGATTACAGGCTGAAAGAATGGAATAAGGAAGCGCTCACGGAAATATTCACCGAACTCGAATTCAAAACACTGGGTAAAAGAATACTGGGCGAAAGTTTCAATGCATTCCATTCGCCCCAACAAGCCATGCAGACCGATCTGTTCGGTAATGCAGTAGCAGCACCTGCTGCCGGTAAATCTTCCGGCAAAAAGACTACGAAGAAAGACAGTTCAGCTGTGCCATTGCCCGACTGGACTGCGGTGGATGCGACAGAAACAGGTGCGGCAGAAAGTGAGGCCTCGGCAGAAACAGTGGGACTGGTTGCCAACAAAAACATCAACAATACACCGCACGATTACGAGCTGGTAGAAACAGATGAACAGATCAAAGCATTGGTAAAAAAATTGCAGCAGCAAAAAGAGATCTGTTTTGATACTGAAACCACCGGTACCGACCCTAACAATGTAGAACTGGTGGGCATGAGTTTTTCGTATAAGGCAGGGGAAGGGTATTATATTCCCTGTCCGGCCGATCAAAAAAGAACGCAGCAGCTATTAGAGCTGGTAAAACCTCTTTTTAACGAAACCTCCATTACCTGGATAGGCCAGAACATCAAATACGATCTGCTGGTGTTCAAATGGTATGGTATAGAACCGAAAGGGCAACTCTTTGATACCATGCTGGCACACTATCTCATAGAGCCGGAAGGCCGCCGCAATATGGACCTGCTGAGTGCGCAATACCTCGGCTACGAACCGGTTCACATAGATGAACTGATTGGTAAAAAAGGAAAGAACCAGGGCACAATGCGCGATGTGGAAATTGAGAAAGTGAAAGAATACGCGGCAGAAGATGCCGATATTACTTTTCAGCTCAAGCAGGTGTTCGTTCCGCTGATGAAAGAAAAAGAAGTGACCAGCGTTTTTGAAACAGTGGAGAACCCATTGGTGCGGGTGCTGACCGATATGGAGTTTGAAGGCGTTAAGATCGATGTGGAGTTTTTGAAGAGCTATAGCAGGGACCTGGAAAAAGATGCGAAGAAATGCGAGGAAAGTGTGTACGACCAGGCGGGTGTCCGGTTCAATCTTGCATCGCCCAAACAGTTGGGAGAAGTGCTGTTTGAAAAATTGAAACTGGATCCCAAAGCCAAGAAAACCAAAACAGGTCAGTATGCTACGGGAGAAGATGTGTTGTTGAAACTCGCCAACCAGCACAGGATCGTAGATGATATCCTCAGCTTCCGCGAACTCACCAAATTGAAATCTACTTATGTAGATGCGCTTCCCGAAATGATCAACCCAAAAACGGGCCGGGTGCATACCAGTTATGCGCAGGCAGTGGCGGTTACGGGAAGGTTGAGCAGCAACAATCCCAACCTGCAAAATATTCCCATCAGAACAGAACGCGGAAGAGAGATCAGGAAAGCGTTCATACCCCGTTCAGAAGGACGCTTGTTGATGAGCGCCGACTACTCGCAAATTGAATTGCGTATTGTAGCGGCCATCAGTGGTGACCCTAACATGTGCGAGGCGTTCAGGCTGGGAAAGGATATTCATACGGCTACCGCCGCCAAAGTATATGGTATTGCCGAATCGGAAGTAACGAAGGAGCAGCGCTACAAAGCCAAGAGTGTAAACTTCGGCATTATATACGGACAAGGCGCTTTTGGTTTGGCCGATAACCTGGGCATCAGCAGAACAGAAGCCAAACAGATCATCGATAATTACAAAAAAGAGTTTCCCAACATCCAGCGTTACATGGATGAGCAGATCAACCTGGCGAAAGAGAACGGCTATGTGCAAACATTGGCTGGCAGAAAGCGTTGGCTCAAAGACATCAACAGCGGCAATTTCACGGTGCGTGGTTATGCAGAACGAAACGCCATCAACTCACCCATACAAGGCACGGCGGCCGATATGATCAAAATGGCCATGATCAAAGTGTATCATGAAATGAAGCAGGGTAAGTGGCAGTCGAAAATGATCCTGCAAGTGCACGATGAATTGGTGTTTGATGCAGTGGCCGATGAAGTGGATAAACTGAAAGAACTAATCATCCGTTGCATGACCACTGCGATGCCACTGCCCAACAATGTGCCGGTGGAAGCGGAAGTAGGCAAAGGCGTTAACTGGTTGGAAGCACACTAGGAACAATAACAGATGAACACGAACGAACAAACGATACACCATTTTTATTCGGCCTTTCAACAAAGAGATTATGCAGGTATGAATGCCTGCTACGATGCAGAAGTGGTGTTCAGCGACATGGTATTCGGATTGCTCAACAGCCAGGAAACACGGGCTATGTGGGAAATGCTTTGCAAAAACGCAAAAGACCTTACCATCCGGTTCGATAATATCCGGCTACTGGACGAAGAATATGCTACCTGCGATTGGGTAGCCACTTATACGTTTACCCAAACAGGCAGGAAAGTAGTGAATAGGGTAAAAGCCCACATGCGATTGAAAGACGGACTGATCACAGAACATTCCGATGCATTTGACATATACAAATGGTCGAGGCAGGCGTTTGGTTTAAGGGGATGGCTTTTTGGCTGGACCAACTTCATGCGGAACCGGATACACATCAATGCTAAAAAACGGCTGCTCGGTTTTATGGAGCAACAGTAATGCTGTTATCGGGCACACGCCAGTTGTACAATTGCAAACCAGTTTTACCCTCAATACGAATGGTTTTTTCAGCATTGCCCAACTGGAGCCTGATATCGTTGGTTCCTTTTTTCAGCGGAACGCGCACATACTGAATATAAGCGGGTAATGATTGCCAGTTACGGGTATCTGCTTTTTCCGTTGCGGTATTGAACATGTTTACGACTAATCCGGTGACCAGAGCAGCTGCTTCTGCATTTCTTTCTTTCTTGCCGGCGTCTTTTTCTTTGCTGTTGTTTTTCACTGCTGCTTTGGTGGCTTCTGAAGCGCCTTTCTCCATGCCCAGTTTAAACGCCTGTCTTAATAAAGCATTGGAAACTTCCTTTACTATCCGTTCTTTCAATACCGCTGGTGCAATGGTATTGATATCTTCTGCCAGTTCTGATGAATAAGCAGCTCCATCTGCTGTAATGGTACCCTGCACATTATTGTAAGACCTGGGTTCATAAATGGGAATGGCCACACGAATGGTCCTGAAGTTTTTCAGCGAAGCAGCAGAAGAATTAGCAGAAGAAACATCGAATGGAATATCGAAAGTACCATAGGGTCCGTTAAAAACAAAAACGCCGTTTCCATCGCCAGATTGCGCAAGGATAAAGTTCTGTTCCGTTTTGGCGGGAGCCATCCCCCTTTCAAAAAATACCACCAGTTCTCCACCGGCATTACTGCTGTCGCGGCTTTTGTAAGTGGTATTGAATTTTTTTCCGTAAAAATCAAGCTGGTCATTGAATCCCATCAACGCAGCGGTTCTTAATACATCCTGCTTCAATTGCGAGGGTATGGCAACACCGTAGTACCTATTGTTCGGCTCTTTGAGGTAAACATCGGCGGCATTCCGGTAAGCGATGAATGCATCATTGATCATGCCGGCAGCTTCATAGATCATGCCCTGCACATTGAGTGCAAACGCATCTTTGGTATAACGATTGGCGCCCGGTTTGAACTTGTCTTCCTGCGTTTGGGTGCTCAAACTAATGCGACGGGCTTCTACCAGGGCGTCGTCTGTTTTTCCGAGGTAGAGATAGTTGAGCGCTTTGTAATAATGAACCATGAAGCGTTCAAAATCTTCACCCAGGTAAGGAACGGTCATCGGGTTAAGCATCAAGCTGGTAATCGCATTCCCTAACGATTTGTGTTTGTTTTCTATATAAAGATCGGCAAGATTCAGGAACAGGTTGCTGCTGTCATACAATCCCTGCAGGTGCAACATTTGCCCCCGCTCCATATAATACAACAGGCTGTTCCTGGGATGTTGCAGGTAACCATTCCGCTCCAGCATATGATCGGCATGCCTGTAATGCGATGCGCTTACCTGCTTGTAATAAGCAGACATTTTGCTGTTATAAGTAGCACAGGAAAACAAAACAGGCATCAATAGCCAAGCTACCCATGCCTGTTTTATACAATGCTTCATGCGGAAAAATTAAGCAGCACTTAGTTGTTGACGAATTTGGCAATCTTTTTATCACCTATCCATACCACTTCATTGGTTTCAATGTTGGTGAGCTCCAGGTTCACCTGGTAGGTAACGGTTTTCTTCCTGCGATACGCATCTACGATGGAATTGATAGAGCCTTGCAGTATATAATCAGCCCCACGCTCCAACCCGAATTTTTTCATGGTGCTTTGTGTGGCGTTGCTCTGTTGGTCTGCTTTTTCGGCCCGCATCTCTTCCCGTTTTTTACCGCTTTGCACCAATCCTACCCTGCTGGTTTGTATGAATGCGCGCTCGAGGTCGTTCATGAAAGTTTCTGCTTCAATGTGTTCATGACTTTTATTGGTAACCATGCCTACCACTACTACAGGCTTTTTGCCTCCTTTGGCAGCCAGGTGATCGTCGAGCCATTTGGCATTCAGTATCTGGTTGGTCATTTCTTCCGCGGTGAGGCGGCTGTCGGTGTTGTTCCAGGTTCCATTGATATCGATCTGTGTTGCAGGATCGATGCGGGTAACCTTACGTGTTGCGCAGGAAGTAAGAAAAAGAGAGAACGATAAAATTCCGGCGGCAAAAAGTAAAAATTTGCTTTTCATAGTATGCTATTGGTTTTAAAACGAGAACCACCAATTTCCCGTGCGGAAACCGATGTTGGGTCTGAGTGCATTCCAGCTGCCCCAGTTATTGTAATAACCATACTGGTTCCAGCCGTTGTAATATTGGTTGTAATACGGATAGTAATATCCGTTGTGATAGGCAGCATACCTCCTGGCTTCTCTCCGCTCGTTGCGGCGTTCCATTTTGGCTTCATACCAGTCGTAAGCCTTATAGGTTTGCTGCACGGTGGTGTTGGAAGCAGAGAGCAGGGAGTCTTTCTGGCTCATGTATTTCTGCCTGCTGATGTTAAAGTTGAGGTTTTGGTCGGGAGCAAGTGACTGGCCGGCATCCTGTGCCATTAGGGTTGTTGCCAGGCAAATACTCAGAAGGGTCAAAAATGAACGTATCATGATTCCTCCTTTTTTAAATTATAACCAAAGCTAATACCAAAACGATTAAAAAGAATCCTACGAATCGTTAAAATACTGTAACGGTTTTATCTCCGCCCGCAACCGTCATTTCACCAATAATGGAATGGTAAAGACCATGCGATTTCAACAGATCACCGGCGTCTTTTACACTGTCTTTTCCAACCGCCACCAACAACCCGCCATTTGTTTGCGGATCGGCCAGTATGGAGATGGCTTCTTCGGATTGAACCGTATTGGCGAACTGTACTTTATGGCCATAGCTTGCCCAGTTGCGTTTGGTACCTCCCGGTTGTATTTTTTGTTGCAGGTAAGGATCGAGGCCCGGGATAACAGGAACCTGTTGTAATTGTATCTGCGCATTCAAGCTGCTTCCTTCACACATTTCAATCAGGTGACCAAGCAATCCGAAGCCGGTTACATCGGTCATGGCGTGTACAGATGCCAGTGCAGAAAGTTCTTCTCCTACTTTATTCAACTGCATCAATTGGCGAAGCATGAGATCGTGGTGTTCGCTGCTGAGTGCATTGCGTTTTTGCGCAGTGGAAAGGATGCCCATGCCCAGCGGTTTGGTAAGGAATAAAACATCTCCTTCGCGGGCGGTGCTGTTTTGTTTGAGGCGTGGGATATCAACGAGTCCGTTTACTGCAAGCCCAAAAACCGGCTCGGGACAATCAATGCTATGTCCGCCTGCAAGCGGAATGCCCGCTTCGGCACAAATACTGCGCGCACCTTCAACCACCTGTTGTGCAACTTCTGCAGGCAATTTATCTACCGGCCATCCCAAAATTGCAATGGCCAGTATGGGTTTTCCTCCCATAGCATACACATCGCTGATGGCGTTGGCTCCGGCAATTTTACCGAATGAAAACGCATCGTCTACGATGGGCATGAAAAAGTCGGTAGTAGAGATCAATGCGGTTCCATTGCCCAGGTCGTAAGCGGCAGCATCGTCTTTACTGCTATTGCCTACGAGTAAGTTTTGCTGATCGGGCGATGAGAGATTGGTCTTTAAAATAGTGTCCAGTACCTGCGGCGCTATTTTGCAACCGCAACCGGCGCCATGGGAATATTGCGTAAGCCTGATGGCTGTAGATTCATTGTTCATGCATGCTGTGTTTGAAGAAGGTTCTCCAGTTTACCGGCATTCTGCACGGCATCCACCTGGTCAACGGGAATTTTACAGGTAAGCGTTTCGGCGTTTTCGCGATTATACAATCCTTTGATGTAAAGCTTATCGTAGTATTTCAACAATATGCGGAAGCATTCTTTTACATCGTCTTCCAACAGGTAATTGATGGCTGTTTTGGTTTCGAGCCCACCCAGTCTTTTTTTGATGCGGATAATGGCGTTCACCAGTTTTTCTTTCTCGTATCCTCCGTATTCTTTTATGATGTGGTTGAGCCTTTCTTCGAAAGGAATATCGAGGAAGAAAACAGGTTTGGTGCGCATTTGTTTAAAGAGTACGATGGGTATATTGACGAGGCCGATGCGTTGGCTTTCATCTTCCATCCATATCCGCGAAGCTTGTTCGTGTTTTTGCAATTCATGTGCCAACAGATTCTCGAACATCTCCTGGGAGGGCTGTGGTATTTTATCAAGCGCGCCGAAAGCCGATCCTTTATGCAGAGCCAGCGCTTCGAGATCGATCACGGCTTCCTGTTGTTTGGTGAGCTCATGGAGCAGATCGGTTTTGCCGCTGCCGGTATAACCGCCAACAATATGGATGGGATAATTATTTTCCAACTGCGCCAACACCCAGTGGCGATAGGTTTTATAGCCGCCCACTAGGGTAATCACGTTGAAACCATAGAGATCGAGCAGCCAGGCCACACCGGCGCTGCGCATACCTCCGCGCCAGCAATGCACCAGCACGGTATGGCGTTCAGCATCTTTGTTAAGCGCGGCGCACCATTGCTCTACCTGCTCTATCATACCCACCATTTTAGGACCGAAAAACTGCAATCCTATCTTGATGGCTTTCTGCCGGCTCTGCTGTTTGTAAGCTGTGCCGACGACCTTTCTTTCTTCGTCGGTGAAAAGTGCAAGGAGTTGTGCGCCGGGTATGTGTGCATGATGGTATTCACCCGGACTGCGCACATCGAGCACGAGATGGTCTTGTGCAGCTGCTAAAAAAGGTGCTATGGTAAGTTTGGTGATGGCCATATTCAGTTGATAGTTGATAGTTGTCAGATGGCGAATCTTTATTTCTAACAACTGACAACTATCAACTTAACATGATCTTATCGATTCATAGAGGCTAAGAACTCTTCATTGTCTTTCGTACCGCGCATGCGCTTGAGCAATTCATTCATTGCTTCTTCGGTATTCATATCGTTGATATACAAACGAAGGATGTTCATGCGTTGCAATACTTCTTTGTCGAGCAACAGGTCGTCGCGGCGAGTAGAAGAAGCCACCAGGTCGATGGCAGGGAATATGCGTTTGTTGGCCAGGCGGCGGTCGAGCTGCAATTCCATGTTACCGGTTCCCTTGAATTCTTCAAAGATCACTTCATCCATCTTACTGCCTGTTTCAATGAGGGCTGTAGCCAGGATGGTAAGAGAACCACCGTGCTCGATTTTACGGGCGGCGCCGAAGAACTGTTTGGGCTTCTGCATGGCGTTGGCTTCCACACCACCACTCAATACTTTACCGCTGGCAGGTGCCACTGTGTTGTGGGCCCTGGCCAAACGGGTGATGGAGTCGAGCAGTATCACTACATCGTGACCGCATTCTACCAGGCGTTTTGCTTTTTGCAAAGCGATGGTAGATACTTTCACGTGTTTCTCTGCGGGTTCATCGAAGGTAGAAGCGATCACTTCTGCCTTTACGCTGCGCTCCATATCGGTTACCTCTTCAGGGCGCTCATCGATCAATACCACCATGAGATAACACTCGGGGTGATTGGCGGCGATGGCGTTGGCCACTTCTTTTAACAAAATGGTTTTACCCACTTTTGGTTGCGCAACGATCAGGCCACGCTGACCCTTACCAATGGGCGTAAAGAGGTCCATGATACGGGTGCTGTAATTGTTGGGCGTAGTGAACAGGTTCAGCTTTTCGTAAGGGAAAAGCGGTGTAAGGTAATCGAAAGGAACACGGTCGCGCACTTCATCGGGTTTCTTGCCGTTGATGGCGTCTACTTTGAGGAGCGCGAAATATTTTTCTCCTTCTTTAGGCGGACGAACAGCGCCCTGCACGGTATCGCCGGTTTTGAGACCAAAGAGTTTGATCTGCGAAGGAGATACGTATACATCGTCGGGTGAAGAGAGGTAATTATAATCGGATGAACGCAGGAACCCATAACCATCGGGCATCATCTCGAGCACGCCTTCGCTGAGGATCATGCCTTCAAACTCGATATTGAAAGTGGGTTCTTTGCGGTGCTGTTTTTGCTGCTGTGCAGGCTGGGACGCTTCGTGCGAAAGACCATTCTCTGCAGATTCCGCTTCGGCAGCATGTGTGGGCTCGGATGTTTCTGCCGATGTTCCGTTGAGCGATAGAGCAGCCTGGGGCGCTTGTTCAGCGGGCTTCTCAGTTTTGGGTTTACGGCCGGGCGCACCACGTTTGGGCTGGGGGGGCGCAGGCTTGGCTGTTTGTTGCGGCGCTTCCTGCATCACTTCCGCTTCTTCGGTAGCGATACCGGTTTTAACGGTAACGGGTTTGCGGGCCCTGCCAGGTTTTTTCTTGCCGTCTTCTTTTGTTTCGCTGGCTGTGAGTGCCTGGCTGTCGAGGATCTTATAAATAAGTCCTTGTTTGTCAAGCTTTTTAACGCCTGCTATTTTCAACTGCTCGGCAATGTCGAGCAACTCTGGCAATAGCATGTCGTTCAATTGCAAAATGTCGTACATAAAATCAATTAATGAGGGGATTCAAATTGTCTACATCGTTAAAGATCCTGTCTAAGGAATTACGAACTCAGATCCGGATAAATAAAGAAATTGTTGTGATTGGAAAGAGGGAAACTGATGTTGTCGAGAGCTATTAAGAGAACCCAATCAGTCTGGTTTCCGCTGCAATGTTAAGGCAAAATAATCAAAAAATGAAATGAAAATGTAAAAATCGACGGACGGACCCACCAACATTATACATTAAAATTATACGTCTTTGTAATTACCTGTTTGATCACCTCGTCGAGTTCCAGGGCGCTTTTGTGCAGGTGGGCAACGATCTCTTCCAGTTCATGGGGTTTGTGTGTATTGATCATTTCGGTGAGGCCAATGATATTAGCAACCGGCCTTCTGATCTCGTGCGACTGGATCTTAGCGATCTCCCGCAGGGCTTCGGTGTGTTTTTGGATTTCCAGTTCGTTTTTTTTCCGTTGGGTGATGTTTACCGAGTTTACCACGATGCCCAGGTAGTTTCCCCGTGCATCCGAGGCGGAATAATATTTCCGGAGGAGCCAAACCTTTTCTCCGTCGGGATAGGTAAAGTGGTGCTCGAATGCATAGTTTTTAGCGTTGCTGAGCAAAATGTCATCGAAATGCATGGCGGCCGTTTTCTGTTGTTCCAGCGTGAGGTAGTTCATGATCAGGTCGCCCACTTCGTAAGGTTTGCCCAGCAGGCGGCGGGCATGATGCTGTGCTGCTGTATTGGCATAAATGATACGGAGTCCCGGATCTATAACGAGTGTTATGTTATCGGAGCTGTTGATGATGGCCTGGAGTGTGTTCTCCGATTCATAAAGCAAAGCCTGCTGGCGTTTGAGCTCTGTTATGTCTTTCGACAAACCAATGAGGTGGGTGACTTCCTGGTTGCTGTCGAGTATGGGAAAAGCTTCACTCAGGCTGAAGAGGGTTTCATTATCCAACACAATGGTTTCTTCGTAAGAAAAAGGGCTTTTGCAGTTGACGCAGGAAAACAGTTGCTTGCTGACCAGCTCATATTTTTCGGCGCTGAGTATCTCTTTCAGGTCTTTGCCTATGAGTTCTTCTGCTGTGTGGGAGAATTTCCGCAGGTAGGCCGCATTAACGTATTCTATGATGAAGCGCCGCTTTTCGGCTTCCACCCGCAATATGAAAACTGCATCATTGGTTTGTTCAACAAGTGAAACGAAAAGGGAGGGGCATACCTTCTTCATAGAGAGGACATTGGCAAGCTTGTTTTTATTATAGTACCAAAAATAAAAATACAGGATGCCTCCCAAATTTCCATGAATCATGAAAAGGAATATATGAGTTCGGAAGCCCAATACGTATCTTTGCTGCCTTATGTTTAACAAAAGAACCAAGATCAAGACCTTGCTGGCCGGCGAATTCGTTGGCCAGGATGTGACGGTAATGGGTTGGGTGCGCACTTTTCGCAACAACCAGTTCATAGCATTGAACGACGGCAGCACCAATAATAATATCCAGGTGGTGGTTGCCCTGGGTATGCTGGACGATGCCACGCTGAAGCGCATCACCACCGGCGCTTCATTGAAGATCACCGGTGAGGTAGTGGCTTCATTGGGAAAGGGACAGAAAGTAGAGATACAGGCGAAGGGCCTGGAAGTGCTGGGCGACAGCGATGCAGAGAAATACCCGCTGCAACCTAAAAAGCACAGCCTCGAGTTTTTGCGGGAGATCGCTCACCTGCGTTTCCGCACCAATACATTCGGCGCGGTGTTCCGCATCAGGCATTCACTGGCTTTTGCCGTGCACCAGTTTTTCAACGAAAGGGGTTTTGTGTACCTGCATACGCCCATCATCACCTCCAGTGATGCAGAAGGTGCGGGCGAAATGTTCCGTGTTACTACATTGCCCATGGAAGGAGCGCCACGCAAAGAAGATGGCGGCATTGATTTCGGAGAAGATTTTTTTGGTAAGAGCACGAACCTCACAGTAAGCGGACAACTCGAGGGAGAGTTAGGCGCCATGGCGTTCAGCGATATTTATACGTTTGGTCCCACTTTCCGCGCAGAAAATTCCAACACCACCCGCCACCTGGCCGAGTTCTGGATGATAGAACCCGAGATGGCGTTTTACGATATTGAAGACAATATGAACCTGGCCGAGGAGTTCATCCAGTACCTGATTCGTTATGCCATGAAGCATAACGCAGAAGACCTGGAATTCCTTGACCAGCGGCTGGCAGAAGAAGAAAAGCAGAAACCGCAGGCCGAGCGTTCAGAGATGGGCCTGCTGGAGAAACTGCGTTTTGTAGTAGACAACCAGTTCGAGCGCATCATTTATACAGAGGCCATTGATATTTTGCTGGACTCCCCTGCTTACAAGAAAAAGAAATTCAAATACGAGGTGAAGTGGGGCATTGATATGCAGAGTGAACATGAGCGTTACCTGGTAGAGAAGCATTTCAAAAAACCCGTGATCGTTACCGGATACCCCGCAGCCATCAAAGCGTTTTACATGCGCATGAACGAAGATGGAAAAACCGTTGCTGCAATGGACATACTGGCCCCCGGCATTGGCGAGATCGTAGGCGGATCACAGCGTGAAGAGCGGCTCGACAGACTGGAGCAGCGCATGAAAGACATGCACATTCCCGCTGAAGAAATGAGCTGGTACCTGGATACACGCCGTTATGGAACGGTGCCGCATGCCGGTTTCGGACTGGGCTTTGAACGAATGGTACAGTTTGTGACGGGTATGGGTAATATCCGCGACGTAATACCCTTTGCCCGTACGCCTAAAAATTGTGAATTTTAGGTGGATTATTGCTGGAATCCCCTATTTTTGCAACCCCGAAAGGGAAATAAAGCGGCAGAAGTGCGCCTCGCGCACCGAAGCTTCAGCGAAGGTGCGGTAGCTCAGTCGGTAGAGCAAAGGACTGAAAATCCTTGTGTCGGCGGTTCGATCCCGCCCCACACCACGGAAACCTCAACAGTAATGTTGGGGTTTTTTGTGCTATCTACGTATTGATTATCATTTTGTTATTAGGTCGCTGTGACTTGATTAATGAATAAGATTTTATCTCTGTTGCAGTGATTCAATTATGTGCAAAATCCGATTGCATTGATCAATTGGATCCAGTTTGGATGTTGTTCAAATCATGATGAATTGCGTTCATCTTTAAGTTCTATCAAGTATCTAGGAATTAATATAGACTGGGCAAAACAAAACTTCAGGTGATTTGCTGACTGATTTTCGGGTATTCTTTGCTTCGCTTTATCGTATATTTGAAGAGTAAATATTTATCATGACAGAGATCATCATCGATAAGAAAAAATACGTGTTGGTGCCTGCAAAGGATTATTCCGCTTTGCAAAAAAAAGCTGCCTTAAAATCCAAGGCTGAAAAGGTTTTTTCTTTGGAAGATGCCCGGTCGTTTAGTAAGAAGTTGATCAAAAAATGGGCAACAGGAAAGTAACCGTAAAACAAAGCGCCGCTGAAAACATTGCATCTATCGCCTGGTATATTGAATCCAAGGGCTTGATTGCAACTGCCGAAAAGTTTACTGATGACATTTATGATTACCTCCTCAAACTTGCCAATCCTATAAAATCCTATGCTGCTTGTAAAGACCCCGTTCGTTCTTCATTAGGATATAAATGTATTCCCTATAAAAAGAAATATACAATTGTTTTTATCGAAACAGAAGGAGATCTGATGATCTGTGAGTTCATTCCATCCAAGATGATTCATTGGTAAATGAATACTTGTATCGCTCCTTTAATCTTTGGACACTCAAGAAATAATGTAAACGATGAAAAGACAAATAATAATCTTTCTAATCGCATCACTATCGGCCATTTGCGGTTTTTCTCAAAAACAAAAAGCAATCGATTGGAAAAAACTGAACGTCCTGGTGTATTCGAAAAACGGTAAAGGCTATGTTCACGACAATATCGCTTCAGCTGTAGCTGGCCTGCAAGATCTGGGCAAGAAATATGGTTTTAAAGTAGACACTTCAACCAACCCCTCGGTATTTACGAGAGAAAACTTGTCAAAATACCATCTCCTGATTTTCCCAAGCACCAATAATGAGGTGTTCGACACGGAAGAACAACGTTTGGCATTTCGGCAATACATCGAAGCGGGCGGAGGCCTGGTTGGTATTCATTCGGCGATAGCCACCGAACGCGATTGGACTTGGTTCAAACAATTCACTGGTGGCACGTTTTCGTGGCACGCGCCTTTTCAAAAGTTCAAAGTGCGGGTTGTGGACAAAAATCATCCTTCGGTAGCAGGTATGCCAACGGTTTGGGATGTTGAAGACGAGTGTTATTTTGAAAAGGAGCTGTACCCATCTATCCACACTTTTTTGGTGCATGATATAACGACTGTTAAACCGCATGAGAACATCAAATCAAATATGGGCAGCTTCAAAGATTATTATCCCGCAGGTTGGCACAACTATTACGACGGTGGCCTGGCCTGGATGACAACATTAGGGCATGATAAAAAACTTTATTCAGACCCATCTTTCATGCGGTTTATTTTGCAAGGCATCGAGTTTGTAGCCACGCATCGCCCTCAAAAACTGGACTATTCAAAGGCGTATGCCAAAGAGCGCAACGAATCAATTCAGTGGTAAGAGGCGTTTATTCTGAAATCGTATAACTCGTACTTCTTCCTCCGCCGGGTTCTTTCGTCAATATAGCTTTGTTCACTAAGTCTTGTATGTCTCTCAATGCTGTATCCTGTGATGTTTTGGTGATCTTGGCCCATTTGGAAGTGTTCAATTTTCCTTCAAAACCATCCAGCAGCTTGTTCAGCATCAATTGTTGCCGTTCATTCAACAGCGTAGTAGCATGCTTTTCCCAGAACCGCGCTTTTTTCAGTACCAAAGCGAGCGTTTCATCTGTGGCCTTTATAGCACGATTCAAACAGTCTAAAAACCATAGCAGCCATGCTGTAATATCCATGGACCCCTTTTGTGTGTTTTCCAAAACATCATAATAGGCGTTTCTTTCTTTCCTGATTTGCGCACTCATGCTATAGAACCGTTGAACCGATTCATCTGCGCGGGAGAGTTGCATATCTGCAATAGCCCGGGCTATACGCCCGTTGCCATCATCGAAAGGGTGGATGGTTACAAACCAAAGATGCGCAACCGCCGCCTTCAGTACGCCATCCATCTTTATATCCTCGTTGAACCAACGGATAAAGCGGGTCATCTCTTCATCTAACCCGTCGGCGTCGGGTGCCTGGAAATGGACTTTCTCCCTTCCTGCGGCACCGGAAACTACCTGCATCGGATCCTCTTTTTGATTATCCCTCCAGGCTGCCACTACTATTTTATGCATGCCGCTTCTGCCTGTAGGAAATAGGGCTGCATGCCAACCAAAAAGCCTGTCGGCAGATAATGCTTGTTTGTAATGTTGCGTCGCATCGAGCATCATTTCTACCACCCCCTCCACATGTCGGTCTGCAGGTACCAGTCCAGCAATATCCATTCCCAGTCTGCGGGCAATGGAAGACCGGACCTGGTCGGCATCCAATAACTCCCCTTCAATTTCGCTTGACTTCAATACATCCAGGGTAAGCGTTCGGAGATTCGCCTCTGCCTGCAAGCGGAAGCCCAAACCTTCCATGCGCCCCAATAACCGGCCCTGCCTGTGACGTACTTCAGCCAACAAGGGGGCCACCAGCTCCTGCTGCCAGGTAAAATGAGGCCAATTAGATAATTGATGGATATAAACTGCCATTTTCCGCAAAATATGCGGTGAATATAAGCATTATTCTCCGCATATCAGTTATTCTCCGTAAAATATGCGGAGAATAGGCCCGGTATTCGCCGCATAAGCATATTCGAGACCTGAAGTTGAAGATATAACTGCCATTAAATGTTTCCCTAATTTTAGAAGGGGTGATTGGTTTTCTTTTCATTGCTGTTACAATTACCCCCGGTATGATGAAACTAATGGAAAACTTATTGCCAAACCAGCCATAGAACAGACTGTATGCAAAATTTTAAGAACGGGAAGATTCCCTTGTTTATGTACCTCCTGCTTGTTATCTCATGGGTGTGTTGTACACCGGCAGAAAAACAAGAATATAAAAACTGGAATGTGTATGGAGGCACAAAAGATGCGATGCATTATTCCACCCTCACAGCAATTGACACAAACAACGTAAACCACCTGGCCATTGCCTGGACCTATCATACAAACGACGCAGACACCCTGCTTCATTCCCAGATACAATGCAATCCTATTGTAGTAGACGGTATACTATACGGCACTACGCCCAAAATGAAAATGTTTGCATTGGATGCTGCCACGGGAAAACAACAATGGATCTTTGACCCCGGCGCCAAAATTTCAGCAGACACCAGCGCACAAACTCGTTTGATGATGGCCTTCTCCAATACAGGTCGCGGCGTTACTTATTGGACAGACGGCAAGAACGACAAAAGGCTTTTTTATACGGCCGGAGATCAGCTCATCTGCTTGCAGGCGGCCAACGGAAAACCCGCAGCGGATTTTGGTAACAATGGCCGTATAGATCTTCACGACGGACTGGACCGTGATGTGAAAGATAAATTTATCACTTCCAATACGCCCGGCATTATTTATAAAGATGTATTGATCATCGGCTCACGTGTAGCGGAAGATGCAACGGCAGCTCCAGGTCATATTCGCGCTTATGATGTTCGTACCGGCAAACTGAGATGGATATTTCATACCATACCCCAGCCCGGTGAATTAGGCTATGAAACATGGGAAGGTAAAGAAGCCTGGAAACACCTGGGCGGCGCCAATTGCTGGGCAGGCATGAGCCTGGATGAAGCCAAAGGCATTGTGTTCATACCAACAGGTTCTGTTTCTTTTGATTTTTATGGGGGCAAACGATTGGGTCCAGATCTTTTCGGCAATTGTGTGTTGGCATTGGATGCGGCAACCGGCAAACTGATCTGGCATTATCAAACAGTGCACCACGATATCTGGGACCGCGACCTGCCTACCGCGCCGGTTTTGGTAAATATTATAAAGGATGGAAAAAAGATCGAAGCGCTGGCCCAACCCAGCAAAACAGGATTTATTTTTTTACTAGACAGAACAACCGGTAAACCTGTGTACCCGGTAGAAGAAAAACCAGTACCCACTGAATCGGGACTAACAGGTGAAAAAATAGCTGCTACACAACCCATACCAACATTCCCGAAACCCTTTGCAAGACAATCTTTATCGGAAGCAGACCTGAACAACCTCGTCGGCGATTCATCGTTCCAGGATATTAAAAAGAGGTTGGCAGGTTATAAGACAGGAAATATTTTCAACCCCCCATCCAAAGAAGGCACGGTTATTTTTCCCGGCTTCGATGGTGGCGCCGAATGGGGCGGTCCCGCCTATGATCCGGCCACAGGTATATTATATGTGAACGCCAACGAAGTGCCATGGGTATTAAAAATGGTGGATGTAAAAGAGAAAGCGGCAAAAGAAGAAAATTATTTAGCAGCCGGTAAACGCTTATATACGCTTAACTGCATGAGCTGCCATGGCCCCGAAAGAAAAGGATCGGGGAACTATCCATCACTGATTAGTGTAAATAAAAAATACAACGATGCAAGATTTCTCCAGTTGCTCAGATCGGGAAGGGGCATGATGCCGGCATTCAATCATCTTTCAGAACAGGAACAAAATGCCGTTGCCGCATATATACTGGAGGATAAAATAAAGCAAACGCAAAAATTCATCCATGAACAAAAAGCAGATGATGCATACATGCACCTGCCCTATACCAATACCGGCTATAACAAATTCCTGACAAAAGAAGGGTATCCCGCCGTTAAACCACCATGGGGTACATTAACCGCTATTGACCTGAACACAGGTGAATTTGTATGGAAAGAAACGTTGGGCGATTATCCGGAACTGAAGGCAAGGGGCATACATGCAGGCACGGAAAACTATGGCGGCCCGGTAGTAACGGCGGGCGGTTTGTTGTTCATAGCAGCCACAAAAGACAATAAAATAAGGGCTTTCCATAAAAGAACAGGAAAACTATTGTGGGAGGCCGATTTACCCGTTTCGGGTTTTGCCACCCCTGCGGTATATCATGTAAAAGGAAAACAATTTATTGTAATTGCATGCGGTGGTGGTAAATTGAAGACCCGATCCGGTGATGCTTATGTGGCATTCGCATTACCGGATAAAAACTGAAACCCCCGATCATGCAACCCGGTATCGAACTGAAAGCAAAGAAAAAATCGCCGCTGGAAAAATTTGGCGTCTATTACCTCGACCGGTTCGACAAAAAAGACCTCACGCATCATGTGTTCGATATACCCGATGTAGTACTGGAACAAAAGATCAGGAGAATATCCATCAAGGGCATCGTATTATCTGCTATTACCGGCCTGGTATTGGTTTGGCCTACCGTATACATTGACCTGCTGAAACAAAACGAACCCTGGTATATACACTATGCATGGACAGGCGGCGTAACACTGATTTCCATTGTTATTGAATTGTACTTATTATTCCTGATCGCATTGAAAGCCGTTCACGAAGTAAGCGAACTGATCAACCTGCATGTGCATAAAAAAGATTTCCTGCAATCTGGTCCCTTCAGTATCACGAACATCCTGGCAAGAACAGCATTGGAACTGCCCGACCCGGAGATGGAAGTATTGGGTATCGATCCTTTTGAGCGGATATCGAAAAAAAACCTGTTGATATTGGGTTTGCTGTACAAGCTCAAGATCACGATCACGAATTTCGCTGCCAGGTTCCTGTTGCTGAAAACGGTGGGCAAAACGATCGCAGGTATTTCCATCAATTATGTGGCGCTGCCGGTGGAATGTTTCTGGAACGGGGTAGTGCTCAACCGCGTAGTGAAAGAAGCCCGCCTGCGCTTGTTTGGTTTTGCTTTGAGCAATCATATCGCCGACAATGTATTGCACGATCACCTTATAGAGCGGCTCTCGCCTTTGGCCAAGCAAGGCTGTCTCTGCGCTATTGGCAATGCCGTGGTGATGGCCCAGAATTTTCATCCCAATATGGTGATCCTGTTGCTGCGCTTCCAGCACCTGCTTCATACCGATAATAACAGCACGGTAAAATATGATGACTGGAATGTATTCCTCGACATTTTAAAACGGGTAAGTAAGGAAGAACGCAATCTCCTGCTGGATCTTTTCACCGTTGCCGTAGCGTTCGATGGTAAAATATCACAAGTAGAAGCCAAAAACATCAAAGATGCTTATGGCGCAGATTATGAATTGTATCGCCCCAGGCTGCTGCAGCTGACTGCACACATGCGGGCAGGCAGGTTGAATGCCGCAGCGCAGTTGTGCGGTATCGACCTTTTAGCAGGATAACTCTACCAAACTTATTTCGAAGCACTTACCTGACCTCTTATCTCACCGGCAGGATTAGCCGAAGTATGTATGTTCGCATACATCTTACCACCCAACAGATCATCGTTCTGGCTGGCAGTAAGTGTAGCTGTTCCGCTCACAGTACCGCTGGCTGCAGAAGGAAAACCTGTGATAGCTACTTCCACGGCGGCGCTTGTACCCGCGGCGGCAGGACCATGAAAGTGCATGCCGGTAGCCGCCCCGGTGAGACCACTCCAGTTAAGGGTGTAAGAGAGTTTATAAGTACTTGCATCGTAAGTGCCGGTAAGTGTACCGGTACCCGTGCTGTTGGTGGCAGGCACTTCCTGGGCCGCCGTAAGCGACGAACTTATATTATAGGTGGTTGATGGCGCGGTATAATCGTTGTTTTTGCTGCAAGACGAAAACAAGATGCCGCTAAACACCACGCAGAACAGACCAAGCCGCCTGAGAATGAATATGGATTGCATAACTGTTGTTTACAAATTATAACGCAGCTTGCAACAGAAGGGTTGCCTCTGCAATAGCCGAGAAACCAATATTTTAGGCAATATGCTGATAGTCAAACTTTTGTTGACAGATACCTACTTCATTCATGAATAAGACCGTTCTTCTGTACTGATTTCCACATAGTGCGTTATTTTTAGAAAGACAAGAAAATAAAATCATTTGACAATGAATCAACAGGGTGTCATTCGAAAAAGCATAGTTTCTCTATTGTTGCTTGGTTGGAGTATGGGCCTGATGGCCCAGTCTGCCGTGCAGATCAAGGTAGATGCCGCAAAAGAAAAAGGTCCTATGACGCCCATCTGGGCTTGGTTCGGATACGACGAGCCCAACTACACTTATATGAGAGATGGCCGGAAACTGCTTTCGGAAATTGCTGCTTTGAGTCCGGTACCCGTTCATGTTCGCGTGCATAACCTCATGACTTCAGGAGATGGCAGCGCCGCGCTGAAATGGGGCTCTACCAATATGTATACCGAAGACAAAAATGGTAACCCGGTGTATTACTGGAATATTGTTGACTCGATATTCGATACGTTCATACAAAGGAAAATGAAGCCATTGGCGCAGATAGGTTTTATGCCTGAGGCGTTGTCGAGCCACCCGCAGCCATACCAGCACCATTGGAAACCCGGCGATAAGTATGGTGATATCCACACAGGATGGTCGTACCCGCCGAATGATTACAATAAATGGGCAGCGTTGATTTACCAGTGGGTGAAACATTGTGTTGAACGATATGGTAAGGCCGAAGTAGAAAGCTGGTACTGGGAGTTGTGGAACGAACCGAACGCTCCTTACCTGCAGGCGCAGGACAGGTTGAAGACTTATTGCAAGATGTACGATTACGCTTCATACGCTGTTAAACGCGCGCTGCCATCGGCCAAAGTGGGCGGACCACATACTACAGGAGGAGGTGAAGCATTCATGCGCGGCTTTATTATTCACTGTCTGAAAGAGACCAATGCAGCTACCGGCAAAGTGGGTGCACCCATTGATTTCCTGGCTTTTCATGCAAAAGGTTCGCCACGGATTGTCAACGACCGGGTACGTATGGGCATGTACAGCCAGTTGAGAAATATCCGGGATCATTTGAGTGTGATCGCTTCTTTCCCGGAAACCAAACATTTACCGGTAATTGTTGGCGAGTCGGATCCCGAAGGCTGTGCAGCCTGTGGTATGAAAACCGATCCACAGAATGCTTATCGCAATGGAACCATGTACTCGAGTTATACGGCTGCGTCTGTTGCGCGTATTTATGATATCAATGCGCATTTTGGAACCAACCTGATCGGTGCAGTGAACTGGTCCTTTGAATTTGAGAACCAGCCTTGGTTTTACGGGTTTCGCGACCTGGCCACCAACGGGGTGGACAAGCCTGTGCTGAATGTTTTCCGCATGCTGGGTATGATGTTGGGCAATCGTGTGGAAGTTTCAGGAAACTTTTCTTATGATTATCAGTCGATCATTGATTCAAGTGTGCACGGAAAGCAAACAGATATCAATGCGATTGCTGCAAAAAGCAAAAATTCATTGACCGTGATGCTGTGGAATTATCACGACGATGATATACAGGACAACGGCTCACCGGTAATGCTTTCTTTACAGCATATACCGGTAAAAAAAGCCAAATTGTATCATTACCGGATCGATAGCGATCACAGCAATGCGTACGAAGTATGGAAAAAAATGGGTTCGCCACAACAGCCTACAGAACAACAATACAAGGAATTGGAAAAAACAGGACAATTAGCGTTATTGTCAGCCCCGAAAGCAGTTACGATCAAGAATGGAACACTCACTGTTGATATGCAACTTCCCCGGCAGGCCGTATCCCTGGTGAGATTGGTATTTTAAGGCTCAGTGGGTCAGGTTCCACTTGCTTCGCAGATAATAAGCTGCCAGCTTGGGTTTTCTGTCTCTTGTAAAAACCCCTTTATAGTTCATGCCGCCAAACCGGATAATGCCCTGTGAGGTTTTAAAATCGGCAAATGCCCAAACATGCATGCCCGCAACAAAATCCTTTGTATCGGCACATTCGAGGTAGGCTTTAATGAAGTCTTTTTGAAACTCCTCCGTAAACATTTCCTGCTGATCGGTATGCATTCCGGCATAGGTATCCGCTCCGAACTCTGTAACGATAATTGGTTTGTTGTATTTAAGATGCAAGTCGTCCAGTTCCTGGCTGAAGAGTTTAACGCCGTTTTTGATATCGCCCGGCTGTGTGTACCAGCCATAATACCGGTTGATGCACATCAGGTCCATCGCACCCAGCCATTCGCTTGGTCCGCCCTGCAAACCAACAATGGTAACCGGTCTGGTATCATCAGCTTCTTTTGCTGTGCGGTAGAGCTCTTTAAAAAAATTCAATGAATACGCATCGGCAGGGGCGTCTTTCCCTGAACCGAAATTCATGTTTTTGGGAAAAGGCTCGTTGGCCAGGCTCCATATGATGACTGATGGATGGTTTTTATCCCTCGCCACCAATTCCCTGATCTGTTTTTTGCAGGTCTCTTTTCGGATATCAACATTGGCTTCCCCATCGGCAAAAATCAAACCAACCGCAGGTATTTCATCAATGATCAGTATCCCTTCCCGGTCTGCCATCATCATATACTCTTCGTCATAAGGATAATGCGAAGTCCGGTAAGAGTTGGCCCCAACCCACTTCAACAGCGAATAATCTTTTACCATAACGGGACCCGCCAGCCCTTTTCCAAAAATGGGAAAGTCTTCATGTTTGCCGAATCCTTTCAGGAAAACAGGTTTGCCATTCAACAACAATTGCTTATTGGTAACACTCACCGAGCGGATGCCTATGTTGAGGTGATAAACATCTGTTCCGGCAATCACCGTGAGTTGATACAGATAGGGATCATCCGTACTCCAAAGGCGGGGGTTGGGCACTTTGATGACAGCGGTTGCTTCATCGCCCGAAAAATCGAGCAGACTTTGTTCGGTTGTATTGTCTCCATTCAGTTTTACAGCAGCCTTTTTTACCGAACCATATTTTTTGATCAGCACCGATACGGTTGCACTGCCATCGTTGACAATTGTTTTTGTTGTTATATCGCCAATACCGTTTTGCGGAATACTGTAAAGCCATACAGCCCTTTCCAAACCTGCGTACGGGAAAAAATCATAGTTGGTTTTCGGGTTGTTGCTGAACATGCCGCCCGACCCGAGATTACCGGTGGGCACCCGGGTTGGTTTTAATTCATTTTCTGTTTGTATGACAATCAGGTTTTCCGCATTGACAGATACATCATTGCTGATGTCGAAAGCGAATGGTAAATGCCCGCCTTCATGCATGCCAACAGGTTTGCCATTCACCCATATTTTCGCCGCATAGCTGGCAGATCCTACCCGGATGAAAATTTTTTGACCTGCCCATGATTTGGGCACGAATGCCCGCTGTTCATACCATACCAGGCCCAGGTAATCACGGCTGTCCTCCATTTGCTCGTTGTAGCTTCCGGGTACCGCTATCGAAACGGCATGGGTTAATCCATTGAACCATTGCTCTTTTTCTCCCACACCCGCAGTGTCTTTTTTGAATTTCCAGATACCGGATAAGTTCATGGCATTTCTTGACTCATTTTGTTGCGGATACAGTGCAATATCCTGGGCATTTGCCGTCATGAATGCTTGTGCGTTTGCAGCAAATGATACGATCACTGGGAGGATGAAGAGGTAAAATTTTTTCATGTAACAAAATACAAAAAAATCAAGGTTCAAACATCATTTCCTGATAAAAAACAGAGCCGATAATGCTGCTAAAAATCGTAGCGTAATTGGTTGGGATGCCCATATAAAGATTTTGTAAATTCATGCATTCATTATGAAAACATATTTTGTAGACGCCTTTACAAATGAACCCTTTAAGGGAAATCCCGCCGGTGTTTGCTTTCTGGACCAGGATATCGGCAAAGAAAAAATGCAAATCATTGCAAAAGAGATCGGCTTTTCCGAAACAGCATTCATAAAAAAGAATGCAGAAAACGATACTTATGACATCCGGTTTTTTTCTCCCAAAAAAGAAATAGCCCTATGCGGGCATGCTACACTTTCTTCAGCAAAAGTATTGTTCGAAACCACGCATGAATCTGCCCTCACATTCATAACAGGAGAAAAGCTGGAACTCAATATTCGGAAGGAAAACGACCATATTGTCATGGCATTCCCTGTATATGAGATGACCACATCAACAGCGCCGGCTTCCATGTTGCATGCATTGGGTCTGGATGAAGTAACAAATACATCGTACAGCCCTAAAAACAAAATAATGGTCCTGGAGATAAGCGACTCCGATCGATTGGCGTCGCTGAAACCGGATTTCAACGCGTTGATCGCATCATACGAGAACATCAATGGGGTATTGGTAACAGCCCCGTCAAAGGATACAGATTATGATTTTCACTATCGCTATTTTTGGCCATGGGCAGGAACCAATGAAGATCCCGTAACAGGAGGCGTACAAACTTTCCTGACGAAATATTGGGCCAACAAACTCAATAAAACAAAACTGAAGGCTTTTCAGTCTTCCGAGCGAACAGGTTTCATGACGACTGAACTGAAAGACGATAAAGTTCTTTTATTTGGTAATGCAGTGATCATGCTGGAAGGACAACTTAAAAACTGGAATGGATAGATATGCTGATACAAACACTTCAATCATTATTCGAGAGAGACCTGAAAAGACTAAGGTCTGAAATAGCGCTTTACAAAAACGAACAGGTAATTTGGCATACCGAAAAGGGTATTGCAAATTCAGCAGGAAATCTATGCCTGCACCTGGTTGGTAATTTGAATACTTATATAGGGGCACAGATAGGCAAAACCAATTACACCAGGAACAGGGAACTGGAGTTTTCTTTGAAGAATGTACCGAGAGTCGAATTGCTAAAGAAGATAGATGAAACCATCATTGTTGTGAAAACGACGCTGGATCAGTTGCCGGAAGATGCATTACAACAAGAATACCCGATCCTGGTTTTTGCCGAAAAAACATCAACAGGATATTTTTTGATACATCTCGCTACACATCTGTCGTATCATCTCGGGCAGATCAATTACCACCGGAGATTATTAGATGTATAGTACACCCAGTAATACAGGCAACATGAACAAAAGAGTAAAATTCGATTTTGAGATTTATTTCACAAATGGAGGGGGCATCAAAGGCCATGATTTTCGCCTTGATATTGCGGGGGACGATATTTCAGACAAAGCACTGGCCGATTATATAGTTGACGACCTGGGATTGCTGATGGTAGGTGAAACAAAAATTCTGAATAAAGAGATCATAACAGAGACACATAAAAGGAAACCCATCAATGAAAAAAAGGGTAATGATCTATTGATAGACCTGAGCCATACCATCGAAAACGGACTGGTAACCTATAAAGGATTGCCGGCGCCCATTATATGTGATTACCTGAGCAGGGAAGATTCGCGCAAAGTATATGAAGCGGGAACGGAGTTCCAGATCGGCAAAATTGAAATGGTAGCGAACACGGGAACTTATATCGATTGCCCGTTTCACCGCTTTGAACATGGGAAAGACCTGTCAGAAGTGGAATTGGCTTGCTTTACCGATCTCGAAGGCATTGTCATTAGGGTGCCCTATACAACATCACCTGAAATTACGGATAAGCACCTGCGGAATTACGAGATCAGGAACCGCGCGGTTTTAATACATACGGGCTGGGATGTTCATTGGAATACAGAACACTATTACGAGAACAACCCCTACCTTACGGAAGCGGCAGCCGTTTATTTAAGAGATTGCGGTGTGAAGCTGGTAGGGATCGACTCGCATAATATAGACAATACGAACGGGAAATCCCGGCCAGTGCATACAACATTATTGGGAGCAGAAATTTTGATTGTGGAGCACCTGTGCAACCTGCAGTTGTTACCGGAAGATGGGTTTACCTTCAGCGCTATTCCACCCAAATTCAAAGGAGTGGGCACGTTCCCTGTACGGGCAATGGCAAAACTGACCGGAGCCAATAAATAAGATAACGTCGTCAGTCGTTGTCCTCAAAATGCAACTTCTGCTGACTGGCAGAGGCTGCAATGTGAAGCGCAAAACCGGCGATTGCCGTATCCTTCAACAAGTTGATGAATGCCATGGTTTTCATTTCCTTGTCGCCCGCACTAACGTAGTTGGGTATGTGAATGGTGACAATGAAAACAATCAATAAAAGCGCCAGCACGTATCCGGCTGCTTTCACCATTTTATTGGTAATGAAGGCAATGGCAACCAATATAAATGCACCGCCAACGAGATAAACCCATAAAATACCACCAGGCAAAGAGCTGGGAATAAAAACCACCAGATCACGTGCATTCATAAAGTGATAAATCCCGAAAACAATCATTACAACAGCCAGCAGATAAATAGCTATTCTGGAAATAATGTGATACTGTTTCATATTGGGTCATTTGATACTAAAAAGTTACAACATTTATTCCACAGATGCAAGCCTTTTTATAGCTTTTAAAAAAGGCTTGCATCTGTAAGATTGGTGTTTTCACCAGCACCCATGTAGTGATATTACTATACTGTCCGATTGACTTTTCTATCTGTTTTTCATCACTTTCACTATCAGCTGTTTCCGTAACTGGGCGTTTCTTTGTGACATCACATTACAAGAATGTGTTACAGTTGGGAATCCAATAATCCTTTGAAAAGATCCTTGAAAAGTCGCCAATTAATTTTTAGCGTAGGTTAATTGGTAGCGCTTTGGTTTAGTCCATGAAAAACCGTAGTTAACCGCTACACAGCCTTTGTAGGATTCGTTCCTACAAAGGTTTTTTATTTTTTTGCAAATACTCTACTATTTTAGTAGAATATTCGTATGTTTGCCACCGAAACAGAAAATAATGGACGATCTACTGAACAAATTAACCCCTTCTCCCTCGCAATATGATATTATCTGTCATACGCAGCACTTCACATTCCATGCCCGTATGGCGATGACCTGCAGCCTTTCCTGCCCTATGGGGCTTTAATCATTCATCACCGCAGGCTTCGCCTGTAACCTAGCAGTAATCATTTTAATTTTTTATCCTACTAAAATAATAGACTAATGAAGTCCAGAGCTATACTTATACCAATTGTTTTTACCCTGCTGGCATTGCGATCGTATTCGCAGGGTGCTTATACCATCTCGGGTAAAATTTTCGATTCGGTTCATGCCCAGCAACTGGGTGGCGCTTCAATCAGGGTAAAAGGCTCCAACCAGTTAACGGTATCTAAAGAAGACGGCAGTTTTGAATTAAAGGTTTTTCAACGCCTGCCGATTACATTGCTGGTTTCTTATGTTGGATATCAACCGCAGGAGTTCCTGGTATCGGATAACAATGCATCGGCCGTATCGGTTTCTTTATATGCGCAGAATCAATATGCAGGTCAGGTGATCGTTTCCGCTTCGCGTGTATCGGAAAGTATCCTTAAATCGCCTGTTACCATTGAAAAGCTCGACCTGCGTGCCATCAAAGAAAGCCCGGCGCCCTCTTTCTTCGATGCGCTGGAGAATCTGAAAGGGGTGCAGATGACCACACTGAGTATTGGTTATAAAGTACCCAATACCCGTGGGTTTGCCGGTACCACCAATTCGCGCTTTCTTCAAATGGTAGATGGTGTAGATAATATTTCTCCCGGTATCGGCGCACCGGTGGCCAATGCGGTGGGTCCTACCGAGCTGGATATCGAAAGTGTTGAATTGATTCCCGGTGCGGCCTCGGCGGTGTACGGTCTGAACGCCATCAATGGTATTTCGAACCTCAAAACCAAGAACCCCTTTCAATACCAGGGCCTGAGTGTGTATGTGAAGCAGGGGGTGAATCATATAGATGGCAAGGATCTGTCGCCCTCCCTCTACCAGGAATATGCTATCCGTTATGCCAAAGCCATCAACAAACGGCTGGCATTTAAGATCAACGGATCTTATTCGCAAGGCACCGATTGGATTGCCAACGATACTACCGATCAGTATTATACGGCTGGTAATAAAACCAATGCATCGCTGGGCATTGGGAAAGCCAGCAATCCGGCTGCCGACCTGATCAACACTTATGGCGATGAATACAACAGCAATATGAAGACCCTTACGTTACAGGGCAAGACCTATGATGTAACCCGCACCGGTTACCGGGAGCAGGACCTTACGGATTATGCTGTAAAGAATTCCAAGATAGATGTGGGGTTGTATTATAAGTTCAATTCATCGCTTCAGGCTTCTTATGCGTACCGCATTGGTACTGTAACCAATAATTACCAGCGCGGCAATCGGGTGCGGCTCGATGGTGAGCAGATCCAGCAGCATGCACTGGAAGTGAAAAACAACGATTTCTTTATTAAAGCCTATTACACACAGGAGAATACCGGCGCCAATTCTTTCAATTTCCGTCCGCTGGCGGAGAACATCGATATGGCTTTTAAAAAATCGCCACAGTGGTGGAATGATTACACCAGCGGCTTTAACACCGCCTTTGCGGCTAATGGCGGCAATATAGCTGCGGCCCATACTGCTGCCCGTGCCTTTGCCGATAACGGCAGATTCGTGCCCGGCACGGCTGCGTTCGACAGCGTGCGTAATAAGATCATTCATACCAATAACTGGGATACCGTTGGTGCACAGTTGTTGCTGCAATCTGCTTTCTGGCATATTGAAGGGCAATACGATTGGAGCAGTTTGATCAAAGGCATTCAACTGCTGACCGGCGGTCATTACCGCAGGTACATTGTTACGCCCGATGGCAACGAATACATCAACCCTGCCGTGCTTACCGATCCTAAAAGAGCCAATGATGATTTCTATTATTACAATTTCGGCGGCTTTGTGCAGGCTACTAAAAAAGTGCTGGACGATAAGCTGAAGCTCACTGGTTCATTACGCGTGGACAAAACCGAATATTTCGATCCGAAGATCAACCCACGTATCGCACTGGTGTATTCTCCTGCCGAGCAGCACAATATCCGTGCTTCTTACCAGAATGGTTATCGCTTTCCCACCCTTTTCGAAGGCTTTGCGTTTGTGAACAATGGCGGTGTGCGCAGGCTGGGTGGATTAAAAGTAACGGCAGGCCCGTTGAATGTATTCGAAAACTCATACCTGAATTCATCCGTAACTGCGTTTAAGAATGCAGTAAATGCCGATATCAGTAATGGTGTGAGCAAGAACACGGCTATCAATAATCAAAAAGGGTTACTGGTGCAGAGTACATACGGTTATATACAGCCGGAGCACCTCAATTCTTTCGAACTGGGTTACAAAGGCGTGCTGCTTGATAACAAACTGTTCGTTGATGCCGACTATTATTTTAACCTGTACGACAATTTTATCGGCCAACTCGATGTTACACAACCCATCAGGGGCACCATCGGCCAAACCGGCGGGTCTAACGATAGTACGGCAGCATTTGTATATGCCGGCGGTAGTTCTGTAAAAAAGTATAAAATGTGGACCAACTCCAAAAGCAAGATCAGCAACCAGGGGTTTGATATTGGTCTGAACTATAACTTTTACAGGAAATTCAATATCGGCGCCAATCTGGCCTATGCCCAGTTGGTTGAAGTGCACGCTTCCGATGCATTTACACCTGCTTTTAATACGCCTAAATGGATGGCCAATGTATCATTCGGCAACAGGCAACTGTTTAAGAATACCGGGTTCAACCTGGTATGGCACTGGCAGGATGCGTTTTACTGGAACAGTCCGTTAGCCAACGGCACCGTTCCGGCCTACAATACCGTTGATGCCCAGGTGAATTACCGTTTTGTGAAAGCGAATACCACAGTTAAGATAGGTGGTACCAATATCTTCAACACGTATCACACGCAGTATGTGGGCGGCCCAGCTGTTGGGGGATTTTATTATATAACCCTTGTATTTGATGCGAATAGAGGGAAATAGGGAATAAAGAATATAAAAAAGAGTGGGGGGTTTCAAAATCTGAAACCCCCACTCTTTTTTGTTAATTGGCTAGTTGTTTTCTAAACACATAATCGCCGAAATGTTCATCAGCTGTTTTACCGGCTTTATAATCGCTGAACAGGTGATCCAATTCCTGCAGAATGGCTTTTTCATTGAGGTTCTCTTTGTATTTTTTATTCAACCGCTGACCGTAGCGGTCGCCGCCAATGTGCAGGTTATAAAGACCGGGAGCGGTTCCAATGAGTCCGATCTCTGCGGCATAAGGTCTTGCGCAGCCATTGGGACAGCCGGTCATGCGCAATACGATATCATCATCCGATAAACCGTATTGCTGCAAGAGCGGTTCGATCTGGTCAATGAGTTTGGGCAGGTAACGCTGGGCTTCGGCCAGTGCAAGCGGACAGGTAGGCAAAGCCACACAGGAAATCGCATTCTTACGCAGGGCAGATGCCGCATCGGTAGCCTGGATGATACCAAATTGATTCAACAGGTCTTCAATGTGCTTTTTATCGCTTTCTTTGATATCACTCAAGATCAGGTTCTGGTTGCTGGTAAAACGAAAATTGGCTTTACCGGTTTGGGCGATCTCGAGCAATGCAGTTTTCAAAGGCACTTGCTCGCTGTCGGTAACCCTTCCATTCTCGATGAATAAAGTATAGTGCCAGTTACCTTCATAGTCTTTGAACCAACCATAACGGTCTTTTCTTTGGGTAAACTCGTAAGGTTTGGGATCTTCGATAGGAAAGCCGCAACGTTTTTCCAGTTCTTTGCGGAAAGCTTCCACACCCATATTGTCGAGTGTGTATTTCATGCGCGCAAGTTTCCGGTCGCTCCTGTTACCATAATCGCGTTGAATGGTGAGGGTTTCATATACAGCCTTGAGCGTTTTCTCTTCGGTGTCGGTAAAACCAATAACAGTGGCCAGCCGCGCATAGGTATCGGCGTTGCCGTGCGTGGTAGATAAACCGCCACCTACGGCAATATTGAATCCTTTCAGCTTGCCATCTTCAATAATAGCAATCAATCCCAGATCATTGGCCAGTACATCCACATCGTTGTTGGGCGGAATGCAAATGCCTATTTTGAATTTCCGGGGCAGGTAGCGATCCTGGTATAAAGGATCGGTCTCAGTATTTTCGGCAATCTTTTCTTCGTCGAGCCATACTTCGTAAAAAGCCCTTGTTTTGGGCAGTAAGAGCCGGCTGATCCTGTCGGCATACGCATGAATACTTTTATGCAATGGCGATTCGGCGGGGTGACTCGTACAGGCCACATTCCTATTCACATCGCCGCAGGCGGCAATGGAGTCGAGCTTTACTTTGCTGAAGTTTTGATGCGTGGGCTTCACATGGTTTTTGAGGATACCATGCAGTTGAATGGTTTGGCGGGTAGTGATCTTGATCACACCGGTAGTATATTCTCCTGCTACATGGTGTGCAGTGATCCATTGTTCAGGCGTTAAGAGGCCGCCGGGAATGCGCAGCCTGACCATGAAGGAATACAATTTATCCAGTTTCTTAGCGGCCCGCTCTTCGCGCAAATCGCGGTCATCCTGCAAGTACATGCCGTGGAACTTCACCAATGCCTGATCCTGTTCGCGTATAGCGCCTGTGATCTCATCCTGCAAACTTTCTTTCAGTGTGCCGCGCAAACCATGACTGGCTGTTTTGATGTGTTCAATGGCTGATAATTTTTCCTGCTTGCTCATAATACCTGTTTTATAGGATCAATACACGTCTTTTGCGTAGCGCCCTTCTGTTTTTAATTGCTCGAAATATTTTGCTGCATCTTCAGCGGACAATTTTCCTTCCCGCTCGATAACGGTCAGCAGCGCGGCTTCCACTTCTTTGCTCATCGGATCTTTCTCACCGCAGAGATAGAGGTAGGCGCCGTTCTGCATCCATTCAAACAACTCGGCGCCGTGTTGCAGTATCCTGTGGTGCACGAATGGCTTATCTGCACTGTCTTTATGGAAAGCAAGGCTCACTTTGGTGAGCACATCGGTATTGAACCAGTTTTGCCATTCGGTCTGGTAAAGAAAATCGTCTGTAAAGCGGCCTTCGCCAAAGAACAACCAGTTGCGTCCAGCAGCACCTGTTGCATCGCGTTCTGCGGTGAACGACCTGAACGGCGCAATACCCGTTCCGGGTCCGATCATGATCACATCTTTATCTGCCGCGGGTAAGCGGAAGCGTTTGTTGGGTTGAATAAAGAAACTGATCTC
Organism: Asinibacterium sp. OR53; assembly: GCF_000515315.1. NCBI lineage: Bacteria > Pseudomonadati > Bacteroidota > Chitinophagia > Chitinophagales > Chitinophagaceae > Asinibacterium > Asinibacterium sp. OR53. Next base: position 998,889 of record NZ_KI911562.1, read on the forward strand.
ATCACCCGGTTTTTTGCTTTCCAGGAATGAGGTGCCCAGTCCATACTGTTTTTCCCCGTTCACCGTAAACACATCTTGCAACACAGTAATGTGCACTTCGCCTTCGTGTGCGGCGGGTGAAGAAGCGATGTTGTAAATGCGCGGGGCGGTAGGGGTGAGTCCGAGTACAATGGCTTCGAACTGTGTTGCATCCTTCAAAGGATATTTCTGCAATAGTTCCAGCAAACCTACCCTTCCCGCCGGGATATCCTGTCCAACAATGGTTGCATATTGTTTAACAGATTTCTCCAACAGGTAAGTAATATTCAGCTTCTGCGTGAGCAGGTCTTTGATCGTAAACGTTTCATTTTTCCATGAAATATTTTTTGCCGGATCTGTTTGACTGAGGGCCAGTATCTCTTCCACGATCGCTGCCGGGTTTTCCGGTATGATGGCAATGGAATCGCCGGGGAGATATTCTACGCCTTCTGCTGCTATTTCAATATGGTATGTTTTCCTGTCTGAATTGTTGGCATTGAGATTAATACTGGAGAGTATGGTGCCGGTATAGGTTTTCTTACCGGCTGGTTTTTTCTGATCAGTAACAACCGGTGCCGCTACAATAGCCGGAACACCTGCATTATCGAATGATTTGAGCAAATCAGAAAACCAGCTATGCGCCAGCTCTTCATAATCGAGGTCGCATTTTTGCAGCGGAACGATGCGATTGCCGCCCAGTTTTTGCAACTGACTGTCTACATCTTCTCCTGCTTTGCAAAACTGCGGATAAGCCGTATCGCCCAGCGCCAACACACCAAATTTCAATTGCGGTATTTTAAAACCATTGTTGTGGATATGGTCGTAAAATTTTTGTGCCGCGGTAGGAGGTTCACCTTCGCCCTGTGTGCTGATCACGGTAATAAAATACTCTTCTTTTGGAAGATCGGTGAGGCGATACTGGTCAAGCCCCACCAGTTTGGTTTGTATCCCATTCTTCTTTGCCTTAGCGGCAAATTCCGTGGCCAGCTTTTTAGAGTTACCGGTTTCGGTGCCATAGGTAATGGTGATCTTCTTAGGTGCGGCCGCAGCAACACTTACAGGAACCGCAACGGCTACAGCAGGCTGTGGTTGCTGCCCCAGCAATGCAGATAAATAACCGTTGATCCAAATCAGCTCCTCTTTGCTTGACTCGCTGATCAGATCTGTCAGTAATTTGAATTTAGGCCCTGTTAACATGTTTATTATCTTTAGCTGTATCGTCGTGTATGGTGCTTACACGACCTGTCAGTGGTTTGAAATAATGCTCTTTGCTGTAACTGTTGGCAATCCAGGCAAACTGCTCGTGAAGCGCCACCACTTTGCCAATGATCACCAGGGAAGGCGATAAAAACACCGTTCCTTTCAGTTGGCGTTCATAATCATACAGGCTGCAAGTGTGGATGGTTTGCAGTGGCGTTGTTGCCTGTTCGGCAACTGCCAGCAATTTATCGGCGCTGATCTGGTGTTGTGTAAGTTTTTCAACAACGGTATCGAGTGTTTCGGATGACATATACCATACCAGCGTATCATTTGTTTCCGCCAGTTCTTTCCATTCTTCATCCGTCACTACATCTGATTTGTAATAAGTGAGGAAGCGAACAGAAGTGGCATATCCTCTTGCCGTAAGCGGAATACCGGCATAAGCCGATGCACCGAGTGCAGCAGTAACCCCAGGAACGATTTCATAGGGGATCTGATGGGCTACCAGTGTTTCCAGTTCATCCAGGATATTGGAAAATATCCCGGTATCGCCTCCTTTGAGCCGGACTACCAGCTGATGCCGGCTGGCATGATGTACCAGTAATTCGTTGATGGTAAGTTGCGGAGTAGAGATCCCCCTGCGGCATTGTTTACCCACATATGTTACTTCTGCTCCAGGCTTCACATGCGCTTTGATGACATCTTCACTCACGAGCCTGTCGGCCAGTACCACATCTGCCTGTTGCAAAAAGCGAACAGTCTTCAGGGTCACCAGTTCCGGGTCTCCCGGACCGGCTGCCGCCAATATCACTTTGCCTTTGGTGGGTTGATAGCTCATACAACTGGTTTTAGAACAATCCTTCAACAGAAAGATATCTTTCGCCGGTATCGTAGTTGAAGGTTAATATTTTTGATCCTTTGGGTATCTCGGATAGTTTCTTTGCAACGCCGGCAAGTGCAGCGCCTGATGAGACACCGATGAACAATCCTTCTTCTTTCGCAGCACGCTGTGCATAGCTGAATGCTTCATCCTTACCTATGGTGATGATACCATCGAGTATTTCCCTGTTCAGGATAGAAGGAATGAAGTTGGCACCCAGGCCTTGCAAGGGGTGCGGACCAGGAGCGCCGCCACTTAATACGGGCGACAATTCCGGTTCTACTGCGAACACTTTCAGTTGAGGGAATTGTTTTTTCAACACTTCCGCTACACCGGTGATGTGACCGCCGGTTCCAACACCGGTGATGATATAGTCCAGTCCGTCGGGAAAATCTGCGAGAATTTCTTTCGCAGTCGTTTGGCGATGAACCTCTGTATTGGCAGGGTTATCGAATTGCTGCGGTACCCAGGAGTTAGGAGTTTCCGCTGCCAGCTCATTGGCTTTATCTACAGCGCCCTTCATACCTTTTTCGCGGGGCGTTAGTACAAACTCTGCACCGTAGAGCGCCATCAGTCTTCTGCGCTCGATGCTCATACTTTCAGGCATTACCAGGATAATCTTGTATCCTTTCACAGTTGCTACCAGCGCCAGGCCGATGCCGGTATTACCGCTCGTAGGTTCAATGATCACACTGTCTTTCTTGAGCAAGCCCTTGGCTTCCGCATCTTCGATCATCGCCAGGGCAATCCTGTCTTTGATGCTGGCGCCGGGATTGCTTCTTTCCAGCTTCACCCATACTTCGTGTTCATTGCCAAATAATTTATTGATCCTCACATGAGGAGTATTGCCGATCGTTTCTAAAATGTTAGCTGCTTTCATGCTTTTATTTTTACAGTGTTTTGAGTTAAATCACAAAATTTAAAGGTTCGGGAAAAGGGTCTTTGCCTTTGATGTGTATCTCGCTTTTATGATACACTACGGAATTCGCGGGCACACTGTGGGTGAGCCAGATATTACCGCCGATGATACTACCGCTGCCAACAACGGTTTCGCCACCCAATATGGTTGCTCCGGAATAAATGATCACATGGTCTTCAATGGAAGGATGTCTTTTTTTGTTGGCCAGTTCTTTTGCCACATTCAAAGCGCCCAATGTTACACCCTGGTAGATCTTCACATGGTTACCGATAACGGTGGTCTCTCCGATTACTATGCCGGTGCCATGATCGATGGCAAAAGAAGATCCTATTTCTGCGCCCGGATGTATATCGATGCCTGTTTTGCTGTGTGCGTATTCAGAGAGAATGCGCGGCAGGGTTTTAATGCCCTGCAGGTGCAGTTGGTGTGCGATGCGATAAATAGCCGTGGCATAAAAACCCGGGTAAGCCACCAGTACTTCTTCGATGGACTGGGCCGCGGGATCGAACTTCAGCACTGTTTCTGCATCCAGTAACAATGCTTCGTACAATTCCGGCAGTTCGTAGAAGAAATGCTCGGTGTGTTGCTTCACCAGTTGCTCATCCCTGATCAATTCAAACAGGATGGCTGAAAAAGTATTCTGCAATTCCTGGTATTCCTGCGTCAGTTTTTCGGCAGAATCGTACCGGCCTTCATAAGAACCAAAAAGCAGGTTGAACAGATCATCAGTAAAACGTTCGGCCAATTCCTTATCGGGAAACCGGCTGAAGCGCTTCCTGTTCTTGTGAAATAAATGCTGTACGAAATCCTGTTTGGTCATGATGGGTTATTTTATTGGATCATGCATGCACCAACGGTAACATGACTGGTCTCGTCTATCAATATCGCTCCTCCGTTCGTTCTTAATTTTTTATAGCTGTCATAAGCAATGGGCGAAGCGGTTTTGATGGTAGCCTTCACCACATCGTTCAATCCTACTTTTTCGGGGAACGCTTCCTGCTGCAATGAGTTCACATCTAGCTTATAGGTGATCTCTTTCACCACGCTTCGAACCGTTTTACTGTTCAATTGCAGGAGGTATTTATTTCCGGGGATGAGGGGTTTGTGGTCCATCCAACACAACAATACTTCTATCTCGTTGCCAACAGCAGGCTGGTTATCTGTTTTAACGATGATATCACCGCGGCTGATATCGATGTCGTCTTCCAGGTGCAGCACAACGCTTTGTGGGGCATAAGCTTCTTTCACTTCTTTGCCGCCTACTTCAATGGCTTTGATAGCAGAACTGATACCGGAAGGTAAAACGGTCACTTTGTCGCCCTTGGCGTAAACACCGCTGCTGATCTTTCCGGCATAGCCACGGTAATCGTGCAGTGCATCTGTTTGAGGGCGGATCACGAATTGTACGGGGAATCGTGCATCGGTATGATTGATGTCGTTCTCTACCTGTATATTTTCAAGAATATGTAAAAGCGATGATCCTTCATACCAGGGGAAGTCTTCACTTTTCTCTACAATATTGGCGCCGTTGATGGCGCTGATGGGAATATACGTAACATCGTTCAGGCCCAATGTTTTCGCTACTTCTGCGTAATCGATCACGATGTTATTGTACACATCCTGGGAATTGTTCACCAGGTCCATTTTATTCACTGCTACTACCACATGGGGTATGTTGAGTAACGAAGCGATGATGGAATGGCGGCGGGTTTGCTCTACTACACCATTGCGGGCATCGATGAGAATGATGGCCAGGTCGGCATTGGAAGCGCCCGTTACCATGTTGCGGGTGTACTGGATATGACCGGGTGCATCGGCGATGATGAACTTGCGTTTGGGTGTGGCGAAATATTTATACGCCACATCAATGGTAATACCCTGCTCTCTTTCAGCGCGCAGGCCATCGGTCAGCAAAGCCAGGTCTATCTCTCCATCGGCTTTGTTCCTGCTTTGCTTTTCAATGGCTTCGAGCTGGTCGATCATGATCGATTTGCTATCATATAATAACCGGCCGATCAATGTGCTTTTACCGTCGTCTACGCTGCCTGCAGTTATAAATCTTAATAAGTCCATGTGTTTGTTTTTAGAAGTAACCATTTTTTTTCCTGTCCTCCATTGCCGCTTCACTCACCCTGTCGTCTATCCTTGTTTCGCCGCGCTCACTGGTTTTGGTGGCAACGATTTCACGGATGATATCATCAATAGAGGAAGCATTTGATTCAACGGCGGCGGTACAGGTCATGTCGCCTACCGTGCGGTAGCGCACCCGCTTCACCGATACTTTATCATGGGGCTCTACTTCAATAAAATCAGATATTGCAACGAGTTGTCCTTCGTGCTCCAGCACTTTGCGGTCATGTGAGAAATAGATAGATGGCAGATCGATTTTCTCGCGCCGGATATAGTTCCAGATATCGAGTTCGGTCCAGTTACTGATGGGGAACACCCTTACGTTCTCTCCTTTGCTGATCCTGCCATTGTAAGTATTCCACAATTCAGGGCGCTGGCGTTTGGGATCCCACTGGCCGAATTCATCCCTCACCGAAAAGATCCTTTCCTTGGCCCTGGCTTTCTCTTCATCGCGACGAGCGCCTCCGATACAGGCATCGAACTTGAATTCTTCAATGGTATCTAACAGCGTATAGGTTTGCAGCGCATTACGACTGGCGAATTTTCCTTTGGGTTCTGTAAGGTGACGGGTCTTGATGGTGTCTTCCACTTTACGTACGATGAGTCTTTCTCCCAGTTGCTCTGCCAGTTCATCGCGAAAATCCAGGGCTTCCTGGAAATTATGGCCGGTATCGATGTGCACCAGTGGGAAAGGAAGTTTACCGGGACGAAAAGCTTTCAATGCCAGGTGCACCAGGGTAATGGAATCTTTACCGCCGCTGAAAAGGAGGGCTGGTTTTTCGAACTGGCCGGCCACTTCACGCATGATGTGGATGGCTTCCGACTCCAGTTGATCTAAATAATCTGTTTTATACTGACTCATGATGTTGAATTCTGTTCTTTAATGTGTATGTAATCCGCACTCTTTTTTACTGCTGTCTTCCCACCACCACCTGCCGGCCCTGAAATCTTCGCCGGGGCGGATGGCCCTGGTACAGGGCGCACAGCCGATGCTCACGAAACCTTTATCGTGTAAAGGATTGTATGGGATGGCCGCTTGCTGTACATAGTTGCTGACCTCTTCGGTGCTCCAATGTAACAGCGGGTGAAATTTGATGATTCCGTTGCCTTCATCCCATTCCAGCGATTGCAAGTCTTGCCTATTGGGCGAATGTTCTGCACGCAGACCGGTGATCCATACGGCATTACCTTGTAAGGCTCTTTTCAGGGGGGCCACTTTGCGAATAAAGCAGCAGCGGGAACGGAGCTCTACAGAGTCGTAGAAAGCGTTGGGGCCATTCGATTCAATGAAAGTCTCCAGTTCACCCGCATTGGGATAATAGGCTTTGATGCTGATGGAATAATGCTCCAGCGTCCTGCTCCAGGTACTGTATGTTTCAGGAAAAAGACGGCCCGTATCGAGTGTGAAAAATGAAACGGGCAGGTGGTTCTTCGCAATATGATCTGTGATAACCTGGTCTTCATTGCTGAAGCTGGTGGAAAAAGTCACAGCGCCCGGGTAGGCGGCAATGAGCGTTTCCACAGCGTCTGCTATGCTTTTGCCATTGATACTATGTTGCAGGGAAGCCAATGCATCACTTGTTGAATGTGACATACAAGAATCGGGTATTGGTGAAACTGAAAACCTGGGTAAATAAGTAAGGGGAGATATCAGTCATTACAACACCTGGTGGGTTGTACAGGGCAACAACAGCAGCACATGAACCCTTTGGCAGGAGTGAGGAGGTTCATGATTGCCTGAACGAAAGTGGTGATTGCCTGTTTCATTTTTAATCGAGTTAATGATAATGACAGGACAAAGATAAGGGCAAATTTAAATTCCCCACAATTTTGGTAGACTTTTTTGAAAAATTTTTACGATGCCTTGGAAGCCATACCAGGCAAACGTTTGCGAGACAGTAAAAGCTAACAAGTGGTCGTTTCTGCGGCATTCGTAACTTGATGTCATAAATTGTTACTTCAAGTTGTAGCACGGGTCCGTTTGATGTTGAGTTGGTAGCGGGTGTTCAGAGAGATAACAAAATCATGCTCAGTCAATAGTATCTGTACAGCAGGGTCTTCCAGTAAAATTGCGGCGAGCTCTGCAGCCAGCGGCATGCCGCCTATATGATTGGAAACCCTTCCGTTCACCAGTTCTATATCGAACCTGTATCCGGCCTTGCGGGTCATTCCTGCATGTTCGAAATCAACACGGTTAAGATCAAGTATCTGGTCTCCTACAGCTGTACGCTTGAGCAATATCTTGATAACCGGTATGTATTTACTCCAAAACTGTTGATACATGCGGCGATGAATTTCTTAAGGGTAAATGAGGAACTACTACAAAATTGCATTATTCCCGGCAAATCTTATTTGCTTTTTGAGGTATTATCTTCGCCTTATTATGACAGCAATCGACAGCGTAGTACTGGAACAGGCCGTGGTGCACCAATTGGGCAATCCTACAAGGGGGGAGGAACTGAAACTTTCTGCCAACCCGCTTTCACTGAACGATCCCATTGTAAGGGGCCTGCTTACCAGGTATTTCCTGCATCCGTTCAACGAAGAAGAACAATACCGCTTCACCCATATCAGCAACCTGGAACTGAACGAGATGTATCATTATGTGTCGGCACTCTTTGACAAGCCCGCCAGCTTCATGGAACAAAGCGCCCTGATGGCTCATTTTCTGTATACCAAAAGCACCCATGCCAATGTGAAGCAGGGTGAATTGTATGTAACAAGGTTCTCACAAGTGCCATTCGGAACGGAGTATGTGGAAGCTGTTGGGATTTTCAAAAGCGAAACCAAAGAACCTTTCCTGAAAGTATTCCCGCATGGCAAAAGCTTCGAAGTGGCGGCAGAGGACGGCATCAGCATCAATAAACTAGATAAAGGTTGTCTTGTATTTCGTCAGAACCGGGAAGAAGGGTATATTGTATGCGTAGTAGACAATACCAATAAACAGAACGAAGCCCGCTATTGGGTAAACGATTTCCTGCAGGTAACCCGCAATACCAACAGTTATCATCATACCGATACCGCATTGGGTATGTGTAAGCTTTTCATCCATAATGAAATGGCCGAAAAGTTCGAAGTGTCGAAAAGCGATCAGATAGATATGCTCAACCGGAGCATGGATTACTTCAAAACAAAGGACGAATTCAGGATGGATGAATTTGCCCGGGAAGTATTGCACCACGATGAAGTGATCGAAAGCTTTCACCAATACAAAAACGTTTATGAATCTGCCAGGCAGGTAGCAATAGAAGAGGAATTTCCCATCCACCTGTCTGCCGTAAAAAAACAACAACGTTTTTTCAAGAGTGTACTGAAGCTGGATAAGAATTTTCATATTTATATACATGGCAGAAAAGATTTAATAGAACAGGGCTATGATGAAATGGTAGGGAAGCGGTTCTATAAATTGTATTTCGACGAAGAGTCGTGATACAAATGCATTTTTTAGCCGTACTTTACAGTTATGATGAGCACCGATCCGTTACAGCCTAATCCCGATGTCCTGCTTGAACTGGTGCGGATGAAAATGCCCTTTGGCAAATACAAGGACAGGCTGCTTTGCGATTTGCCGATCAGCTACCTTGAATGGTTCCAGCAAAAGGGATTTCCCAAGGGAAAGTTGGGAGAGCTATTGCAAACACTGTATGTGATCAAACTCAACGGATTGGAATACCTGCTGAAACCCCTGCGCTAGTTACTGCATTGTCTTACCAATAACCAACGCTTGTTTTATATGAAACAATTGCTGCTTTTTTTGTTATTAGCTCCTGTTGCCGGTATTGCACAAAATTTCTCCGCAAAAGAGATAAACCGGTGGGAAGCCCAGGCGCATAAAGTAACCATCATCCGGGATACCTGGGGCATCCCTCATATTTATGGAAAAACAGATGCCGATGCCGTATTCGGTTTATTGTATGCCCAGTGCGAAGAGGATTTTGGAAAGGTGGAACGCAATTACCTGGAAGTATTGGGCCGTCAGGCCGAAGCAGATGGAGAAAATAAGCTCAACTATGACCTGCAGATGCGCCTGATAGAAGACAGTGCCGATGCTATCAGGGATTATGAACGCAGTCCCGAATGGTTTAAAAAACTGCTCAATGCTTTTGCCGACGGCATTAATTATTATCTGTACAAACATCCGGAAGTACATCCATTGGTTTTGAAACGCTTCGAACCCTGGTTTCACCTCATGTTCACCGATGGCAGCGTATCGGCTACCAGAACAGGCGGCATAGGGCTGGATGAGATCGGAAGTTTTTATATCAACAAAGAGGCAGCTAAGGCCACGGGATGGAACCACTCCTACGATGAAACAGAGCTTCGCGGATCCAATGGTTTTGCCATCGCCCCTTCGCGTAGTGCCACCAAGAACGCGTTGTTGTATATCAATCCGCATGTTCCTTTCTATTTCAGAACTGAAGTACATATGATAAGTGAAGAGGGGTTGAATGCTTATGGGGCGGTTACATGGGGACAAATGTTCGTGTACCAGGGATTCAATGAGCATTGCGGATGGATGCATACCACCAGCTATGCAGATGTTGCCGATCTGTATGAAGAAAAAGTAACCCGGCAGAATAACCAATGGGTATATGCGTATGAAGAAAAACAAAAACCGGTAAGAACAAAGAAGATCTTGCTTCATTATAAAAAAGAAACAGCAATGGTAGCGGTTCCTGTAGAAGCTTTTTACACCCATCACGGACCTGTGATAGGAAGCCGTAACGGGAAATGGCTGAGCCTTAAAGAAAATAACCGTTCGCTGAATGCCCTCATCCAGTCATGGGTGAGTACCAAGGCCAATGGTTTTGAACAGTTCAAAAAGGCCATGATGTTGTTATCCAATACAACCAATAATACGGTGTATGCCGATGACAAGGGAAATATTGCTTACTGGCATGGCGATTTTGTTCCGGTAAGAGATCCCAAACTTGACTGGACCTTACCGGTAGATGGCACGAAATCTTCGAATGAATGGAAGGGCACACACCCGCTCGACGAGATCGTTCATCTCTACAATCCTGCCAGTGGATGGATACAGAATTGCAACTCCACTCCTTTCACTGCAGCCGGCGAGAGCAGTCCGGATAAAACCAAATATCCCGCTTACATGGCCCCCGATGGCCAGAATGCCCGGGCGCTCAATGCCATGCGCCTGTTAAAGGATGCCGGCCAGCTAACGCTCGACGACCTGATAAAAATCGGGTACAACCGCTATATGTCGGCCTTTGATATTTTATTGCCTGCATTGTTCCAGGCTTATGACGCATCAACGGATCAAAACATCAAACAACAATTGAAAGAACCTATAGAATTGCTGAAAGCCTGGAATAAAACCGCCGATGAACATTCGGTGGCTACTACACTGGCGGTTGACTGGGCAACAGGAGTTGGCCTCTTGCTACCCAAAGCCAGAACGCAGGAAGAAGCCAGTAATGCCCTGGGTCGATTCCAGGAAATGGTGAACCATACAACGGCACAGCAAAAACTGGAAGTATTGATCCAAACATTGAAGAACCTGGAACAAACATTTGGCGACTGGCGGCAGCCCTGGGGTAATATCAACCGATACCAACGGCTCGCCGGTAATCAGTTCGATGATAAGCAGCCGAGCCTGCCTTCTTCACTGGCTTCCTCGCGCTGGGGCACCTTGCCTGCTTTCGAAAGCCGCAGTGCTGCCAATACAAAAAAGCGATACGGGGTATCGGGCAATAGTTTCATTGCCGCAGTTGAGTTCGGCAAGAAGCTACGCGCGAAAACCATTATCACCGGAGGCCAAAGTTCGCAGGCCGGCTACCCACATTTTACCGATCAGGCAGCAATGTTCCTGACCGGCCGGTTCAAAGATGTTTTTTTCTATAAGGAAGATATATCGCAGCACAAGGAACAGGAATACCATCCCGGCCAGTAAATAACAACGCTTGTTAACATAAGCCTGCAAAGCCCTCTTCGATAAGCATAAGAGATCATGCCGGCGATGCTCTTTACCCCCATCTTGCACATGATACGGGTGCGGTGACCTTCCACAGTTCTTTTACTCAAGAAAAGCGTTTGTGCTATCTGCTTGCTTGTATATTCTTTACAAATGAGGTTGATGATTTCTTTTTCCCTGTCGGTAAAAAAAACATCATAGGCTTTGCGGTTGCTGCGCTGCATGGCAGCAACCAATGCCTTTTTATCAGATGCCGGTCTGTAATGAGACGGGTAGGGTTCCTGTACAGTACCCACCACTTCTTCGATCTCTTCCTGGCTGGCGCTTTTGAGTATATAACCGGCTGCACCAGCCGTGATCATTTCCCATAAACTGTTTTCGTGTCCGTTAACAGCCAGGCCCACTACTTTACAATCGGGAATGAGTTTTTCCAGTTGTTTCATCAACATTTCACTGTTGATACCCGGCATGCCAATATCCAATAGGATCAGATCGGGGGCAGATAAAAGGGCGGTCGTGATCAACTGTTCCACACTGGTAGCTTCACCAACAATTTGCACGTTTTCAATATCGGAGAGGATGTTTTTAAGTCCCGATCTGAAAATGAGGTGTTGGTCACAGATTATCACTTTGATTTTAGTGTTTTCCATGATTTGATTTTTGTGGTATCCATATGCATATATGGAAGGGTTAATAAAGAAGTGGGAAATTGCTATAAAAGCAAGTACGTATGTTAAGTAGTTCTACGCAATTTTATGTGGCCGGCCTGTTATTTTTCCAAAATAAATTGTTTTTACAGGTATTTGATGGTGTAAACCATCGCTTAACCGAATGGTTTTTTACACTGCGATCATCTGATTAACTTGCACCCATGCAAGATTATCTGAAAGGACTGAATGAGCCCCAGTTGGAAGCGGTAACGCATATCAACGGGCCGCTGATGATTGTGGCCGGAGCAGGGAGTGGAAAAACAAAAGTGCTGACTACCCGTATCGCGCATCTCATGGCCCATGGTATTGATTCGTTTAACATACTGGCACTGACCTTTACCAACAAGGCAGCAGCCGAAATGAAAGAAAGGGTTGAAAAAATACTGGGTAATACAGAAGCACGTAATCTTTATATAGGCACTTTCCACAGCGTTTTTGCCCGTTTGCTGCGGGCCGAAGCGCATCGCCTCGGCTATCCGGCCAATTTCACCATTTACGATACCGACGATAGCCGGTCGGTGATTAAAACAGTGGTCAATGAACTGAACCTTGACGATAAACATTATAAGCCCAATATTGTAGGCAGCCGCATTTCAGCTGCCAAGAATGCGTTGATGACTCCGGCTGAATATGCACTCGATCATTTTATACAACAGGAAGACATGCGCGCCAACCGGCCCGCCATTGCGCAGATCTATGCTGCTTACGCCAGCCGCTGTTTCAAGAACGGCGCCATGGATTTCGATGACCTGCTGTTGAAAATGTATGAAGTGCTTAAACATTTTCCGGACGCACTGCATAAATACCAGCACAAGTTTAAATACATCATGATCGATGAGTACCAGGATACCAACCCTGTCCAGTACCAGATAGCCAAATTACTGGCCGCCGTGCACGAGAACATTTGCGTGGTGGGCGATGATGCACAAAGTATTTACAGTTTCCGCGGCGCTACTATTGAGAACATTCTCCAGTTTCAGAAAGATTATGATGATGTGAAAGTGGTGAAGTTGGAACAGAATTACCGCAGCAGCAAGAACATCATCCATGTTGCCAATGAAGTGATCAGGAATAACAAAGGGCAGATTCCCAAAAACCTGTGGACAGATAATGCCGAAGGCGACAAGATCAGACTGGTGCGTACCATGACCGATAACGACGAAGGACGGTTTGTGGCAGATACTATTCAGGAACAAAAGCTGCGCAATCATTACCTCAACCGGGATTTTGCCATCCTCTATCGCACCAACGCACAAAGCCGTTCTTTTGAAGAAAGCCTGCGGCGGATGGGTATACCCTATCGCATCTATGGAGGACTGAGTTTCTACCAGCGCAAAGAGATCAAAGATTTCCTGGCTTACCTGCGTGTGATCATCAATACAAAAGATGAAGAAGCGCTCAAACGCATCATCAATTACCCGGTAAGGGGCATTGGTAAAACCACGATTGAAAAATGCGTGATCATTGCCAATGAACAGAATATTCCCATGTTCGATGTGCTTACCCGCGCTGCAGAATTTGGTTTTAAAGCAGGCACATTGGAAGCGTTGCAGAATTTCGTTACCATGATCCGTTATTTTCAGAGCCTCTTAGCTGAAAAGAACGCTTACGATGTAGCGGTGCAGGTAGGCAAGCATACCAATATTGTAAAAGAACTCTTCAACGACAAGACCACAGAAGGATTGGCCCGTTATGAGAACATCCAGGAATTGCTGAACTCTATCAAGGAATGGATCGAAAGTCCGGCTAATGAAGATGGAGAAGTAGGCAATAAATCGCTGGGTGCTTACCTCCAGCAAATCACTTTACTCACCGATGCCGATGACGATAAAGAAAATAGCGATGTGGTAAAACTGATGACTATACATGCTGCAAAGGGACTTGAATTCGGATGCGTATTTGTGGCCGGTGTGGAAGAAAGTCTTTTCCCCAGTGGCATGGCCATCAATACCCGGGAAGAACTCGAAGAAGAACGCCGGCTTTTTTATGTGGCGGTAACCCGTGCCAAGCAACGGTTGTGGCTAACGTATGCCAATTCGCGCTACCGTTTTGGACAGTTGGTACAAAATGAGCCGAGCCGGTTCATTGATGAAATGCCCGAGCAGTATATCGATAAAAGCTATGCCGGTGGTGGTGCGCGGAACAGTACCGGATTTGATCAGCGGTTTGGCGGATTTGGCGCCGCGCCTGCCAGGAAAGCTCCGGCGAGCAGACAACCAAGTAAGCCCGAATACCTGCCGCCTGCGCCACCGAATAAAGTAGTGGAACACAAACCTTCGATAGATTTTGTGGCAAGCGATGTTTCGGCATTGCAAGCGGGGCAAGAAGTAGAGCACCAGAAATTCGGGTTCGGCAAGGTCGTTGCAATAGAAGGTTCTAATCATAATCCCATTGCCACTATTCAGTTTCAGCTGAATGGAGAAAAAAAGATCATGCTCAATTATGCAAAACTCAGGATTGTGGAGTAAATACTGGGATGCATTGCTGGCAACGGTTCTGTCGGCCTTTGCCCTTTACCTGCTGACGAAGCACAGCGGCATAGGCATCTCTCCCGATTCTGTCGAATATATCACCACGGCGGAAAACATTCGCCAGCATGGCCGCATGGCAGATTTTACAGGCTTGCTGCTGGTGCTTTTTCCGGCAGGATATCCCTGCCTGCTGGCCGCTGTACAATTTATTACAGGGTTATCGGTGATGGCATTTGCCCCGGTATTGAACAGTTTGTTGTTCGGTGGGGTTTTATTCGCAACGGCAACCATCATCAACGGACTGGAAAAAACCGCCACCTGGTATAGAAGCTTGTTCCTGCTGGCACTGGTATTGAGCCGCTGTATGTTGCAAACCTATTCCATGTTGTGGTCCGAAACAGTCTTTGTTTTACTCATTTTGGTTTTTATCATCCAGGCGCAGTGGTACCTGCAACAAAAAACCTGGCGCTCTTTACTGCTCTTATCACTGATAACCGCCATTACACTGGTTACGCGTTATGCCGGGGTGGTATTATTGGCAGTGGGAAGTATACTGATGCTGGCCGATGAAACGCTTGGCAGAAAAAAAAAGATACAACACCTGCTGGTCTTTAACCTTACCGGTGCATCCTTGCTGGCAGCAAACCTGATCAGGAACCATTTCGTGTCGAAAAGTTTTACCGGTGTCAGAGAAAGAGCAGAAAGGGGTTTATGGGATAATTTGCTCGACATCGGGAACACATTTGGTAGTTGGTTGCCATTCATGAAGGGCTATGAAAAAGCGATGGCCGTGCTGTTCATGATTGTAGTATTACTGGCATTGGGGGTGGTAGTATACCGGATACTACAGCAGCAGTTTTTTCGGTCTTACGAAATGGTGCTGTCGCTTTTTTTCCTGGTGTATGCTTTATTCATGGTAACGATTGCTACAGTTTCGCGTTTTGAAGAGCTGAACAGTCGCCTGTTGTTGCCATTATATATTCCGATGTTACTGTTGCTTACCGGCTGGTTTATCCCGGCAGTGCAAAGCACATTCGGCATGAAAAAGATTACGCTCTGTGCCTTGATGTTCTTTTTGTATGCCTCCTTCCAATGGTACCAGTACCGGCAGAATGCCAATGCATGGGAAGACATAAAAGACGCCGGCATTCCCGGTTATACCGAAGATAGCTGGACGCAGTCGGAAACCATCGATTATATACGCAAGCACAAAAAGGAGTTGGGTTCGCTTGTGTATGCGAATGCCAATGATGCCATATATTTTCTTACCGGCATGCGGGCCAACGTATTACCGCATAAGGACATACAGAAAGAGGTCAAAGAATGTATTGACCATCCATCGTTTTGTGTGGTAATGTTTACCGATGGAGACAACCCCGACCTGGTCTCTATCGATTTTATACAGCGCCATAAAAAACTGCTTTGGCAAAAAAACTTCGCCGATGGCGCCATCTATTATTTCAGCAATTGACGGGCGTGATTAAATACGAATCTGTAATTTCATTTGTTCATTCAATACCAGTTTCGCCAGATGACGAATGTTTTCAACCAATTTATCGACGGATTGCAACAAACAGGCGCGCTTGAATTCATAGCCGTATTCGCAGGTATTGCCAGCGTATGGTTCAGCCGTAAAGAAAACATACTCGTGTACCCGGTAGGGCTCATCAACACTACCATTTATGTTTACCTGAGTGTAAAAGGCCACTTACTGGGTGAAGCCAGCGTGAATTTTTACTATACGGTGATGAGTATTTACGGGTGGATGCTCTGGGCTAGGAAAGACCAGCAGAACAAAGAAACTTTATTGCACATTACTTACAGCAGTGCACGCAACTGGATAGAACAACTGTTGTTCTTCGTGGTTTTTTATGTGGCGATCTTCGGCGCACTCACCTGGCTCAAAAAAGCGTTTGCTCCCGAAGCCATTCCCTGGGCCGATGCTTTCGCCAGCGCTACGGCTTATACCGGTATGTGGCTGATGGCCAAGAAAAAAGTAGAAAGCTGGATCTGGTGGATCGCAACAAATATCGCTTCCATTCCGTTATATTTCATCAAAGGGTACGTTTTCACCAGCGTGCAGTTCCTGGTATTGCTGGTGTTGGCAATAGCAGGACTCATTGAATGGAGAAGAAAAGCGCTCGTCGTTACAAATCATGATTAAAAAAGTTGTTGTCATTGGGCCGGAGTCAACCGGCAAAAGCACTTTGTGCGAGTTGCTGGCACAGCATTACAATACCGAATGGTGCCCTGAATTTGCGAGGGAATACCTGTTAACACATGGTAAGGAATATCAATTCGATGACCTGCTGACCATTGCAAAAGGACAGCTTGCGCTGGAAGACGAATATTTTTCACTGGTAAAGCAACAGTGGTCATCAACGGCAGACAAGCATTGGGTCAAGCGCAATTCGTTGACTGCTTCGCCTCATGCGCCCTCTCTGTTTATAGATACGGATATGTATGTGATGAAAGTATGGTGCGAATATGTTTTCGGAAAATGCCACCAGTTCATTCTGGACGAGATCGTTTGGCGCAAATACGATCTGTATCTTTTGTGCAACGTGGATCTGCCCTGGGTAAAAGATGAATTGCGGGAATATCCGGATGAACAACCGCGGCAGGAACTCTATCGCATTTACAAAGACCTGCTCATTAACCAACGAGTTCCCTGGATTGAGATTAGCGGCGATTATGATCTGCGTGTACAAACAGCTATTGATGCTGTTGAACGATGGGTCCATTAACGGATGATGGCCTGTATGTCGGGATCATCTTCAATATTGTGCATTTGCTGAACGATCTGCGGATAACGCCATGCCACGCGACGGCTCATCGGTTGTACGCTGAACCTTTTGGGGTTGGGCAGACAGGCGATGATCATGGCCGCTTCTGCGCGGGAAAGATTACGGGCACCCTTTCCAAAATAGGCTCGGGATGCGGCTTCCACTCCAAAAATGCCCGGTCCCATTTCAATCACATTCAGGTATACTTCCAATATGCGTTGCTTACCCCAGATCCATTCGATCATTTTGGTAAAATAAAGTTCCGGCACTTTGCGAATAAAGCGGTCGATGCCACCCCCCTGCCATAGAAAAACATTCTTGGCTACCTGCTGGGTAATAGTGCTGGCGCCGCCTCCCAAAGGAATCCTGGTTTTTTTCCCTTTCTTTTTGGGGCGCAGACTTTTTTCAATGGCATCCCAATCGAACCCGCTATGATCGGGGTAAGTCTGGTCTTCACTGGCAATGGCCGCAAGCTTTATATTATAAGAGATATCGTTCCAGGATACATAATCGCGTTTCAAGCCGTAACCGAAAGCATTTGCTGCCTGTGTAATTGTAATGGGCGGCATGATCCATTTGCAGAGAATGATGTAGACCAGTGAAGAGAGAAACATAATGAGCAACGCTCTCCTGATCCATCGTCCTATTTTTCCCAAGCGGGAAGATTTTTTCTTTGCCATTTTCCTATCCTATTTTATTTCCATAGGTCAATATACCCCAGCAAAGTGCAATGCCAAAACCGATGAGGATCAGTCCGGATATTTTATTGATGAGATGAAGATTGCCCGGAGTGAGCTTGGGCCTCAACTTACCGGCCAGCATCACTTTGAGCAGATCGGAAAACAGTACGAATGCCAGGCAGGTGCCGAACACAATGGTCCTGTATTCTATGGGATGGACCGCCGTTTGCGAATCGGCCAGGATGGCTGCTGTCCAGGCAAACCAGAAAATGAATACCGCCGGGTTCAGGATGTTCATGAAAAAGCCGGAAAAAAAGATGGCCAGCAGATCGCGTTTCCTGAATTTTTTATCAACGATATTATTACTTTCATCCGTATGTACTTTTTTGAAGAAAAGCGTGTAAATGCCTACTGCTACCAGGAAAGCGCTTCCCGCCACTGCAATGAAAGTACGGTGGTTGAGTGCGGTAGTGAAGAGGGAAGTAAAAAAATTGCAGACCAATACCAGTAAAATATCACTGGCCGATACGCCTGCCACAAAAAAATACCCGGCTTTGTGACCGTTGTTGATGCTTTGTTTGATGATGGCAAAGATCACCGGCCCTACCGAAATACTCAATATCACACCTAAAATCAAACCCTTGATAAGCGGAGCAATCATGCTTGATAATTATTTACCGGTCAACAGATCAGTTTCATCAACAATCATTCGAGAATGGTGGCAACAATGATTTTATCCAATCCCGGGAAATGTTGATAGAAGTATTGATTGCCGTGAAGATAAACAGAATCCTGGTGTGCGAGCGTGGTTCTTCCATAAGCGTCATAAAAAGATGCCACCACTTCCATTCCTTTTATAACCCTGGCTACGGGTGTATATCCTTTTACCCCGTTGCGAGAAATGGTATCCAGTTTGTGGTTGTCGGCCATATTGATGAAGAGCTGCGTGGCCCGGTTATTAGCGCCATCGCGGGCAAAAGAGATCACTGCTTTCTTATTGTTGAATTTCGCGGGTTCATCGGGTATTTTGTGTGCATCCCAAAACCGGTTCACTTGGGGATTGTTGTTTATCCCAAACTGGATCACGTAATTACGCTGTACCCTGAACAGAACGGAATTGTTGTAAAAACTCGATCTGATGAGTTGGTACAGTCGGTCGGCACCCAAGGGCGACCAATTGCGGTAAACTTCAATTACGAATGCGCCTTTGGTGGTAGTGAACCGGGCTTTGAAAGTATCGGGCGCTCTTAAATGAAGTAGGGCCTGATCGGGCACCTGCGCTTTCGGCCACAAACAGGAAAGCAGCAGCGAGCAGGTGAATATACCCTTCAGCAAAACCGGTTTAAGCATGTACAGTGGTTAGTTCACTTTTAAGAAAGCGTTGCCAGTCTTCCAACATGCGGCCTTTTAATACACGGGGGAATTTGTGTTGTCCGCCTACTTTTCCTTTGCAGCGCATGAAGTCCATGAACTGTTGTTCGCTGAGCACTTCTACGAAGACTTCTTTCAAAGCGCTGTTTCTTTCAACAGCGTAATCATCGTTCAGCGCCTTCAGCTTCTCATCGATTTTGGCAGCCAGTTTCTTTCCATCCACATGATCGTTACAGGCCACATACCACTGGTGTGCAAAGAAGTTGCCATGGGGTATGCCGGCAACGGTAAATTCAGGTATGCAGATATTCATTTCATCGCTGACAAGCTGTATGGCTTTGTTCATATTCTCCACACTCAGGTGTTCGCCTACGAGGCTGAGGAAATGTTTGGTGCGGCCGGTGATCACGATCTCGCAACGTTCTTTGTCAACAAACCGTATGGTATCACCGATGAGGTATCGCCAGGCCCCGGCAGCTGTGCTGATGAGCAGTGCATAGTCTTTGCCTTCCTCCACTTCATGGATCATGAGTGCTTCAGGATTGCTGACTATTTCTCCATCGGCATTGAAATTTTTGGAATCAAAGGGCACGAACTCCATAAAAATATGTTCGCCGGTAACCAATCGCATGCCGGCACTATACTGGCGGTCCTGGTAAGCGATGAACCCTTCACTGGCAAGATAAGTTTCGATATAGGTGATGGGTTTACCCAATAATTTTTCAAACCCTTTCTTATAAGGTTCGAAGCTAACGCCCCCATGCACGAAAAAAGCCAGGTTGGGCCACATTTCATGAATGTTATTGAGTTTATAGCGTTCGATGATCATTTCAACACACATCTGTATCCAGGCCGGCACACCTACGAGGAAACCGATATCCCACTGCGGAGCTTTTTCAACGATCTCTTCGATCTTTTTGTTCCAGTCCTTCTCCTTGGCGATCTTTTTACCGGGCTTATAAAAGGGCTGGAACCAGAAGGGGGCATTTTTAGCGGTGATGCCGCTCAGGTCACCGGCATAATAGCCCGATCCTTTCTGCAGATCGGTACTGCCACCCAGGGTAAGCCAGCCTTTGCTCACAGAACTGTACGGGATATCTTCATAATTCCGCAGGCTCAGCAACTGCTTGATCATGACGATCTTATTGCCCCTCAGGAGGTCATTGGTTACGGGAATGTATTTACTGGCGGCCTCACTGGTGCCGCTGCTGAGAGCATAGTACCGGATTTTGCCGGGCCAGCAGATATCGGGCGTCCCTTCGAGGGTGGTATGCCACCAATCAGTGTATATCTTATTATAGGTGAAAACCGGGACCATTTCCTGGAATTTTTTACCAGGATGCTTGCTGAGCAATACTTCATCGAACCGGTATTGCTGGCCAAAAGAGGTGAACCTGGCTTTCCGGAGTAATTTTTTCAATACTTTGATCTGCTGCCTACGGGGATTGTTCTGGGGCAACCGGAGGGCCTTGAGAATAGAATTGGGTAGCTTGATATCAAGTATTGCCATCGTTAGCGCAGGTTTATCAATTTGAATATACAAAATTAACGCAAATGAGCTGAAATAGGGAATTTGACATAAGGAATTGGGTACTTTTGCGCCATGTTGAAACAAACCTTAATGCAGGCAGTCGAGGCAGGCGCCGCACAATTACAGCATTTTTTTAATGGCCAGTTTGAAATCAGTCACAAAGAGGGGATCAATAACCTGGTAACCGAAGCAGATCATGCCGCTGAAAAAGCCATTTTTGAAGTGATCAGGCAGCAATTCCCCGATCATTTCATATTAAGTGAGGAAACGGGCGAGATCATCCAGGATTCATCTTATAAATGGATCATCGACCCCATCGATGGTACGGTGAATTTTGCCAATGGCATTCCCATCTGCTGCGTGAGCATTGGCATTGAACAGAACGGCGAAATGATTCTCGGAGCAGTGTACAATCCTTTCATCGGGGAAATGTTCTTTGCGCAAAAAGGTTTCGGCGCTACACTGAATGATAAAAAAATAGCAGTGAGCCAGAAAACCGAAGTGATCAAGAGCTGCCTGGTAACAGGGTTCCCTTATACATACCTCGATATGCCCAACGGACCACTGCAGGTATTTGAAAAGTTGATCAGGAAAGGCGTACCGGTAAGACGGCTCGGCAGTGCAGCGATTGACCTTTGCTGGGTAGCGTCTGGCCGTTTCGACGGGTTTTACGAACACAAATTGCAGGCATGGGACAGCGCCGCCGGGTTCCTCATCGTAGAAGAAGCAGGCGGTAAAGTGACCGACTTTAAAGGCAATGCTTATTCACCCTATCAACCGCATATTATAGCTACGAATGGTAAAATCCACGATGAGCTGCTGGCCGTAGTGAATGGCGCATCGATATAACAAACCTGATATGGAACAAAGAACAGAAATAGGAGAATTGGGTGAGTTTGGATTGATTGAACACCTGACCAGGAATTTTGAAATACAGAATGCATCTACCGTAGTTGGCGTGGGCGATGATGCTGCCGTGCTGGATCATTTTGGCAAACAGGTGGTAGTTTCCACCGACCTGCTGATCGAAGGCATTCATTTTGATCTGATGTACACACCGCTCAAGCATTTAGGCTACAAGGCCGTTATGGTGAACCTGAGCGATATCTATGCGATGAACGCAACCCCAACACAGATCACCATGAGCATTGGCGTGAGCAACCGTTTCAGCCTGGAAGCATTGAGTGAATTTTACGAAGGCGTGCATGTTGCCTGTGAAAAACACGGAGTTGATTTAGTAGGAGGAGATACTTCTTCATCACAAAAAGGATTCATTATTTCTGTTACTGCCATAGGGGAAGTGGCGCCGGATCAGTTTGTAAAAAGAAGTACGGCACAGCAGGGCGATCTGATCTGTGTGAGCGGCGATTTGGGCGGCGCCTTCCTGGGCCTTACCCTGATGGAACGTGAAAAAAAGATCTTCCTCGAAAATCCGCAGGTGCAGCCCGACCTGGAGAATGAAAATTATATTGTTGGCCGTTTGCTGAAACCGGAAGCACGGAAAGACATCATACAGTTTTTAGCCGCACAGCACATCGTTCCTACAGCTATGATGGATGTGAGCGATGGTGTGAGCAGCGAGGTATTGCATCTTTGCAGGCAAAGCAACCTGGGTTGCCGTATCTATGAAGAGAAATTACCTGTATCGGAAGACAGCAGGAAAGCTGCGTATAAATTTGGATTAGACCCCACCGTTTGCGCGCTGAATGGAGGGGAAGATTATGAACTGATCTTTACGCTGAAGCAGGAAGACTACGATAAGATTACCCTGAATGAAGAGATAAGTGTGATCGGATATATGACAGCTATTGAAGAAGGCTGTAAACTACTCACCAAGGGGGGCAATAGTTTTGATATTACTGCGCAGGGA
Organism: Asinibacterium sp. OR53; assembly: GCF_000515315.1. Classification (NCBI taxonomy): domain Bacteria; kingdom Pseudomonadati; phylum Bacteroidota; class Chitinophagia; order Chitinophagales; family Chitinophagaceae; genus Asinibacterium; species Asinibacterium sp. OR53. Next base: position 1,021,387 of record NZ_KI911562.1, read on the forward strand.
TGGAATGCTTTTCAGAAATGATACCGGCACGATGGTAAAAAGAAGATTGTTCTTATGGCTGTTTTTGTTCTGGCTGTCAGGGCCTAACAAGCTAATGGCACAAAGAGCGGATGCTATATTACCTAAAATGCCTGCCAGCCGTTTGCGTGAAGATGTCATCCTGCTGAAAAAAATACTCGAAGCCAATCATCCCAGTCTCTATTGGTACACGCCGAAAGACAGTATGGACCAGTATTTCAGGTACACCATCAACAGTATTACCGATTCGCTGAATGAAGTGGCATTCAAGAATAAGGTTGCGTGGCTGGTGAGCAAAATCCGGTGCGGACATACCACGGTCCGTTTTTCAAAAGCATATGGTAAAATAGCGCCGCTGTTCAGGTACCCCTTATTCCCGCTGGCATTGAAAGCCTGGAACGACAGCCTGGTAGTGCTGGGAAGTATCTGGCCCCGCGACACGGTTTTTAAAAGAGGCACCATCATCACTTCCATCAACGGGCGAAGCAACCGGCAGGTGCTCGATTCTATTTTTCAGTTCATCAGTACCGATGGTTATGCAGATAATTACAAGAACCAGTTGGTCAGCGGCAATTTTCCCGCCTGGTATAAAACCATATTCGGTACCGACAGTGTATACACCATTACCTACATCGACACTGCAGGCAGGGAACGATCTACATTGGTGAAAGCTTTCATTCCCCGAAAGGATAGCATTGGCACTAAAAAACCATCAACGGACAAGCACGATGAGCAGATCAGTGGCAGGCCAACAAGGAGGATGCGGCTGATGAATAAAAGAGTAATGGTCATTGATACGGCCAGCAGCACAGCCTTCATGCGCATCACCAGTTTTTCGGGAGGAAGGCTCAAACCTTTTTTCAAACGATCTTTCAAAACCATCCGGCAACAGCACTTGCAACACCTGGTGATTGATCTGCGGGAAAACGGAGGCGGCACGGTTAGTAACAGTGTAGACCTCACGCAATACCTGGCGGCAAAACCGTTTAAGCTGGGCGATAGCGTGGTGGCCATCAGCCGGAAATTCAGGTATGGAAGATATATCCATCCAGCCTGGCCCTATTGGTTGGTGATGAATCTTGCCGCCACCAGAGAAAAAGATGGGCTGATACATTTCGGTCATTATGAGCAACACTATTTCAAGCCCCGCAAAAGATTCCATTTTGATGGTGATGTTTACTTAGTGCAGGGGGGACTGACATTTTCTGCCGCCAGTATGATGGTAGCCACTTTGAAAGGACAGAAAAATATAACAGTGGTAGGAGAAGAAACCGGGGGAGGATATTACGGCAACTCAGCCATGCATATACCCACAATCAGGTTGCCATATTCGGGTCTGCAGGTGAGCCTGCCCATGTACCGGCTTGTCATCGACAGCAGCCACCCTAAAGGACATGGCATTGTGCCAGACCTCGAAGTAAAGCCTTCTTCCGGGGCCATCAGGAAAGGGATTGACCCGAAAATAGAAGATATTCGGGCGCTCATACAGCGTAAAAGCCGTTGAACGAATCTTTACAAAACGGTAAGAACACGTGATTTTCCCGGAATCAAAAATCACTAAATTGCGCTATCGAATAGAATGTTACTCAAACCCAGGGCAAAATATCGGTTCGTCTATCCTAAGGCAAGCTTTGTAAGCTTGGTTTGTTTTTTGGTGATCGGTGGTACCTCTGCTGCACAGGATACCACGGTAGTTCATTCAAAGGACAGTGCAGTAATTCATGCAAAAGACAGCACGGTGCTGATGAACGATCCCATTGTTGCAACACGCCACAAGCTTTCACTTAAACCCACCGGAGACTTTGACCAGCGCTTCTCTTTTATCGAAGACCAGGGCGTGAGTATATGGGGCTATCGCATAGGATTACTGTTCAATGACAAATTCAAACTGGGCATTGGGGGATATTTCCTCGATCAGAATACCGCCAGTGTGAAGCTGGATAAAAAAGGCATACCGCTACGCCAACTGACCAAGCGGCTTTATTTCGGAACAGTTTATTATGAGCCCTTCCTGTTCAGGAAAAAAAGATGGGAAATGAGCATGGTGTTTGAACTCGGTTATGGTAAAGCGGTACTGGATTCGGTAAACAAAATACGCGGACGGTTTGTAACTACTACCCAACACCAGGATTTTGTTCCGGGTGGTTTTGGTTTCTCAGCCAACTTCATCATGCCTGAAATAAAACACATGCATTTCCTTACCTACATGGGCGTTAATACGATGATTGGTGTACGCAAAACGATTTTCGAAAGCGATCTCCGGTATAATTACGACGGCTGGTACTGGAGCATTGGAAGCGCCATTTTCATTGACAGGATATTTACCGATATCTTCAAAAGACATAAACGGGAAACTACCCGGTAACCACCTGTTCTATTTCCAGCGCTTCGTTCATACATACAAGGTTGGCGTCGTATCCTTTTTCTATTTTCCCCATCCGGTGTGCTTTTCCCATTACCTGGGCGGGGTACAGGCTGGCCATTCGCAATGCTTCTGCCAACGGTACATCGACACGATGCACCAGGTTTTGCACGCATTTGAGCATGGTGAGGGCAGAACCGCTGAGTATATTGTTCGACTCGTATTTGTCGCCCGCCAACTGGTGCGGGTAAGGGCCTTCCGTAGTAGTGGTAACGGCATCGGTGATAACGAAAAGCCGTTCTTTCATTAAATCCTTGGCAATGCGCAACACGGGGAAATCAACATGATAACCATCCGGTACGATGCTCGACATTACCCCGGGGTGATTGAAAATGGCGCCCACCATACCCGGTGCACGATGTTGTAAAGGGCTCATAGCATTGAACAGATGGGTAGCCGCCGGGATACCGCCATTGAATGCGGCCATAGCTGTTTCATAAGTAGCGTTGCTGTGACCGGCCGAAATAACAATATCGTAAGAACGTATCAGGTCGATCACATCCTGGCCACAGGTTTCGGGTGCCAAAGTGATCATCGTAATAATATCCTTGCCATAGTCGAGCAAGGGTTTTATTTTTTCAACGGATGGCGCATGGATGAAAGATTCGATATGCGCGCCACGCTTGGCCGGGCTAATCCAGGGACCTTCTATATGCAGTCCCAGGCAGCCTTTGCCCCCCTTTTTCCAATAGTCGCGAACAGCGTCGATGCATTGGTAAAACACTTCGTAACTGTTAGTGGCCACCGTAGGTTGAAAATAGGCGGCGCCACCTTTGCTACAATAATCATACAGCAGGTCCAGCGTATTGGCTTCGGGGTAAACAGCCAGTAACCGGTTGTGCGCACCGTAAATTTGTATGTCAACAAAAGCCGGTGCAATAATAGCATGTTGCAAGGTTTCACCCGAAGGGAGCGCTGTGGAAGGGAGTATATCTGTAATGGCGCCTCTTTCAATAACTACGGCATGGTGATGCAGCCACTCAGTACCGGTAAATACGCGGTTGGCGAGGTAAATCTGTTGGTTTTTCATGCAGCTTTCATGTTCATGATTGACTGATATGGAAATGATCGGCATCCTTCCAGAAAGGGAAGCGCGACCGTACTTCATCCAGTTTTTCTTTATCGATCGTAATTGTGTAGATGGCTTCTTCGTGTGCCTTGTGGAACAATACTTCACCCAACGGGTCAATCACCATGCTGTCGCCACTGTGATAAATACCATTCCCGTCATTACCCACCCTGTTTACGCCCATGACATAACATTGGTTCTCAATAGCCCTGGCCGTAAGCAGTGTTTTCCAGGCGTGACTGCGCCTTTCGGGCCAGTTGGCTACATAGACCAGTACATCGTATTCAGGCTGGCTATTGGGTCCGTTTTCCAACTGCTGCCTGGCCCATACAGGGAACCGGAGGTCGTAACATACCTGCAGGTTGACCTTCCAGCCCTTTACCTGGGCTATCAGCCTCTTTTTACCTGGTGTATATTTTTCATCCTCACCCGCAAAGGCAAAGCGGTGGCGTTTGTCGTAATAACCCACGGTTTGATCGGGCAATACCCAAAGCAGGCGGTTGTAATAATGCCGCCCGTCCTCAATGATGACACTGCCTGTGAGCGCAACCCTTTTCTTGTGCGCCCAGTCCTTCATCCATTGTACGGTTGGCCCTTCCATATTTTCTGCAAGTTTTTCCGGCTGCATGCTGAAACCGGTGCTGAACATTTCGGGCAGTATTACAATTTCTGTTTTGGCGGTGATGCTTTCCAGGAGCTGACCGAGATGACCGAGGTTGGCGGTCTTGTCTTCCCAGGCAAGGGAGGGTTGTATCAGCGAAAAAGTCAAAGACGACGACATGGGGAACAACTTTCTTGATTGCAAAGATGGTCAATAAATGGCAGCTATCACTTCCTGGATAAGGTTATTTTCATAGCCTTTGCGTAAAAGGAATGCAGTGGTTCTGGTGTGGCGGCCAGCCGGACTTTCAGCTTTCAGGCTTGCCCATTTTTCCCGGGCAAGTTTGGAAAGTACTTGCAGGTAATCCGCTTCGTCGATCTCTTTCAAAGCTGCCTTTATGTTGTAATCACTAACACCTTTTTGTCGCAATTCAAACCGGATCTTTATTTTACCCCATTTTTTGAGGCGGAAATGGCCGCCCGCAAACTGGATGGCATAGCGTGCTTCGTTTAAATAATCTTCCTCGATCAGCCGGGTAATTAATGTTTCCACCTCTTTCTTGAACAAGCCCATTCCATAAAGTTTTTCACGCACTTCGTAATGATTGCGTTCCTGATATGCGCAATAATGTTTAATTTTCTGGAAGGCTTTTTCTGGTGAGAGGCTGGTTTTCACAAGTTTTACGTTAAAAATGGATTATAATGTAGATTTGTCCTTTAAGGCGTCAGACTTTTCAAAGCAAAATAACCAATATCCACTGTCAGATTACTATGAAATATACCGTTTGTCTCATAGACGATGATCCCATTTACCAGTTTACCGCCCGGAAGATCCTGGAATCTACCGAACTGGTAAAGGAAGTGCATTCTTTTAATAATGGTGCTGAAGCACTGGTCCATTTTGAAAAGCTTGCCGGCGCCGACAGAAAGGATTTCCCCGATATCATTTTTCTTGATATCAATATGCCGGTATTGGACGGTTGGGAATTCCTGACATCCTACGAAAAAATGCAACTGCCTGTTGTATCACCTCCGCTATATATGGTGAGTTCATCCATCAACGAGGCAGATATACAACATTCAGCCACTTTCCATACGGTAACGGGTTACCTGGTAAAACCAGTGCCCAAGACCAGGTACCGCGAACTGCTGGAAGCTCTGGGAAATGGCCACTAACTCATTATACACTGTTTATGCGGCAGGCGTGCAAATTTCTGTTTACGAATATTAACATTTTACACTAGGTTTGTTGCGAACCTAAATGATCGAGAATGAAATTCATTGTTTCCTCTTCCTCTCTTTTGAAACACCTGCAGCAGATCAGCGGTGTGATCAACGCGAATACCGTATTACCGATACTGGAAGATTTTTTATTTGAGATACAGGACAAAAAACTGAATGTGGTTGCTACGGACCTGGAAACAGTGATGCGTGTGCAGATGGAAGTAGAGAGTAAGGCTAGCGGCAAAGTATGTATCCCGGCTAAAATCCTGCTGGATTCGCTGAAAAATATCCCCGACCAGCCGCTTACTTTCAATATCGACAAGAATTTTGCCGTTGAGATCACCAGCGACAATGGTAAGTACAAGGTGATGGGAGAAAACCCCGATAATTTTCCGAAGGAACCCCCGGCCGATGATACTACCGGTTTTGCCATGACCAGCAGCGCCTTGCTGACTGCCATCAACAAAACACTTTTTGCAGTGAGCAACGATGACCTCCGGCCTGCTATGACCGGCGTATTTTTTGAACTGTCAAAAGACGGGGTACAGTTTGTGGCAACGGATGCCCACCGCCTGGTACGCTACAAGCGTCTCGATACCAAAGCCAGTAAGAACGATTCTTTCATCGTTCCCAAAAAGCCCCTGAACCTCTTGAAGAATGCGTTACCGGATAACGATGATGAGCTGACCATTAGCTATAATGGCAACCATCTTTTTGTGAACCATGGTTCAACACAAATGATCTGCCGGCTGATCGATGCGCGCTTCCCAGATTATAAAGTGGTGATTCCCGTCGATAACCCTTACAAGCTGATCGTTAACAAAGGAGATTTTCAGAATGCTCTTCGCCGGGTGAATGTGTTTAGTAACAAGAGCACCAACCAGGTGGCGCTGAGTATCAGTGGCAGTGAACTGCAGATGGCGGCGCAGGATGTAGACTTCAGTTTTGAAGGTAACGAAAGGATGAGCTGCCAGTACGATGGAGGCGACTTGCAGATCGCTTTCAATGCAAAATTTCTTATTGAGATGCTGGGTGCAGCCGATACGGAAGAGATCAGGATGGAATTGTCAACATCTACCAAAGCAGGCCTTATCAAACCCAGCGAGCAGGCAGAAGGAGAAGACCTGCTGATGCTGGTAATGCCTTTGATGCTGAATAATTAATATCATATCGAATAATTTCATAAACGCCCCCGGATAAGGGGCGTTTTGCATAACAGGAACAACCCGTTCGCGAAATAATTTGTAAATTGATAAAGCTATTTCGTTTGCTATGCTTGAAAACCTCGTTCATTATTTCAATCATATTCCCAGCCTCCACCGCACCCTGATACTGGCAGGCGGTATTAGTTTTTTTTGGTTGCTCGAAGGCATCATACCACTATTCAGGTTCAGGTACAACAAATGGAGACACGCCCTGGTGAATATTTTTTTTACACTCACCACAGTGGTAGTAAATTTTCTTTTTGCCGTACTGATCGTTAAAACGAGCGACTGGGCCACCGCGCACCATTTTGGTATTTTGTACCTGGCTACAATGCCCTTGTGGCTTACACTATTACTGGGATTATTGTTGCTGGACCTCATCGGCGCCTATTGGATTCATTATATAGAACATAAGGTCAAATGGATGTGGAAGTTCCATGTGGTGCACCATGCCGATACGCATGTAGATACAACTACTGCCAACAGGCATCATCCCGGCGAGAGTGTTTTCAGAGCGGTATTTACTTTGCTCGCCGTATTTGTTTGCGGGGCACCTGTATGGCTCGTGATGGTGTATCAGAGCATGAGCGCACTGCTCTCGCAGTTCAATCATGCGAATATCCGTTTTCCTCGTAGGCTTAACCGGTTCTTGAATTGGGTGATCGTTTCTCCCGATATGCATAAAGTACATCATCATTATGTGAGGCCGCAGACCGATAGCAATTATGGTAATATTTTTTCCATCTGGGATCACCTGTTTGGCACTTACAACAATACAGCAGTTGACGGGTTGCATTACGGACTGGATGTGCTGGATGAAAAGCGGGATGAAGAATTGAGCTACCAGATGGGCCTCCCTTTCAATCAAAAAATAAAAACCGATTATTAACGATCTCCTGTGATCTTTGCAGGAAACAGCGTTCATGAAAAAAATAGCCATGATCCCGGCGCGTTATGCTGCTACCCGTTTCCCGGCCAAGCTCATGCAGCAACTGGGCGCGAAAACAGTGATAAGGCATACTTATGATAATACGATGGCAACAGGGTTGTTCGATGAAGTATATGTGGTGACAGATAGCGAGATCATTTTCAAAGAAATTGAACAAAACGGCGGGCGGGCCATCATGAGCCGGAAGGCACATGAGAGCGGCAGCGACCGTATTGCGGAAGCGGCCGAACACCTCAATGTGGAGATCATTGTGAATGTGCAGGGCGATGAACCTTTTGTAAAGAAAGAACCACTCGAAAAACTATTGCAGGTATTTGAAGGGGAAGCGGGAAAAAAAGTACAGGTGGCTTCCCTGATGCAGGTAATGAAAGAAGCGCAATTCATCAACGATCCTAATTATGTAAAAGTAGCAGTAGACAAGCAAATGAACGCGCTCATGTTTTCCCGCAGTGTGATACCTTATCCGAGAAATACAGCAACAGCAGCAGTTTATTACGAACATATCGGTGTATATGCTTTCCGGAAAGAAGCGCTGATGTGTTTCACCCAATGGGAAATGACCCCGTTGGAGACCGCCGAAAAAATAGAATGCCTGCGCTACCTCGAAAATGGCATTGCATTAAAGATGGTGGTTACCGATTATATGGGTATTGAAATAGATACGCCGGAAGACCTGCAACGCGCAGCAGGATTATTTTTATAGCTTTATTCTGCAATCAATGCCGAGGTATGACCGGAACCAATAACTATGATTTGAGCTTACTGGAACAGTTGGGCGATAAAAGCGCTTTGCTGGATGTATTAGATCTGTTCTTAAAAGATACGCCTGAACAGGTGCGGCAATTAGCCCTTCGTACCGGGGCCGGGGAATGGGAATCTGTTTCAGCATTAGCACACAAGCTGAAAGGCTCCCTATCTATGTTACAGGCAAAACCATTGGTGAGCCACCTGGCAACAATAGAGAAGATGGCCAAATCCGTTGAAGATAAGACCCCCGTTGCAGGCCTGGTGGCAGAGGTGGAGGTCACTTTTGAGGTTCTCAGGGAGGAATTGTCGAAAGAAGTAAACATGATACGTAAAGAAATAGGCTGACTGCGGTTAAATAGCTATTTTTATAACGCGTATTTCATAAAATCCCCCCGCTATGAAAATCTTGGTTGCAGAAGATGAACCAATGCTATTGAAAACAATTGAGTTGAAACTCAAGAAGGAAGGTTACGATGTAATTGCTACAGGGGATGGCCGTGATGCCATCGCAAGAATTGAAAAAGACGACCCCGATCTTGTCATCAGCGATATTATGATGCCCTACGCATCCGGATTGGAAGTTGTTTCATTAGTAAAACAACCGGGCCGCAAAACGATTCCCATTATTATTCTTTCAGCCATGGAACAGGAAAAAGTGGTCATGGAAGCATTTGAGCTGGGTGCTGATGATTATATTACCAAACCTTTCAGCCTGAATGAGCTATCGATACGGGTAAAACGGCTGGTAGGCAAAACAGCAAGTAAGTAAGCACTGAAGCATTCATCTTATATATGGTATCCGTTAAAAAGCACTGCCTGATATTTCCCCTGGTTTGTCTGCTGTTGAGCGTTACTGTGTATTCGCAGGATACCAGTTCTTCCGATGCATTGCTCCACCTGGCTAAAAAAGCGGCTTTCGAGGAAAAAGATTATGGCAAAGCAAAAGCCTTCCTGTACAGGGCATTGGAAAAAAGTCCGGATTATGCCGATGTGGGCATATTCCTCGGCAGGATCTACAGCTGGACAAAAAATTACGATAGTGCAGGTATCTGTTTCGACAGGGTACTGACCAAAGATCCTGCTTATGAAGATGCATCGGTTGCTTATGCCGACCTCGAATACTGGAACAAGCACGATGAAAAAGCACTTCATATCACTGAAACAGGGCTCACACATCATCCCCAATCCAAAGACCTGCTGTTGCGGAAAGTAAAGATCCTGGCTTCCATGAAAAAATATGCGCCGGCTAATGATGCTTTGAGCCAGTTGCTGAAAATAGACAAAAATAACAGCGAAGCCAGGGCCATGTACACAAGGATCAATGAAGAGGTTTCGAAAAACAGGATCAGTATCAATTACGATTATACTTCATTCGACAAGCAGTTCGCTGATCCCTGGCATATGATAAGTTTCGATTATGGCCGCACTACACCAATCGGGTTGGTCATTGGGCGTGTGAGTTATGCCAACCGCTTCAAACAAAATGGCACACAGTTCGAACTGGAAGCCTATCCGCATATTTCAAAAAAATTTTATTGCTATGTGAATGCAGGTTATTCCAATGATGTAGGCGTTTTTCCGCAGTGGCGCGGGGGATTTTCTTTGTATGCCAACCTGCCCAAAAGCTATGAAGGAGAGCTGGGTGTACGTTACCTGCAATTCAGCGGGCCAGCTTCCTGGATATACACTGCTTATCTCGGTAAATATTATAAAAGCTGGCTGTTCGGCGCCCGAACTTATATCATACCTGGCATCAATACATCAACGGTTTCGGCATCTTATAACGGAATGGCGCGGTATTATTATGGAAGTGCCGATGATTGGATGGGTATCGCATTGGGATATGGCATTTCGCCCGACGACCGTTCGAATGCCATACAGCTGGATAATCCTGTAAAACTGACTTCTTACAAACTAGGTCTTTCGTATAGAAAGAAGGTCGCCAGGATGAATGTACTCAGTCTCGACGCCAATTGGTTTAACCAGGAATACCTGCCGCAAACCAAAGGCAACCAATATGAAATCAGCATCGGATGGCTGCATCGTTTTTGAGAAAGAACAAAAAGCAACTGATCTGGACAAACATCGTGGCAATAGCATTATTGCCGTTATGGATGTTCCTGTTGTGGCATTTCAGTCCTAAAAGAATGCAGGTAGTGGCCATCATTGATAAAACGGTGCTGAGTAAATCAGTGCAGGAACATATTTCATTGAACTGGGTATTGAAACAGGAAAAGTTTACCAAAGGAGATAATCAGTTGTACGAACCAGGCAGGGATTATTATGGATTCTTCCCTCAGGAAAACGGAAAATACAGGTTGAAAGGATTGGAACAGTTTACCCCGGCGCAACTGGATCAGCTGAGTGCAGAAGCTTCTGTGGCTTACATTACAGATGCTTATGGAATTTACCGCAACGAATGGTACAAAAAAGGAGATGATAAAGAGCGGTCCGGGATCATATACGGTGGGATGAGCGAACAGGATCTTTATTTCCTTAGGAAAATGCGGGAGCGTCATAAGTTGATCATCACGGAATTCAATTGCATGGGGTCTCCTACAGCACATCCGGTAAGGGCCTCGTTTGAAAAATTATTTGGTATTCGATGGACGGGATGGGTTGGTCGCTATTTTGATTCCTTCGATACTACTATAAACAAAGAACTGCCTGGCTGGTTGGTAAAGAGTTACCGTCAGCAGCATGAAGGACAATGGCCATTTACTAAAGGAGGTATCGCTTTTGTGCATTCGAATGAGAAGGTAGTGATACTGGAAAACGAAACGGAACTGGATAATAAACTGCCTCATATCTATGCTTCAGTAGAAGGGCGCAATTATTTTGGCCTCCCCGAAAGAATAAAATACCCGTTCTGGTTCGATGTAATAGATATTGATACTTCATTCAATCATGCCATAGCATATTTCAGGATCGATGCGAACAATAGAGGCAAAGCGATACTGGATCATTATGGCATACCCTTATCTTTCCCTGCGGTTACAACACATAACAACAACGATTATCGTTTTTTTTATTTTTCCGGCGATTTTTGCGATAACCCGGTCTCTATGTTTTCTTCTTCTTTCAAAGGAGTGGGCTTTTTCAGATGGTTCATGTACAGCAAATATGATCCGGAGGAACGTAAAAGTTTTTTCTGGTTATTCTACCGTCCTTTGGTGACCACTATTTTAAACGATCAATACCGGTATTCAAAAAGAGATCATCCCTGATGTTGCTTTTTCTGCGCAAAGCCCTGCCGGGTCATTTCGCCCCAGCTTTTTTTCTTTCTGGCATAATCAATGTATCCGCGTACGGCACTGACCACCACAAAGGGATGAAAATAGAAGGGCTCTGTTGCGGCAGTAAGCAACAGCTTCATAATATCCGTTCGTCGTTTGTATTGATTGAAGGTTCTTACTTCCATTAAAATAGCAAAGGCGGAATAGAGATAACCGAAGCAGATAATGAAAAGAAGATAAGACAAGAAGAAAGACCAATCGAGTATGCCAAGAAGAGCAAGAACGAGGAAGACGACAAAACCCATGAATTCAATACCGGGAGCACACATTTCAAAAAGGAACCAATACGGATAACTGAGCATTCCCAGCAGGTGATAGCGGGGGTTGAAAAACATCACCTTGTGAAACTTCAGGGTCTCAATGGTTCCCCGCGTCCAGCGGTTACGCTGACGGCTTAATATATTGAAGGAGGCAGGTGCTTCGGTCCAGCAGAGCGGATCGGGTATATAGGTTACACGGTATTTCAAATCCCGCTCTTCCATGTAACGGCGCATCCTTACTACCAACTCCATGTCTTCTCCAACCGTGTTATGGTTGTAGCCTCCCGCTTTGATGGCGATCTCTTTGTCGAACGCACCGAACGCACCGGATATCAGCATAAGACCGTTCAACCGGCTCCAGGCCATACGGCCCAGGATAAACGCACGGATATATTCCAATATCTGCATGCGGGGCAGGTATTCATTGGTGAGCCGCACTTTCACCAGCCTGCCATCTTCAATTTCACAAGCATTGGCAATGCGTATCACACCACCTGATGCAATAACCCTTTCCTCTGCTGTTTGCTCCAGGAATGGCTTCACCATCTTCAGCAGCGCATCCTGCTCCAGGATGCAATCCACATCAATGCAAACCAGGTAATTATTGGAAGAGATATTGATCCCTACATTCAGCGCATCGGCTTTCCCGCCATTCACTTTATCTACTACGATCAGTTTATGGTACACACTGTTGCGGCTTTTATAAATGCCCCGCACTTCTTTGGTAGCAATCTTATAATCGACAAAGAAGTCCACCTTCTCCAGCTCGTAAGCATCGATCATTTTTTGCAGGCAATCGTCTTTACTGCCATCGTTCACAACAATCACTTCGAGGTTTACATAGAAGATAGATAACAACGAGCGTACATTTTCCACGATGGTCTTGCCTTCATTATAAGCCGGGGCAATGATGGTCACAGAGGGCGCGTGTACGGAAGAAGCCAATACACGGAAGTCGGTGAAACTGTTCTTGCGCATATAGCGCTTGGTCTCGATGATGGAAAACCAACCTATAAAGAGGTAAGAAAAAAACAAAAGGAAAGAATACAGAAATATCCCGTAAGTGAGTGTATAGAAAATGATATTTCCTATGATCTTCCACATGCTCAGATCGTTTTTACATGGTTCAATATTCTTTGAAAGGGCTCCGGCTGCCTGATGGCCCTACTTTCCAGCGCTTTGAGTCCGTCAGTACAGTTAGATACCAGCACAATGGCAGCATGAAGTTTAATGATGTTGTCCGGGTCTTCAAATAACCTGTACAGGAAATTGTAATGCATGTCGGAAGCCAGGTTGCGAAGGGCTTCGAGGATGGCTATTTTTTCTGTGGTCTCCTGCTGGTGATAAGCATTGATGAAAACAGCTGCCGTGTGCTCATCCGATAACCTTACCAGTGTTTTGATGGCTTGCCCGCGAACCAGCCGGTTAGGGTGTTGCAGGCAGGGGACAACATTTTCGCGAACGGCCAGCTGCTGCAATTCATCGGCCAGTTTCAGTGCGAATATGATCACGGAATCGTTTTTGGAAAGCAGCCATTTGGGTATCTTACCGGAGAGATCGTCTTTTTTTGAAACCAGCTTCAGCTGTTCCAGCAATTTGATCTGTTGCCATTCGGTAAGCGGGTAAGAAATAACATTGAGAAAGCGGAGCCCGGCAAAACCCGCCATGTGAATGATACCCGTTTGCGCTTCCATCCGCACGAGCGGTTGCCGGTTATTGGTGTTCTTATAAATATAAGGCAGGTAATCGCGCTGGTCCATCAAATACAATTCCTGGATACCTTTTGCCTGGATATGCTCTCGCTCAATGCATTTGATCTTTTCAACAGAGTCGGGCTTCAATCCCAATTGCTGGTACAGCAGTACAATGTTTTCACCTACTGCCCCCGAAAAATTCTTGCGGCAGGCAATAAGCTCATCAATGGTAATTTGCCTGGCGGCCTTGTTTTCCAGTATACGATACAACTTTTTGGGAAGCTGTACATCGTCGAAAGACTCTTCGAGGATGAGATTGCTGATCCAGGCTTCGAGGTGCCGCATGACCTTTTTTTTCAGGAGGAACCGTTTTTTTTTGATGTAAAGAAACCAGTAAATGGCAATGATAACGCCGGTAATGCCAACGAAAAGAATCAAAGCCCCAATTAACAGACTGAAGGGGTTTAGGAAATGGAAAAATTCTTTCAGCATTCTCATAAAGATAGGTAAGAATGCCCGGCAATTCTTATTTGAAATCACCCTGATCTAAAGTAGGTTTGCAGATCAATACGATAGATTATGAGTTTTCGCAATTTCAAGATGGTGAGTTATGTTGTGTACGGACGCGGCAGTTTCAACCAGTTGGATGAGATCCTGGTGCCGCACCGCAAAGGCGATGCCCCAATGATATTCCTGCTGGATCATTTTTTTGAAGGAAAGCCATTGGCAGGCAGGGTACCGTTAAGAGGAAAAGACCAGCTGATTTTTGCCGATGTTACTTATGAACCCAAAACAACACAGGTAGATGCGCTGGCCAACCAGCTGAAAGAAAAATTCGGAACGGTGAGCGGCATCATTGGCATAGGAGGTGGATCGGTGATGGATCTGGCGAAAGCAGTTTCATTGATGATGAACAATCCCGGCTCATCGGCCGATTACCAGGGGTGGGACCTGGTAAAGCAGGCAGGCGTTTACAAAGTGGGTATACCCACCCTCAGCGGTACAGGTGCCGAAGTAAGCCGGACAACTGTATTAACAGGCCCTACCCGTAAGCTGGGCATGAACAGCGATTTCACACCTTTCGACCAGATCGTACTCGATCCTGAACTAACCAAAGATGCGCCGGTGAACCAGCGTTTTTATACCGGTATGGACTGCTATATCCATTGCATAGAAAGCCTCGAAGGCACTTACCTGAATGAGTTCAGCAAGAGCTACGGAGAGAAAGCTTTGCAACTCTGCCAGGATATTTATGTAAAACGCAGCGGATGGGATGAGACCTCCGATGATAAGCTGATGATGGCTTCTTATGCCGGCGGTATGAGCATTGCGTACTCACAGGTAGGTGTGGCGCATGCAGTGAGTTATGGATTGTCTTACCTGCTGGGCACCAAACATGGTATTGGCAATTGCATTGTGATGAACCACCTGGAAGAATATTACCCGGCAGGCGTGAAGGAATTCAAATATATGGTGGAAAAGAACCAGATCGATATCCCCACCGGCATCTGCAAGGGCCTAACCGATGAACAGTTCGACGCCATGATTAACGTATCACTGGGCATGAAACCCTTGTGGGAGAACGCGTTAGGAAAGGATTGGGAAAAGCAGATGACCCGCGATAAACTCAGGGCATTGTATGAAAAGCTTTAGTGAGGCCTATTCAGCTATCTTTGCATACCAAAGATTTAAAACGATCCTATTTTGAAATTCAGAGATATTGGCCTGGACGAACGATTACTGGAAGGCATAGATGCAATGGGTTACGAAACGGCAACACCCGTTCAACAGCAGGTGATCAGTCCTATCCTGGCGGGAAAAGACGTCATCGCTTCTGCACAAACCGGCACCGGTAAAACGGCGGCCTTCCTGTTACCCCTCATACACCAGTTACTCACCCACCCTCACTCGCAGCACGATATCAATGCCATGATCATTGTACCTACGCGCGAGCTGGCGATACAGATCGCTGAAACCATGGAGGGACTTTCCTACTTCACCGATGTAAGTTCCATAGCGGTATACGGAGGCGGAGATGGCAGTTCATTTGCCACGGAGAAAAAAGCGCTGGCGCATGGGGTAGATGTGGTGGTATGTACACCCGGCCGCATGATCGCCCACCTGAACATGGGCTATGTGAAACTGAAAGGATTGAAATACCTGGTGCTCGATGAGGCCGACCGTATGCTGGATATGGGTTTTCATGATGACATCATGAAGATCATTTCCTTTCTTCCCAAAGAGCGGCAAAACCTGTTATTCTCTGCCACCATGCCTATGAAGATGCGGGAGATGGCCAGGAAAATATTACATCAACCCGAAGAGATCAATATCGCGATCTCCAGGCCGCCCGAAAAAATACTGCAACAGGCTTACGTGGTATATGAAGCGCAGAAGATACCGTTGATCAAAGACATACTAACGCATAAAGATTTCCAAAGTGTCATTGTATTTTGCTCGAAGAAGCAAAACGTGAAACAGCTTACACGGGAACTGAAGCGGGCACGGCTATCTGTAGAAGAAATCCATTCCGACCTCGAACAGCAACAACGTGAACAGGTGTTACAGGATTTCAGGAATAAGAAACTCAAGATACTCGTAGCAACAGATATCCTCAGCAGGGGTATTGATATCGAAGACATCGACCTGGTGATCAACTTCGACGTGCCCAACGATGGAGAAGATTATGTACACCGTATTGGCCGTACAGCAAGGGCGGCCAGCGAAGGAACGGCGTATACCCTGATCAGCGAAAGAGAACAAAATAAGTTCGCGCAGATAGAAAATTTAATAGAAAGACAGGTAGAAAAAGTGGTTGTTCCGGAAGTATTCGGACCTGTGCCTGCTTATCAGCCCAGGCAAGGGCGCCCGGCTCATCATAAAAAAAGAAGGTTCCAGGGGCCTCCCAGGCATAAAAAAAACTAAACGGTTTTTTCTTCACCCAATTGCAGGAGACTAATGACGGTGGTGCTGCCATCGTGATCGATCGCTGTTTCTTTTTGCATTGTGCAGAAAGGCAATAACTTTTCTATGAATGGTTTCGCTGCCAGCCGTTGCGGCGTGGTGAGCACAATACGGGTTCCTTTGTCCAGGAAAAGCATGATCACACGCATCAACGCATCGAATTCCGAAGGGTGATAATTGACATCACTCAAAAGCAGGATATCGGTATCTATATTTTCGGGCAGATGATGCCAGTTGAGCAATTGACATTGGATCGATGATAATTTATTATGCGCAATAGATCGGGCCACTACTTCCAAGGGTTCGGGGAGATAATCACTGCAACATACTTCACCCGCATAACGCGCAGCGATCAAAGAAGGGAGCGCCAGGCCTGCGGCCAGTTCCAGCACTTTTTTGTTTCGTAGTAAAGATTTGTTTTCAACCACCCATCTGCCCATTGCTATGGAAGCAGGCCATAAACGGGCCCAATAAGGAAAAGGAGCCGTAGTATTTTGCTGGTACAAACGGCGTACCTGCTCCTGGTAGGGAACATACAATGCTTGCTGGTGACCATCCCATTCAAAATGCCGCAGTTCCAGTTCAAAAATCATGCGGCAAAGGTGCAACAATCAACATCAACTGCCCCAGATATTCGGGTGTTCTGCAAAATAAGGCAGCGCAAATGCACCCAAGATGCCGGTAATGATCTCAGTGCCCATGGTAAGACCGCGTGCAGCAGGAGGCATGGCAACACCCGAGGGTAACATGTTGGGCCCAAGGGGAATGAATGCTACGATCACGGTCAATATTACCGCAAGAACGATATACACGATGAGACCGTTTTTAATGTATTCGCGAATAAAGGCATACACGATTCCCGCAGCGATCAAAGTAGGAATGGTAAAGAAAATGATGGAATTGATGCCGATGTATTCGGCGAATTCATAACCGGTGATCTTACGGTAAATAATGTCAAAGGCAAGATTGATAACTGTTCCAGCGATGCCTACAAACAAACCTCCGAGGATTCCTCTCACGGGGAGGGTGTACTTATACGGTGAAGGGGATTCCATATATTTCTGGTTTTAAGTTCATTACTGAAATCATAAACCATACAACCGGGAAATGCCATGCTGGTCCAATGCCTTGTAGAAGAGCTTTTACACTACAAAGTTGGTTAAATTTATTTACATTTTTCCAGGTTCGGTGTTTTATGTCTGAAATAGGGTGTTTTTCCCATTGCAAAAGCTGGCCGCAACGAGTAATTTAACAGCTCGTACGCCAAATTGATCTCCTATGAACCTACCATCTATTCCCATCCTGTCCATAGCCGTTTCCATTGTTATTTGCTGGGCGCTGTTTGCCGTGCTGTGCAGCATGGTCCACGAGTCCGTTACGAGGGTAAAAGCCGAACGAGGCCGGTTCATGAAGCAATACCTGCTTCAGCAACTACACGACTATCCCAACGACATCAACTGGGCGAAGCTCCTTTATGCGCATGGCTCGATCGATCTGTTGAGCAGGGCGGTCAATAAACCTACCAGTAATATACCGCCTGAATTATTCGCGGCAGTCATGATAGATATTGTGGGCCAGTCGCAATTGGTACAAAGAAAAAAAGAAGCTGCCGCAGAAGCGATCCGTTACCAGAACCCACTGTTGCACGATTTCAAAGCAGCTACCCTTGTGCTGCAGCCCAGCGATGTGATGGTTTCATTGAAACAATTCATGGATAATGCAGAACTGCGGTCAACTGTCAACGGCACGGTAGATGAATCGAAAGTATATGAGCTGCTGCTGGCAAACATAGCACAGTGGTTTACAGAATTGACAGGCCGCATAACAGAATGGTACCAGAAAAAAACACGCATGCGATTGTTCATGCTGGGTGTATTGATCGCATTGCTCATCAATGTTGACAGTATACAATTGTTCAACCTGTTCAGCAAAGACAATAACAGCAGGGGAGCGATCATCCATTTTTATCAACAGAATGAAGAATGGCTGGAAAAACAGGCAAAGGGCGATACCGCGCATGCCGATCTGCAAAGCATGATCCGGCAGACACAGGCTTATGAAAACAAAATAGATTCATTATCCCAATCGCTGAAACTACCGGTGGGCATGCGTCACAGCATTATCAAACGATCGGTGTGGCACGCGATGAGCTGGAATGAAATATGGACAAAGTTATTGGGCATCCTGATCAGCGGTTTTGCTGCCAGCTTCGGCGCTCCCTTCTGGTTCAACCTGCTGAAGCGAACCAACACCAACATTCCAAAACCTGCTAAATAATCCTGCCATGCAATATTATAATGTACACAGTCATGTTTTTACGATGGACAATGCCCCCAGGCGGTTCCTGCATATGTATTTGCCCGATGCTGTTGCAAACGCCATTGATACCATGACGAATACCCGGCCCGGAGCCCTTGCGCTTGCGTGGCTGTTGTCTAAATTACCCGGAACAGCAGGAAAACGCTACGCCAGTTTTTTGAAGATCGGCAAAAGCTGTGGGCAGCTCGATGTTTTTGAAGACTTGTTGAAGCAATACAACGATCCGGATATCAAATTCGTGGCGCTGTCTATGTTCATGGAGGAGTGCGGCGCCGGCAATTCCACTTCGGGCTTTGCAGGGCAGATAGAGGAATTGTTGCAGGTGAAACAGCAGTATCCCGACAGGCTCCTGGTATTTTTAGGGCTCGACCCGCGATGGGATGCCAAAGGGAAGAAACTGAAAGATATGGTGGCCGGTTATTTTGATACCAAGCTCCGGATAAATGCTTCCCGTTCGGTATATCCCTTTGTGGGCCTGAAATTGTATCCCAGTACGGGCTTTTATATTTTCGATGAAAGGCTGAAGGAAACACTGGAATGGGCTGCAGAAAATGAAGTGCCCGTTCTCAGTCATTGTAATTACCTGGGAGGCATTTACAACAATGATACCCGCCACCTGCAATCGACCCTGAACTTTTATGATCCCTATGCCAGGAAAATGTACGACCAGCCCGTTTATCAGAAGGAGTCTCATTTCTGGAAGAAAATATTCGGCACCAATACGGCGAACAACAACAAGATCAGTTGCTCGTATTTCCTGGAGCCGGCCAGTTACAAATCGGTGCTGCACTATTTTAAATACCAGTTCAAGAAAGAACTGAAACTATGCCTGGCCCATTATGGTGGCGACCAGCACATCCTGGCGGCACATGGTTATCCCATCAACGAACGTACATTATATGGTGTTGAAAAAAAGAACTGGTGCAGCCAGATACAGGAACTGATGCAGGAGTTCTCTAACCTGTACACAGATATCTCTTATGCAGTGCACAATACCAAAGTGCATGCACCGGTCTTTGATGACCTGAAAAACAACTTGTTTACCGACCGCCTTCTTTTTGGTACCGATTTTTTCATGACAGAACAGGAGATACCGGAAAAGGATGATTACAATAAATTCAAAACCGATGCCATGGCGCAATCTTGTGGTAGTGGCACTGCCTGGGACCAGATGGCGGGCCACAATGTGGAGCAGTTCTTACAGAGCAAATATTATCCAGGGCGGGTAGTATAAAAAAATAAGCATACTTATATGCTATTTATGCAAAGCCATCCGAAGAAGGATGGCTTTTTATTTTTTCCGCTTATTTTAGAGCATTCACCAATCTTTTGTTTGCCATGAAGCCTTCCGAAAAATCACGCCGTTCCTTTTTAAAAAATGCAGCATTGTTATCAGCAGCATCTGCATTCCCTTCTATCATCACCAAAGCATGGGGTGGGCCTGCACCGAAAACCATCAAGCCCGGCGAAAAAGTGAACCTCGCCTGTATTGGCATCGGTAACCAGGGCGGATCGGATGTAATGTCTTTCGATAAAACAGGACTGGCCAATTTTGTTGCGTTTTGCGATGTGGATATGGGAGCGCCCCAGACACTGGCTGTATTGCAAAAATTCCCCAACGTGCCCCGCTTCCAGGATTTCCGTGTGATGTTCGATAAAATGGGCAGCCAGATAGACGCGGTATGCATCGGCGTACCCGATCATTCGCATTTCGCTATTACCATGATGGCATTGGCACTGGGTAAGCATGTATATGTGGAGAAGCCCATGGCACGCACTTTCAATGAGGTAGAGTTGATGATGAAAGCTGCTGCGAAACATCCTAAAGTGGTTACACAAATGGGTAACCAGGGACATTCAGAAGCCAATTATTTCCAGTTTAAAGCATGGAAAGAAGCAGGCATCATCAAAGATGTTACAGCTATCACAGCACACATGAACAGTGCCCGTCGCTGGCATGGCTGGGATGCACATATCAAACAACTCCCTCCCAAAGAGCCCATTCCTTCTACGCTCGACTGGGATACCTGGCATGGTGTAACACAACTGCACGACTATAACCACGATTATATCAACGGCCAGTGGCGTTGCTGGTACGATTTCGGTATGGGCGCATTGGGCGATTGGGGTGCACACCTCATCGACACCGCTCACCAGTTCCTGTCATTAGGGCTGCCTTATGAAGTGGGTATGCTGAAAGCAGAAGGACACAATTCATTCTTCTACCCGCAATCATCCACCATCCTCTTCCGTTTCCCCGAGCGTGGCAATATGCCGGCCTGTGATATCACCTGGTACGATGGAGTGAACAACCTGCCGCCAATCCCTAAAGGGTATGGCGTGATGGGACTCGACCCCAATATCCCGCCGCCCAGCAGCGGAACACTGCAGGCGCCCAAACTGAATCCCGGTAAGATCATCTACAGCAAAGAGCTTACTTTCAAAGGCGGGTCGCACGGAAGTACACTTTCCATTATACCCGAAGAGAAAGCAAAAGAAATGGCTTCCAGGTTGCCGGAAGTACCCATAAGCACTTCGAACCATTATGCCAACTTTTTGAAGGCTTGCAAGGGAGAAGAGGAAACGCGTTCACCATTCGCGATTGCCGGTCCGCTGAGCCAGGTATTCTGCCTGGGTGTGCTAGCGCAAAAACTGAACACTAAACTGCAGTTCGACCGGAAAACGAAGACCATCACCAATAACAAAATGGCCAATGAAATGCTGACGGGACTTCCGCCCCGCAAAGGATGGGAGCAGTATTATAAAGTATAATGGCAGCTACTCTTTCTTGAACTTTCTTTTCAAACGGATGATCCGGAATTTAACGCTGTCGTAAATCAAACCGGCTAGCAGCATTACAGCCCCAACGGTAAGCGCATGCATTCCAATCTTTGTATAAAAGATACCGCCTGCAACGCCTCCTATAAAAAAGAAGCTGATGATGGTAAAACGGAGTTTGATGGATGAACGCAGCTTTTTTTTCTGTTCTTCAACCTTATAGAAAAACAATTGGGACAGTTCGATGCCCAGGTCTGTAAACAGACCCGTCAGGTGTGTGGTCCTCACACTGGCGTTGGAGATAGTAGTTACCAGGGAGTTCTGTAAACCCATCGCAAATAATAAACAACAGGCAATAGCATCCGGACTGTCAACCATCCAACGCCATCCCCAAAAACCCAACAGGCCCAGGATAATGCATTCTATAGAAGCGGGTATGGTATAGATGAATCGTTCACTCTTCCTGGAAATCACCTCGATGAGCAAATTAGATACAAAGGAACCCAGGAAGAAAAAGAAGATGTAAGAAAAATAAACCCATCCCTGCCACCAATGTAATTTGAATACCTCGTCGATGAAGAAAGCGAAATGCCCGGTTACGTTGGTGGTTAGCCGACGCACGGCCAAAAAGCCCGCTACATTTACCAGCCCTGCCACTGCAGATAATAGCGAAGCGATTTTGAGGTTGTGCTGTAAGGTTCGTGTTTTGCCCTGGTGTCTGAACATGACACTTTATTTCCCGGTCAGAATAGAGGTTGACGGAATCAAATATAGAAAAGATTTACCTTCGGCTGTATCGCCGTAGAATAATACATCAAATGCACTGGAAGCAATTAGTTGATCCGTTTGATAATATAACATTATCTGCATTGGCGGCCCTTTTGCCAATACTGTTTGTATTCTGGGCTCTCCTGGTTAAAAAGATGAAGGGCTACCAGGCCAGCCTGCTGGCAACCGCCCTGGCCATACCCATTGCTGTTTTCATTTACCAGATGCCTGCTAAACTTGCATTATTGTCTACTGCGCATGGCATTTTATATGGGATATTCCCGATATGCTGGATCATGATTACCGCAGTATTTCTTTTTAATGTAACGGTAAAGAGCGGCCGGTTCGAAATCATCAAGCAGTTTATGGCTTCCATCACACCCGACAGAAGGTTACAGGCTTTGCTGATCGCTTTTTCATTTGGTTCTTTTTTGGAGGGAACAGCAGGTTTCGGATCGCCTGTAGCCATTACGGCAGCTATGCTTGTAGGGCTGGGCTTTGATCCGTTGTATGCAGCAGGCTTATGCCTGATCGCGAATACAGCGCCGGTTGCCTTTGGTTCTATCGGCATCCCGGTAACAGTTGCATCGCAGGTAACAGGGATACCCGAAATGGCCATATCACAGATGGTGGGAAGAACACTGCCATTTTTATCTATGCTGCTTCCTTTTTACCTGGTGGTATTGATGGCCGGATGCAGGAAGGCCATGGAAGTGCTGCCCGCGATTTTGGTATCGGGTTTGTCCTTCGCTTTTTTTCAGTGGTTCACATCAAACTTCCTGGGGCCCACACTGCCGGATATCATTGCAGGCGTGTGCTCGATCGTTTCTTTGCTGGTCTTGCTGCGTTACTGGAAGCCAAAAACGATATGGAGATTTCCCCATGAACCGGCTGTGGCGGCATCGAATGAAACCCCTCATTCTACTAAAACCATTATCAAGGCATGGGTACCGTTCATGGTGCTCACGGTTTTTGTGATTGTATGGGGATTAAAGCCGGTAAAAAGTTTCCTGGATAGTATCAGTCTTTTATCGTTTCCAATACCCGGTTTGCACAATGCCATTATGCTGCCGGAAGGAGACAAATTGTTACCGCAAGTGTTCAAGTTTAATTTTCTTTCCGCGGCGGGTACCGCTATTTTATTTGCGGCTATGGTGGGGGTATGGTTATTAGGATTAAGCGTTAAAGACGGATGGAAAATATTCATACAAACCCTCGCACAGCTTAAAATACCCATTATTACGATTGCTGCTGTTTTGGGCTTTGCTTATATCCTGAACAATTCAGGTATTACCGGCACCTTATCGAAAGTATTGTCCAATACGGGCGTACTGTTCCCCTTCTTTGCGCCGGTACTGGGCTGGCTGGGTGTTTTTGTAACCGGCTCCGACACATCGTCCAACGCCCTGTTCTGCCATACGCAAAAAACAACGGCGGTTTCAATAGGCGTTGATCCGGTGATTACGGTTTCAGCCAATATTTCCGGGGGCGTAGTAGGTAAAATGATCTCGCCATCCTCTATTGCCGTAGCGGCCGCAGCCGGCTCTATGATTGGCAAAGAATCGAACCTGCTCCGGTTTACGATAAAGCATAGCTTTATCATGCTCTTGTTCATCAGTATGATGACTTTGGCGCAGGCATACTGGCTTAAGTGGATAGTGCCTTAAAATAGAACAGACATGAAAATAGTTGTATTGGATGGATATGCATTGAACCCGGGAGACCTCTCCTGGGAGGCTTTGCAACAATCAGGTGAGTTAACAGTTTATGACAGAACCCCGGCAGATCAAATCGTAAAAAGATGCGAAGGCGCTGAGATTGTTTTTACAAATAAAACACCGCTCACAGAGGAAACGCTGAAACAGTTAAACAAGCTGCAATACATAGGCGTATTGGCCACCGGGTACAATGTGGTAAATACAGCTGCTGCTAAAACGCAGAGCATCATCGTGTGTAATGCACCGGATTACAGTACGGCATCTGTGGTGCAAACGGTTTTCGCGCTCCTGCTGGAACTAACCAATCATGTACAGCGGCACAGCGATGCCGTAGCATCGGGTAAATGGAGCCAGTCGAAAGACTGGTGCTTCTGGGATTATCCGCTTTCAGAGTTATCAGGTAAAACCCTTGGTATCATTGGGTTTGGCAATATAGGCCAAAAAGTAGCTGCTGTTGGCGCTGCATTTGGTATGCATATTTTGTGTACCAGCAGAACCCGGCGGGCACATGCGGGTGTACAGGATTTCCGCTGGGTAGACACGCCGGAGTTGTTGTCAAATGCAGATGTGATTAGCCTGCATTGTCCGCTCATGCCCGAAACAAAAGGGTTGATCAATAAAACCACTTTATCGCAGATGAAACGAACGGCTTTCCTGATCAATACATCGAGAGGGCCGGTAGTGGAAGACGATGACCTTGCGCACGCACTCAACAACGATGTGATTGCCGGCGCAGGACTGGATGTATTGACTACAGAACCTCCGCCACTGGATAATCCGCTGTTGAAAGCCAAAAATTGCATCATCACACCACATATCGGTTGGGCAAGTAAAGAAGCCAGGCTTAGGTTGATGCAGATTACCATTGACAACCTGAACGCATTTATGCAAGGCAAACCGGTAAATGTTGTAAACTAAAATTCACCATGCATATCCTGATCTCACCGAACGCTTTCAAAAGCAGTCTTGATGCAGGCAGCGTTGCCGATGCTATTGAGATGGGATTGCAAAGCAGCCGGTTGCATTTCACCAGCGAAAAAATACCGGTTGGCGATGGCGGCGATGGAACAGGAGAACTGCTCATCAAACAAAGCAATGGCATTCATATAACGGGCAGGGTACATAATGCTTTGGGAAGTATCATAGACAGCTCATTCGGACTAATCGATAACCAGGATACTGCTGTGATAGAAATGGCCAACGCCGCGGGTATCCGTTTATTAGAACGGGCAACCCTGAACCCATTGAAAGCCTCTTCTTACGGAACAGGCGAACAGGTAAAAGCAGCGCTGGATAAAGGCGTAAAGAAAATCATCATCGGCATGGGCGGCTCTGCAACGGTAGATGGCGGGGCCGGGATATTACATGCATTGGGGGTTCGATTTTTAAATGCATCGGGTGAGGAGCTATTTCCCAACCCGGAGAACCTGGCAGCACTAAATGAAATCGATACCAGCAAGCTCGACAAGAGAATACCGGGTACAGAAATTATTGTCATGTGCGATGTTCAAAATAAGTTATTGGGTGATAAGGGTGCGGCCAGGGTTTTTGGTCCGCAAAAAGGCGCTACAGCAGAAGGGTTGATCATACTTGAAAAATACCTTACACAGTTTGCAACGATCATTCATCGCAACACGGGTAAAAAAGTGGATGACATCAATGGCGGTGGTACGGCAGGAGGAGCGGCAGCAGGACTGTTCGCGTTCCTCAATGCTCAACTGGTGAATGGGATCGATTATTATCTCGACCGGGTAGGGTTTGAAAATGCCCTGTCAAAAGCCGATCTTGTGATTACGGCGGAAGGCAGTATCGATGAGCAGAGTCTTGAAGGCAAAGCGCCGTTTGGAGTTGCATTGAGAGCAAAAGTAAAAGGCATTCCGGTGGTAGGGATGGCAGGGAAAGTGCCGTTGAACACCGATCAGAAACTCAACCGATATTTCGATGTTTTATTGTCGATAGCAAATGAACCATCGCCTTTAACAGATGCATTGAAACATACGCATCAAAACCTGGTAAGACTTGCCGGTCAGCTGGGAAATTTATTAACGTTGAACACCTAAAAACAGATACATGATAAACATAAATGCAATTGTTGCAAAAGAAGTGGTGCCGGGTTTTTGGGCAAGATTCGTTCATAGCGATTCCATGACACTGGCCTACTGGGATGTAAAAAAAGGATCTTCCATTCCATTGCATAAACACATCCATGAACAGGTAATGCAGGTACATGAAGGCGAATTTGAATTTACGGTTAATGGAGAAACGAAAGTGTACACCCCGGGCATGGCCGTGGTCATCCCTTCAATGACGGAACACGGCGGAACGGCTCTTACCGACTGTAAACTTTTCGATGTCTTCAGTCCGGTTAGGGAAGATTACAAAGCCTTTACCACGTAATATTTTAGCCTTGTTCAAAGTGCTGGGTTTTTATACCGGCAGGCAAGACCTTGCGCATATCAGTTTTGTGCAGGAAGCCTAGCCGACCGACTTTTTTGTTTTTATATGCTGTTTCAGTTTTTCTTCATCGATGATGCGTATGCTTTTCCCCGAAGTGGCGATGATCTTCTTTTGTGTAAGTTCTGAGAGAAATTTAAACACGGTTTCGTAAATGGTGCCGGCATAAGCGGCTATATCGCGCCTGGCCACAGGAACCGAAATATAACCTTCGCTGTTAATACCCCATATTTCTTTCATTTCCAGCAGTGCATCGGCAATCCTTGCATTCACTTCCATAAGCGCCAGGTTGCGCATGCGTTTTTCGGCTTGCTGTAGTTCAACTGCATAAAACTGTACCAGCTTATGGGTAAGCGCGTGATTGCTTTTCATGGTTGCTTCCCAGAAAGCATTCTCAATAAAACAGAGTTTCACATCTTCCAAAGCTGTTGCAGAGATCGGGTATATCGGATCGCTTCCCATACCCCGGTGCCCCAGGATATCTCCTTTTTTTGCAAAACGGATGATCAGTTCTTTTTGCTCCCCCCATTCTTTATGCACTTTTACCGACCCGGAATACAGGAAATAGATACCAGTCACTTTCTCACCTTCACTAAATATTTGCTCTCCTTTTTTGAAACGCAGGGTCGTCTTTTTTACTTCTACCAAGGCCTTCCATTCGGGCAGGCAGGAGCTGCACAGAAAACAATCTGAAATATTACAGGAACTCACTTGCATATAGCAATGATACAAAGATTATGTACAAATACGGGTTTTATAAAATATGGCATATACCATGTTTTTAATATTATTTAGCTTTCAAAATGATTAAAAACATATTATTTGCAATAATTTTGCACCTGCTGGAAGAAAACCGCTAAAGAAATTAATTTTTATCATAATAAAACAAGTTTTATGGATTACAATTATGAGCAAACGCCTTTTTCGAAATCGGTTTTCACGGGTTTGTTTGCGGGGCTTGCAACAACGCTGTGTTGTTTGGTGTATGATTTTATTTACAGGTATAATACCGGGTTTACGCTTTCGGCCATTATCAATGTAGCTTCTATCATTTTCGCTTGCAATGTAATATTGGTTGCTTGCGGCATGTTGTACCAGGCATTCAGGAAAACGATCAAAGGCGGTGGCGTTGTGTTTATTGTGCTGTTTACAGCGCTTTCATTGTTTTGCCTTTGGAAAGCAGCAGGTGTTCAGCGTTCTCCTATCGAATCGGTTTCTGTGCAGTTCAGGGGTTTGCTCATGGGCGTGATTGCTATAACCGGCGCAAGCATTTCCTTTCTTGTTCCCTACCTCTACCATAGTAAGAAGTTTGCCGAACACGTTATATAACATGGCAATATTGAGAAAGGACTGTTCTTTTTCATCGCAGAAGGCGATGAAGAGGCTTACTCTTTCGTCGCTTTTCTCAGCATTGCAATACTTTTTGGTACAGCGGTAGCGGCATTTTCTTTTCCTTCGTATTCGAGCGAAAGATAACCGTGATAGTTTACGTTGTTGAGTATGGAAATGATGCGGTCGTAATCAAGGTCGAGTGTGTACCATTCACCTCCTCCGTAATAGGTCTTTGCTTGCACAAAAACGGCTTGGGGCGCAATCTTCTCTAGTTTAGAATAAGGATTTTCCAGGAAATTACCGGTATCCATTAAGAGGCCCAGCCAGGGTGAGTCGATGGCTTTTTTAATGCGCAGCATACCTTCGGGAGTGGAGCAGAGGCCCCAATGGTTTTCCAGTGCCAGCACAACACCGTGCTGTTCGGCTGTGGGAATGCATTGTTGAATGGCTTCTATGCACCATTTGAAACCGTCGTCTTCTGTGTAGCCTGGAAGGATGGGTTCGATACCACGGTTTTTCATCAGTTCATCGAATGATGCGGTAGTACCCCATCTGCCCGAATTGAGCCGCATGCAGGGTACACCCATTTTTGCAGAGAGTTCAATCCATTCTTTTGTATTATCGATATTTTTTTGCCATTCTTTTTTATCGGGTGTTACAAACCCCTGGTGAATAGAAAGGCAGGTGAATGCAATGCCGTTATTATAGGCGCGCCGTTTTAGTTCATTGATGTATTTGGTGTCTGTGCCGTTCATTTGCCTGTGCAGGATATCAATGCCTTCCACTCCCAGTTTTGCCGCTTCATCAATTACTTTTTCAATGGGAAATTTTTCTCCTTTGAAATGCCAGTACGAATAAGAAGAGATACTGAGTTTGATACGCGGTTTGGGCTGTATAGCAATTTCGTTGGTGTTGCTGATATGAACGGCGGGTAAAACGACGGTGGCCAGTGCACTGCCAAACCCATTGCGGATAAATGAACGACGTGAGTTTTTCATACTTGATGCAATCAGGTTTTAGAGGTTATTTGAAAATTAATAAATTATATTCAATAATCGTAAACCCTTTTTTTGTATTATTAATGAATAATTGTTCCTAACACCAACTACCATCTTTATGAAAAAGATCTGTACACTTTTCACCGGATTGTTTTTACTGCTTTTATCTTTTCACGCCAAAGCCCAGTCGCCACAAACCAACGACTATTTTGTAGGCAAATGGAATGTTGATGTGAAAGCTACACCCGAGGGCGACAAGAACCTGATCGTTAACCTGGAGCGTAAAGACGGCAAGCTGGTTGGCTATTATACTTCAAAAGCAAGACCCGATACCGTTCAGTTTTCTAAAGTGGAGGAAAAAGAAAAATCCGTGACGGTGTATTTTACTTACAATGGAAACGACGTGTACATCAGGCTGGATAAGAAAGACGATGATCATACCGCCGGCAGTACACTGGACACGTACGATACCATCGGCGAGCGCATCAAAGCGGCAGATGCCAAGTTGTAACCAGTGATTCAACCATTCGAGACTCAGGCACGAACAATGGTGCAGATATAACAGCAGGCGATGGCACTTCTTAGATGAAGGAAGTCGATGTGAGCGTTTTTCTCAAGGACCTGGTTGATCTGTTGTTCAATTTCCAGGTTGTTGGGAACCAGTTCGGTATGCACCATGCGTTGTTCATGGCTGTAACCAATGAGTGTGAGATGAAAATCAGGATTTTCTTTGACGGCAGGAGGGAAACCCGGCAAGGACCCAGTCCGGTTGCAACTTCTTCTACAATTTGGTGGCCAAAATCATCTACCCGGCTGCTACGCAATTTTGCTGCATATTCTTTCGATAGGGGCACTACTTTGAATTTGTTCATGATGGCATGTTTTGATCTCAAAGGTCAAAACATACATACGGCAGCACAACCCGAAACTTGCGGAATCTTCAATAAGAATAAGTCAAACTGAGATTCCAAAGAAAATCATCGTCTGGTATGGTTGTCCGGATTGTTTTATTCATAACCGATGAAACAGAAAAGGGGTAATTTTTTTTGGATAATGCAACAGACTAACTTTTGGCCGCAATAAGCCCGTGTTTTGCCATTACCATCTTTAGTTTTTCTATATCGGGCGGGCCACCGGCATTAATAATTTCGGCCATTTCCTTGAAGAAAACAGAGCCGAGCAATCCGGGTGTAATAACCGCTAAACTTTTAGCCTGCGCTTGTTGAAGATTGTTGAAGCCATGAACAGCGCCGCGGGGAATAAAGCAGGTGTCACCAGGACCAATGTCGATGGCCTTTCCATTCACGGTAAAAGTGATGATGCCTTCTAAACCATAAATGATTTCATCATAGCTTTCATGGTAATGCGGAACAGGAACCCTGGCACCTGCAGGAACGGTGAATTCAAACATGGCCATCGAGCCAATGGTATCTGCCGCTTCAAGGAGGAAATCGATGGTAATCTGACCTAATTTAATGGTTTGCTTATTCATGATGATCAATTTTTTCTTCTAATGCCCCAACAACGTTCGCAGCGAATTCTTTTGGATTGCGGCATTAAGATATTTAAAAGTCATCTATTTATTGTACCGGGGAATCCATTAAGGCTTCAATTTGTATTTTTCAATCAGCGGTTGCCGTTTTTCGTGAAAAGTAGTAACACCAAAACGGCTGTCGAGTTCGGCCATGCGTTTAACAATGACCGGGTCTGCAGGCGACAAGTGCAGTTTCTGCATATCCGGTATGATTTGATGGAACAGCTCTTCTAAGAAATCTTCAAAATTCTGGTTGAAATACATATCAATGAAGCGAAGCGGTTTATCAGCGCCGTTCCAAAATGTATGTGGTATTCGCCTCGGCCGCAAATGCCATCCGCCTGCTGCTATTTCCTGTACTTTTCCATCCATCCATACTGTAGCTGTTCCTTCCAGTACAAACATAATTTCATCCAAATCATGGTGAACATGCGGAGCTGGTCCCATTTGCTTGGGCGCTACTGCTGTTTCTACGCAGGAAAACTGCTTATTGGTTTGTGAGCTTCTTACCCAGGTTCTTATGTTATATCCGATGGGGCCGGGCTGTAAAGGAGGTTGGGGAGGCAGGTAAAATGGAGATAGCTGCGGCAAATTTCCATGCGCATTAACAACGGTATTGCCGGCGGCAACATTCAGCAAGGCCATTCCGGCACCTGCCATCGTAATATGTTTAAGAACAGAGCGCCTGCTGACAGCAGCAATTTCCTGGGTTGCTTTTACTTTCATGGGATATCTTTTCATACAAAGAAAACTTGTTGACCCAGTAAAGCGAAGAGATTTACGTTAAGGTAATTAGCTTACTTTTAAGTAACTAAAGGTCATTGCATGGCAACAAAACAAATGCTGGCGGGTTGTCCGGTACAACATGCCCTTCAATATATTGGCGGTAAATGGCAAATGGGTATTCTATGGCACTTGCGAAAAGGGGCTACCAGGTTCAATGTTATTAAAGAAGCCTTGCCCGGTTTGAGTGAAAAAGTATTGGCCGATAACCTGAAGTTTTTTGAAAATGCCGGCATTGTAGAAAAGCAGGTTTTTGCTGCCGTTCCACCCAAAGTGGAATACAGGCTTACGCAGGATGGGCAAACTTTGCTTCCTGTTATTGAGAAGGTCGTGGCATGGGGCTATGCCCATTTACAGGAAGAGAAAGTAAATGCTCACATGCAGTATACGCCTTTGTCAACCATGGAGGGATTTGCCGCTTCGAGCTACCCTGTAATGATAGGATGATATTGGCTATATAGCAACATACAGGCTCCCTTTGGGAACAACGGTAGTTGACGACAAAACCGAATAAGGCAAATAAAAGTATCCGTAATAGCCCCAGCCGGTGCTCCATGAATTTTCACAAATGAAAACCCCGCCTCCCGGCTGATTGGCATCGTTGATATAGCCGATGATCGGCACGGCATGTCCTCCCAGGAGCCTTACTCCTGAAATAAGTTTACCATTTGCTGTCAGTGGATTATAAGTATACGAGCTGGTATTCAATCCTTCAAAATACTGGTACCTGCTGTTATCGTATACATTAAAGCCCATCATAACAGGCTTGTTATTGACCAAAGCCGTTTTTACATCGGCCACAAGATTGGTTGAATTTATTACATAATAACCTGCATTGGTAGTGCCGCTGCTGCCTGTTGTGCCTGACTGAACGCCTATTTCAAAATTAGTGGCGTTGGCTATGGCTGTAGCATTGGGTGGTGTGGTATATTCACTGGATGTGTTTGACCCGTTGGAAGGATAAGGGTATAAATTTTCCATACAATTTCCTGCAAATGTTGTTCCGTTCAGCGTAAGTGGTGTTCCCGATCCGGTGTTGTTGCTTAACCCTTGCAGTGTTTGTGGAATGTTTACCATATAGGCGCCCTTATCTGTGGTGATGGATTGTTTATTGATAACGCAACGCTCTACATAATACAGGAACAACGGACTTAAAGCGGAAGATGAACCGAACAATGCGGAAGGATTTGAAAACTGTGTAGTGGTAGCAGTAGCTGCTCCGTTGGCTACTGTAAGGTTGGTTGCGGCAGCAGGACTGTTGCTCTTGTAATAGTATAATATTTCACCAGCTTCCGATCCGCAAAAACCGGTGCAGGAGCCAATCTGGCCCTGATTTCTTACGGCAGGAGAGGTAAGCAGGTAACTGCCCGGAAATGCGGGTGCATAGGATAAACCATTTGATCTTACAGAACCCATGAAAATATCGGCCGAAAAGGTTGGTACGCTCACCCATTGCTCAGGCTGCATGGGTAGCACACCATAATTATGTAATGCTGTTACGGAAGCATCAGGAGACTGCGGGTTGCTATTATCAGCGGTTTTGCTGCAACTGAATAATAACACACTTGAAAATGAAAGTGCAGCAAGGATGGTTTTAATGGAGGGTTTCATAGACAGAGATTTTAACGGTTATTAAAGGTGCCTATTAAAATTAGAAAATGGTTTAGGAAAATCAAAGCGGAGAAATCCTTATAAATAGGTATAGTGCAGCCTTCCGTGCGGATAAAAACCTTATATCTGGCCACAACTCGGCTATTTTATGACTTATGGCTCGATATAATTTAATATATTTGTCCACAAGTGTCTTTTTTTATGACTTGTGGCTAAAGATAATTCTATGGATACTGTAATTGGAAGGAAAGAAGAAAAGAAAATTCTCTCGCAGGTACTTGCTTCGGAAGATCCCGAACTGGTAGCTATTTACGGAAGAAGAAGGGTGGGCAAGACTTTTCTGATTCAGGAAACTTTCAAAGACCATATGGTCTTTGAATTTGCAGGCATACACGGGGCCAGCATGGCGCAACAACTAGAGAATTTCAGCAAAGCGATGCAACGGGCTGCAGGATCACCTTTGCCGGTATTGCCGCCAGCAAACTGGATTCAGGCTTTTAGCCAACTGGAAACAATAGTTCAGCCCAAATTGAAGAAGGGCAAAGCTGCCCTGTTTTTTGACGAATTTCCCTGGATCAATTCGCCTCGTTCCGGGTTTCTTGAAACTTTTGCTCATTTCTGGAATACATGGTGTACCAGGCAAAATAACCTGGCAGTAGTTATATGTGGCTCAGCAGCTGCATGGATGATCAGGAATGTGGTCAATAACAAAGGCGGACTACACAATCGTATCAGTCGCAAAATCCGGTTAATGCCCTTTTCATTGGCAGAATCAGAGGCATACCTAAAAAGCAGGCATATCAATTTGGACCGCTACCAGATTTTACAAATCTATATGACCATTGGAGGCATACCTCAATACTTAAAGAACATTAAGCCGGGTCAAAGCGCTGTAACAGTTATAAATGAATTGTGTTTTGCCAGAAATGGATTATTACGTGGAGAATTCAATAACCTGTATCAATCTTTGTTCGACAAGGCAGAGCATCACATGAGTATTATCAAAGCATTAGCGGCTAATAAATCGGGTTTAACACGAAATGAGATCATTAAGACCTGTAAGTTATCTACAGGTGGAACAACAACAAGGTTAATGGAAGAGCTGATAGAGTCTGGATTCATTGCACAATACGTTCCTTTTAATAAGGACATCAGAGAGAGCATATATAAAGTAACAGATGAATATTCACTGTTCTATTTAAAATTTATGGATGGTAGAACGGCAACAGCAAAAGACACATGGGACAAAATGAGTGGTTCATCTTCCTGGAAATCTTGGAGTGGTTATGCTTTTGAAAGCATTTGCCTGAAGCATATAAAACAAATTAAAGAAGCTTTGGGGATACCAGCCGTAATAACCCAGGAATCAGCCTGGCGCTATGTTCCCGGCAAGGGAGAGAATGGCGCACAAATTGACCTGCTGATCAACAGGCAGGATCATTGCATTAATCTTTGTGAAATGAAATTTTCTTTAAATGAGTTCACCATTGATCCTGCTTATGCAAAGGAGTTAAAAAACAAGGTCGATGTGTTTAGAGATAAGGCTAGAACCAGGAAAACATTATTCTTAACAATGATTACTACACATGGTGTGAAGCATAATGCCCATTATTTAGGGTTGGTACAACAGGATTTCAAGATGGATATTTTGTTTTTGTCATAAGATTAATACCGGAAGGCACTTGCCATGCGATCCTGTTCAGTTTTTCTGATACCGATTTTACCAGCTATTACCGCCCACTGTTGTACAGCCAGTTTTACTTCCGTGATAATGGAATTCATTTGCTCGTTTCGCAACTGAAAAAAAGTACCTACACTTTTTGCAAGTTCAAAATCCAGGGCGTTGTTGTCCATATCAATATTCAGGGCGAGGCC
Source organism: Asinibacterium sp. OR53 (assembly GCF_000515315.1). Lineage (NCBI taxonomy): Bacteria > Pseudomonadati > Bacteroidota > Chitinophagia > Chitinophagales > Chitinophagaceae > Asinibacterium > Asinibacterium sp. OR53. The sequence continues at coordinate 1,056,005 of NZ_KI911562.1, forward strand.
ATCTTTGTCTACAGAAGGATTGAGGTCGTAAGCAGGCGAAAGGCGCCATCCATTGTTTACCACGATGAATCCATGGTTTCGGAAATGATCATCGGTGTTAGATACTGCAATATTAAAAACAATCCTGCGCCAGAGTTGCTCGAGGTCTGCAGCGATATAAGACCCTGAAAATTGGATGAATTCAGCCATCTCCAGGTAACTGCCCGGATGATCCCGGATGGTATCTTCGTTATTACCTGTCATGGTCATAGCAGAGGCGAAATGAATGCGTTCTCCGTTCAACCGGTCGAACCGTTTAGTAAAAAAGGTATGATATTTCCCGGCAACCTTTTCCAACCTTGATTCCGACATTTGCACACCGGCTAGTTGTGCCAGGCGATAAACCAGGTATTCCCAGGCTGCTTTATCATTGTTATCGTTGGCAGAAGGAAATTTAGCGATCCATGGGTGACGTTGATCATCCAAAACATTGGCTTTTGGCCGGGCCCCACCCAGGGATGAGCCTGGTGCAATTAATAGAGCGATCCATTTTTTTATTGCTTCATTATCCTTGTCTTCTTCAATCACTTTTGCTGCATATTGCAATTCCTTTACGTGAGACCAATGCGGTGTTGGCGCTTCAGCATTGTTATCGAGGAAAGGCCCTTCGGGGTCCTTTTTAAAACGCAGAGCACCCATTCTGCTTTCATCATAAACGCCCAGTAAAAAATCGATATCGTATAGAGTTGGCGTCGGTTTACCTTCTTCCCATGCCTGTTGTGCTGCCCGTCTTTTCATGAGGGTTCGTCCCCAGGTATCGGGCATGGAGTCAAGAAAAACGCCGAAATTCTCTTTTTCTTTTGGGTATTGCGCACCTGTGTACCACTCGATATCCGGATCGAGCACCAGTTGCGCTTTCGTGCTGATCCAATCTTTGTTGTATTCGAAGCTGAATGCTTTTTTGCCCTTTGCCTGTTGGGCAGTGAGCACCCCAATGCATTGCGGAACTTCCATCCCTTGCCAGTGTACATAAACCCATATATCTGTATTTACAGCCATAGCTATTTAGTGTTTATGAGTTCCAGGTCTTGCAGTTTGCGCCCAAAACTGTCGTCTGCCGCCAGCTTAAGAAAGTCATCTTGTAAGCCTAAGACCCTTAGCGTATTGAAATAGGCTCCCAATGATACGCTCGGGTTCCCTCTTTCTATCTCATACAGTGTTGAACGATCAATTCCTGCCCGTTCGGCAGTCTGCATAGTGGTGAGCTTACGCCGTTTTCGCGCAAGTTTGATCTGCTCACCCACCTGCTCCAGGATCTTTTGGTGTTTGGGGAATACTATTTGCTTTTTTGATCTCATTTGTTGGTTATTATCCGCAAAATACGTTAATTTGTAGAAAATAACCAACAAAATAAAGCGCTTGAAAAATTTGAGCAGTTTAAAGGGGGTAATTATTACGCTACAGATCCCGTTCAACAACTGGCAAACGGTGTTTAACAGTTGTCAGATTCCATCCAACAGTTGGTAGAAACCGTGCCACAGTCTTATTTCTGATATTTTCTACCTGGTCCCCAGTAATACCATACAAATACCCAACCCCGCAAAGCGCTGTATGGGAGGGCAATACCCATCATCAAGGAGAGTCCCATACACAAAAAGAGAAACCGGATCATTATATTTATAAAGCAGGTAATATTCTATTGCTCACAACCGTATTGACCAAGATCGACAATAAGCTGAGCAAGGCACACAATAGTGCTCCTAATCCCATGGCACTTGATGAAAATAATGCGTCACCCGGGTGCCAGATTCTGATAATGGTCCACACAAATGCAATGCCTATGCCGCAGCCGGCTGAATAGCTGGTAGCTTGTAACCCAGCAGCCATCCCATGGTCTTCTGGGTCGGCATAGCGTACAGATAAAGCCGTGATGCTGGGATAAGCAATGGCCATTGACAATCCGTTGTTGAAAAGAACAGACAGCAGCAGCCATCCCCAATGATATTGCCGGCAGCAAATGGCCAATAAAAGGCCGCTCAGCGTCATGAAAGCCAATCCAATGTTCACAACAGCCGTAAGTGACCATCTTTTTTGCAATAGAGGCAGCCACCATTTCGATACAGCCGCAGACAATATGCTGAACGGGAACAACAACAAACCGGTTTCTATCAATGACAAGGACACTACTTGCTGAACATAAATAGAAAGGAGAGAAATATAACTCATGAAAGAAGCACCCATTAACACACCCGTGAGGTTACTACTAATGATGCCATTGTTCTTAAAAAGATCGGTATTGAACAAAGGAGTAGCATTCCTTTTTTCGAAATAACGGAACAGAACGAAAAACAATACGGCTAATGCCAGTGCCGGCAGCAATAGTACCTGGTGTGTTTTGGAACCACTTGCATGGATGGTGAAAGTCAGCAGTAACAAAACCAAGGTTAGTAAAGTGCCACCCCAAAAATCACTGTCTTCTTGTCGCAAGGCTTTTTTGTCGGCAGGGATTATTTTCAATGCCAGCAGAATAATGGGAGTGATGATGAATACGTTCAGACCAAATATCCATTTCCAACCCAGGCTGCTCACAATGATGGCACCGAATACCAGGCCCGATGCAAAGCCAATGGCAGCAAAGGCGCCAAATATACCTAACCCCCTGTTCACTTCCGTGGCATCATCGTAAAGGTTGCTGATGATAGAGATGGCTGCGGGAATGGCAAATGCTGCGCCAACTCCCTGGGCCGCACGGCATACCAGTAAAAAGGAAAGCGAAGTGGCAAAGAAAGCCGCCAGGGATGCGAGCAGGAAAATACCAGAACCTGTTATGTAAATGCGCCTCCTGCCCAGCTTGTCGGATAAGCGGCCACCCAGCAAGAGAAATCCTCCATAAAAGAGTACGTAGATAGACTGTATCCAATCGAAATAATCTGCAGCCGAATGCCATTCTCTTTGCAACGAGGGGATGGCCAGGTTGACGGCCGACACGTCTATCGTTTCAAAGAAAACAGACAAACAGGCAATCAGGAGGATTATCTTTTTCTGCATAGGGCCGCTATTTAAGTAAAGGTGGCCTTTCTTCGCAGAAATCCTGTGCGCTGTACAAACATTCTGTTATAAGTATTGTAGTGCTATCAAACCCTGTAACAAACAGCATTGATATTCATCCCCGCCCCAACCGACGCAAATAAGATCACATCGCCGCGCTGTATATCATGATTGTCCAGTATACCTCTTTTCACTAAATCAAAGAGTGTAGGAATGGTGGCAACAGAGCTGTTGCCCAGCTTGTGAATGCTCATAGGCATTACATGCTCGGGAATATCTTTCAACCCGTATAACTTGTACAATACTTTAATAAAGCCTTCATCCATTTTTTCATTCGCCTGGTGCAGGAAGAATTTTTTTACTTCCGTTACATGTATGCCCGCTTTTTCCAGGCAGGCTTTCATGGCTAATGGAACATGCTTCATGGCATACTCGTATACTTTTCTTCCTTTCATCTTAATATACCGCACATAGGGGTCGGCGCCAGGCTGGTAAGATTTGCCCATGCTCAAGTAATAAGCTTCGTCTACACAATGGCTTTGCACACTCGAAGCCAGTATGCCGCTGCCATTTTCCAAAGGCTCCAGCGCTTCAATTACACTGGCGCCGGCGCCATCGCTGAAGATCATACTATCGCGGTCGTATTTGTCTATCACCCGGCTCAGCGTTTCCGTTCCAATCACCAAGCATTTTTTGGCAATGCCCGCTTTAATAAAAGCATCGGCTTGTATTACCCCCTGTATCCAACCAGGGCAACCGAACAACAGGTCATAAGCCACGCAATTGGGGTTGCGGATGCCCAGCGCCTGTTTCACGCGCGAGGCCAGTGCAGGTAATATATCGGTCTGGATGGTATGCTTCACCACATTACCAAAATTGTGCGCAACAATGATCTGGTCCAGCGTTTCGGGGTCTATGCCCGCATCTTCAATGGCATGCTTGGCAGCTACAATGGCCATGTCGGAAGCGTTGAATTCATCACCTACATAACGGCGTTCTTCAATACCCGTGATATCGCGGAACTTTTCAATGATCTCGTTGGGGGCCGATACAATGCGTTCGTGGTCTTCTGTAAAGAAATCCTGCGATACAAATTCCTGGTTGGTCTTGATATGCGGAGGGATATAGCTTCCTATACCCGTAATAACGGTTCTGAGTGGCAGCATGGCATTATGATTGGCCCAAATCTAATCATTTGTGGCATTATAATTGAATGTATATGCAGCGAAGGGCAATATAGCACTGTCATACTAATACCCCCCTTCCGCGGTTTATACTGTTATGGTAAAACCATTCATTAATATGTACATCCAGAGTCTACAACCCATTTTGGTAGAGCATAGCAGCTACCTCACCGTGCAGTCGGATAAAAACGCGCGGCTGGTACTGAAAGTGCTGGATGTGGAAGGGCGCATGGCCAAAACCATGGTTACCAGTATCACCGAAGGTATCCAGCAACTGGTACTGAATATGAGCGACCTGGGAACCGGCCGTTACATCATCAACGCCTTTGCAGAAGATGTATTCATCAAATCGATCCGTTTCGAAAAACAATAACCCCTCAGGTATCTACATCAGGTACTAATTTGCGTTAGTTTTGTATTTTTCCAGGCTAAACCGCATTCCTGATTCTTAAAACCAAATCCCATGGCTATTCCGGTGGTAGACCTTGCCGATTTCCTGAGTGGCAACGCCCAACAAAAGGCGGCCTTTGTACAGGAACTGGGAAAAGCTTACGAAGAAGTAGGCTTTGTTGCAGTGAAAAATCATGGCATACCCGATGCATTGATCGCCGACCAATACGAACACGTTCAACAATTCTTTGCGTTGCCTCTCGAGAAAAAGCTGACTTACGAAATTCCCGGGCTGGCCGGCCAGCGGGGCTATACCAGTTTCGGCCGTGAACATGCCAAAGGCAGTGAGGCTCCCGATCTGAAAGAATTCTTCCAATACGGACAAACCGTGGAAGACAACGACCCCATCAAAGCTGAATACCCCGATAACGTATCGGTAAAAGAAATTACCCCTTTCAATAAAACCCTGTTCGAAGCCTACCGCAATTTTGAAAAAAGCGGCAAGGCGCTGTTACGGGCCATCGCCCTTTACCTGGGGCTCGATGAACATTATTTCGATGCACACATCAAGAATGGTAATTCCATCCTGCGCTGCATACACTATCCGCCCATTACCAACGAACCCAAAAGCGCCATTCGTGCCGAGCAACACGAAGACATCAACCTCATTACTTTACTGGTAGGCGCTTCGGCCGATGGTTTGCAAATACTCACCAAGCAAGGCGAATGGGTGAACGTAACATCCTTACCCGAGCAAATTGTGGTGAATGTGGGTGATATGCTGCAACGCTTAACCAATAACAAGTTGCGCAGTACCACACACCGTGTGGTGAACCCACCCCGCAACCTGTGGCATACCAGCCGCTTCTCTATGCCGTTCTTCCTGCATCCGCGCAGCGAAATGAGCCTCGCCTGCCTGGAGAGCTGTATCGATGCATCGCATCCCAAAGCTTACCCCGATGCTACTGCCGGTGAATACCTGGACGAACGTTTACGCGAGATAGGACTTAAAAAATAGCTTGATACTGGTTCGACACATATCTTTTTTACGGGCTGTATTATGGCACAGCATCACTGCTTTCGGCGGTCCGCAAGGCCACTTGGGCATGATGATGAAAACATTTGTACAGCAGCGGCGCGATATTACCGCGGAAGAGCTGATGGAGTACAATGGTTTCTGTCAGCTGCTGCCCGGCGCCTCGTCTACCCAAACACTCACACTGATAGGCTATAAAAGAGGAGGCATTCCGCTGGCCATCCTTACTTTAATGATATGGATATTACCCGCCTGCACCATTATGAGCGGGCTTTCTTTTTTACTGGAATATTTTTCAATGGAACATAGCCGGAAAGATATTTTCCAGTTTATCCAGCCCATGGCCATCGGCTTTATTGCCTATTCTACTTTCCGCATCTTTGGCATAGCCATACACAATACCATTACACGCGTGATCATGGTAGTGGCCACGGTAGCTACGTTTGTAGGGTTCAAAACACCCTGGATATTCCCCGCATTGATCATAGCAGCGGGTATCGCCACCAATTTCAGCGACAAACGCATCCCGCAAAAAGGCATCCCGCCCAAGAAAGTGAACTGGGGCAACCTGCTCATCTTCTTTGCCATCTTCGGTATCGCCGGTTATTTCTCTGAAACAGCCGCCACACAAAACTGGAAAACGCGCAAAGAGTTCAACCTATTTGAAAACTCCTTCCGTACCGGCAGCTTCGTATTCGGAGGCGGCGATGTGCTGATGACTTATATGTATGAGCAGTACGTAACACGCCCCACTACCAGGCATATACGTGAAAAAAGGCCCGATGTACTTAAAATGACCAAGGAAGAATTCCTCACTGGTTCGGGAATGGTAAGGGCCATACCTGGTCCTGTGTTTTCCATCAACGCATATACGGGTGGTATGTTGCTGCGGGGCAAGGGGCCGGGCTTCCAGTTATTGGGTTGCTTCATTGGAACGATTGCCATTTTTCTGCCCAGCATCTTATTGGTATTGTTCTTTTTCCCCGTATGGCATAACCTCAAACGCTATGCGGTCATCTTCCGTTCGCTCGAAGGTATCAACGCTTCAGTGGTGGGCATCATGGCGGGCGCTACCTGTTACCTGATGAAAGATACTTTTCTTACCCAATTATGGCAGGGACAGGCAATAGCAATATGGGATATTGCCATCATCGCAGCTACTTTTTTCATCCTTTCCCGCAACCGCATACCGGCACCCTATATAGTAATGGGCTGCCTTTTATTGGGTGTGCTGGCCTGAATCATTTTCTGTTTACAAAAAACTTGTATATTAGAGTATGGTCACATTAGCACTCTACAATCTGAAAGGTGGTGTTGGTAAGACGGCCGCCTCAATCAACCTGGCTTATTTAGCTGCCAGGGAAGGATATAAAACATTGGTATGGGATTTAGACCCGCAGGGGTCTTCTTCATTTTACCTCGGCGCCAAAGCCCCGGTAAAAAATGAAGCCCGTAAATTGCTGAACGATGAAATGGAACTCACAGAAGCCATCCTGCCATCGCCGTATGAAAACCTCAGCATCATTCCGGCAGATATCTCTTCAAGGCAGGCAGATATTCTGTTGAATGAAATGAAGCAATCGAAACGAAAGCTCGCTTCCATGCTGGCAACTTTGAAGAAAGAGTACGCCGTTGTGATATTGGATTGTCCGCCCGGCATTTCTGTATTGCACGATGCGGTTTTCGTGGCGGCAGACTGGGTGCTGATGCCCAATATCCCTACTACTTTGTCTATCCGTTCTTATGAAACGGTAGATGGCTATTTCAAAGAGAACGATTTCGACCGCTCTAAACTGAAATGCTTTTTCAGCATGGTAGATCATCGTAAGAACCTACACCACGAAGTGATGAATGATTTTTATAAAGACAAATATTTCCTGAAAAGTTATATACCCTATCTCAGTGATGTAGAGAAGATGGGCGTACACGAAGCGCCGCTGGAAACCTATGCTGCCAGCAGCTATGCCGCGCAATGCTACCGCGATCTTTGGAAAGAGATCCGGAAAACCTGTATCGAATAACCCTGTGCGTTATGAAAAGAGAGATCACTGCCTGGTATAGCCCCGCCCTGGGAAAAGATATGCCCCTGGCATCTTACGGGCATTATGGATTTGCTTTGCTGCTGGTCCCTACTGCCGCCGCAGATTACCTCGAATACGAACGGTTTCAACTGATAGAATCATTGGCGCCCTATATCAACGGCGGTAAGATACGTGTGTTCAGTATCGACAGCATGAACCGTGAAAGCTGGATGAACAATGAAATGCTGCCGGAACACAAAGCCATCCGGCACAACCAGTTCAACGAATATGTTTTCAACGAGGTGATTCCCTATATCCGCACGCATACCAGTAATGAAACAATGATCTATACCTGCGGTGCCTCTTTTGGTGCACTGCATGCCATGAACCTTTTTTTAAAAAGACCCGATATCCTCAACGGCGCCATCAGCATGAGCGGCGTATATGACCTTACTGAATACACCAAGGGTTTCTGGGACGACCAGGTGTATTATAACAGTCCCCAGCATTACCTGCCTAACCTTGCCGACACATGGTATTTAGATAAGATCAGGGCCAGCCACCACATACATATTTATACAGGCAGTGGTGCCTATGAAGACCCCAATGCATCGCGGAGCTTTGCGGGTATCCTGTACAACAAAGGAATCAACTACGACCTCGATGTATGGGGTGTGGAGATCAATCACGACTGGCCCACCTGGCGTGCCATGCTTCCTTACATCATTGACGTTAAATTTTAACTACCTGTAAAAGAGTAGTTAATTCTGCGGAAGTCTGCCGGGGCTGTTATAATATTACAGCTCAATTGAAGGATTTGATCAAAAGGCTACCCGTTCTGTTCGTATTACTGACCCTTTGCTTTGTACTGTCGCAGCGAGCGGCAGCTCAGTTTGTTACGGTAAAGGGAACAGTATACGATATCAGCGCCCGGCGGCCCATCGAGGCTGTGGCCGTTATAAGTAATTCGGGCAGGTCGGCACTTACCGACTCTTCCGGCAGGTACCTCATCACCGTTTTGCAACACGATTCCATCTGGTTTTCCCTGATTGGCAAATCCACCATGAAATACGCGGTAGACACTATCAGCAATATGGATAATTTCAATATTATGATCCATATAAGAGTGGCCGAACTGCCCGAAGTGAGGGTGCGGAATAGCTACTATAAGTACGATTCTATGATGAACAGGCGCGATTACGCCAAGATCTTCGATTTCAAAAAGCCCACCATCAGCCTAAGCAAGGACTACGGTTATAACCCTGGCGGCCTTACGGTAGGCTTCGACCTCGATGCCATCATCAATATGTTCCGTACCAAACACAACCGAAGCATATTAACCCTGCAAGAACGTTTGTTACAACAGGAGCGCGATAAATACATCGACCATCGTTTCAGTAAGCAGTTTGTACACAAGGTTACCCAACTGCAGTCGCCCGAGCTCGACAGCTTCATGAAACGGTACCGGCCCGAATACGAAGTGGTGACGGCCCTCAACGACCTCGAACTGGGCTATTATATACAGCAATGTTTTGAGCAATATAAAGCCCTTCCGCGAAAAGGATGGAAGGGCGCATTGTGGCGTAGGGAGGAATAATTCGCCCGTTCAACCATTTATATATTGTTCTGCGGTAGCCATCAAAATAATTTTATCTTTAGCGGGTTTAAATTTTTAAGCCCCTTGAACAAATATTTTGTTTCCTTATTGGTCTTGCTGGTCATGGTATCCTGTAAAAACAGCAAAGGCGACCCCCCCGCAGATAAACAGAAAAAAGGCCCTTCCGAAACCATCGTTGATGTGCTGGTAGCGCAGTCGCAAACCATTTCCAGCCAGGTAGAGGCGAACGGCACCGTGGTAGCCAATGAATACGTAGAACTCCGCCCCGAAACCAGCGGCCGGCTTGTTTACCTCTATGTGCCGGAAGGAAACCTGGTTAAAAAAGGAACGGTCATTGCCCGCATCAATGACGCCGATCTGCAGGCGCAGCTGAACAAGACCAAAGTATTGCTCGACCTCGCGCAGAAAAATGAAGAGCGGCTGGCCAAGCTGCTGAAAGTGAATGGCGTGAACCTGTCGGATTATGATGCTGCGCTGAGCACTGTTAACGGATACAAGGCCGACCTGGTATACACCCAGTCACTCATAGATAAAACAGTGATCAAAGCTCCCTTCGACGGGATGATCGGATTACGCCAGGTAAGCCTCGGCGCCTATCTGAGTCCGGCCATGACGGTAGCCACTATGCAACAGCTCGATAAGATCAGGATCGATTTCACCCTTCCCGAAGAATACAGCAGGCTGATACAAAAAGGGAATACGGTAGATGTAACAGTAGATGCCACCCGCCAGACCAAAACCAGGGCCCGCATCATTGCTGCCGAGCCGCAGGTTGATCAGAATACCCGCAATCTGAAAGTAAGGGCCTTACTCGATGGAGGCAAGGTAAATCCCGGCGCATTTGTAAAAGTCGTTGTTCAATCGGGCACCGATACCAAAGCCATCATGGTACCTACCAACGCCATCATACAGGACGACCGCAGAAAACAACTGATACAGGTGAAAAGCGGCAAGGCCAATTTCATAACGGTTGAGACGGGTGTTACACAGGCTGATTTTGTAGAGATCACCAATGGGGTGAAGCAAGGCGATACGATTGTAGTCACCGGCGTATTATTTGCAAGACCCAAATCGCCCCTGAAAGTGCGCAGCGTAAAAACACTGGAACAGCTCAAGAATTAAGCGCGATAGCCCTATGAATATTTCTGAATTATCGTTGAAGCGGCCGGTACTGGCTACCGTGATGAACCTCCTGATTATCCTGTTCGGGGTGGTGGGATATAGCTTTCTCGCAGTACGTGATTACCCGGCCATCGATCCGCCCATTATCACCATCAGCACCAACTATACAGGCGCCAATGCCGATATCATCGAAAGCCAGATCACAGAACCCCTGGAAAAGCAGATCAACGGTATTCCGGGTATTCGTACCATCACTTCATCCAGCGCACTCGGCAACTCGCAGATCACTGTGGAGTTCAACCTGGGGATAGACCTCGAAGCGGCGGCCAGCGATGTGCGTGATAAAGTAGGACAGGCGCAGCGAAGCCTGCCACAGGATATAGACGCGCCACCGGTAGTATCCAAAGCAGATGCCAACAGCGACTTCATTCTGATACTGGCGGTGCAGAGTCGCACCAAGAGCCTGCTCGAGCTCAGCGATTATGCAGAGAACGTATTGCAGCAACAGCTGCAAACGATCAAGGATGTGAGCTCCGTGAACATTTTTGGCCAGAAACGATACGCCATGCGTATCTGGATGAGCCCCGATAAAATGAGCGCACACAATGTGGCGTTTACCGATATCAGAACAGCGCTCAATACAGAAAACATTGAATTGCCGCCCGGTAAGATCTATGGCAACAATACTGAACTGATCATCCGGGCACTGGGGCGCCTCACCACCGAACAACAATTCCGTGACCTGATCATCAAATCCGATTCATCGGGCATCGTTCGCCTGAACGATGTGGCCAAGGTAGAACTGGGACCGGAACAGTTAGAGCAGGCATGGAAATACAACGGTGTGAACGCCGTGGGCCTGGCCATCATTCCGCAACCAGGCGCTAATAATATTGAGATCGCCGATGAGTTCGACAAAAGGCTGGTACAGATCAAAGCGGCCAACAGATCGGATATCGAATTCAATGTACTCATCGATAATACCACCATCATCCGAAGATCACTCTCGGAAGTGAAGGAAACGCTGATGATCTCATTCGGACTGGTAGTGCTTGTGATCTTCTTCTTCTTCCGCAACTGGCTGATCGCATTGCGGCCGTTGATAGATATCCCCATTTCATTGGTGGCCACTTTCTTCATCATGTATATTGCCGGGTTCTCTATCAACATACTGACCCTGCTGGGTATTGTGCTGGCAACGGGCCTGGTGGTAGACGATGGTATTGTAGTAACGGAAAACATATTCCGGAAACTGGAAGAAGGACTTCCCATCCGCAAAGCGGCGCTGGAAGGAAGCCGTGAAATTTTTTTCGCGGTGATCTCTACATCGATCACCCTGGCGGTAGTGTTCCTGCCGGTGATCTTTTTACAGGGATTCGTGGGCAGGCTGTTCCGCGAATTCGGTGTAACACTCGCTGCAGCAGTACTGATCTCCGCCTTCGTTTCGCTTACCATCACGCCGGTGCTCAACGTTTACCTGAATACAAAAAATGCGCACGAAGGCTGGTTCTATAAAAAAACAGAACCCTTTTTCACCGGCATGGAGAACGGCTATAAAAACTTGCTGAAAGCTTTTATGCGCGTGAGATGGATAGCATGGGTGATCGTACTGGTGTGCGGATGCATGATCTGGTGGATCATGAAAGGATTGCAAAGTGAAATTGCACCACTGGAAGATAGGAGCAGCGTACGTTTCAGCGTGGTAGCGGCAGAAGGCACCAGCTACAACTACATGCAGAAGCTGGCCGATAACCTTACCGATTACCTGTACGATTCGGTACCTGAACGGGATTTTGTGTTCGCCCGTACTCCATCGTTCGGCGGTACCAATACCACGCAGCCAAGGATCGGGCTGGTAGACCCTCAAATGAGAACCAGGAGCCAGAACGATATTGCCAACGACCTGCAGAAGAAACTGAGCCGTTTTAACCAGATGCGTGTGTTTGCCATACAGGAGCAGACCATTTCGGTGGGCCTTGGCTCGCGGGGTTCTTTGCCCGTGCAGTTCATCCTGCAAAACCAGGATATTAACAAGTTGCGGGAGATCATACCTAAATTCCTGGATGAAGTGCGGAAAGACAGAACCTTCTCCAATGCAGATGTGAACCTGAAATTCAATCGCCCGGAAGTACAGTTGACGGTAGATCGTATGAAAATAAAAGATCTGGGACTCAGCACTGCCGATGTGGTATCGGCTATACAGGCTGCATTCAGTGGAGGAAGGATGGCTTACTTTATTATGAATGGTTACCAATACCAGGTAATCGGACAGGTAGACCGCGGCAATCGCGATAATCCAAACGATATCAGGAACCTCTATGTAAAAAATAATAAAGGAAAGAGTATCCCGCTCGATGCGGTGGTACACCTGGAACAAAGCAGTAATCCTTCAACGCTCTATCACTTCAACAGGTACAAAGCGGCAACCATTTCAGCATCACTGGCCGAAGGCAAGACCATTGGAGATGGTATCAACGCAATGAATGCCATTGCCGGCAAATTGCTCGACCAGAGTTTCCAGACCTCCCTGAGCGGCCCTTCGCGTGATTATTCTGAAAGTTCTTCAAATATTGTGTTTGCCTTCATACTGGCGTTGATATTGATCTACCTGGTATTATCGGCACAGTTCGAAAGCTTCCTCGACCCGCTTACCATCATGATCACCGTGCCGCTGGCACTGGCCGGGGCGTTGTTGAGTTTGTTCGTATTCAAACAAACCCTCAATATTTTCTCGGAGATTGGTATGATTATGCTGATAGGACTGGTAACCAAGAATGGTATTTTAATCGTAGAATTTGCCAACCAGAAAAGGGCCAATGGCCTGCCCAAAATGCAGGCGGTGGTAGAAGCCGCTACACAAAGGTTGCGGCCCATCATCATGACCAGTCTGGCTACATCATTGGGAGCCCTGCCAATTGCGTTGAGCCTGGGCGCCGCTTCCACCAGCCGTATACCGCTGGGTATTGTGGTGGTAGGGGGTATCCTTTTCTCGCTGATCCTTACCTTGTTTGTGATACCGGCTGTATACACATTCATATCGGGTAAGCACAAGGCCAGGACTGTAGATATTACCGAATAGTGCAATTTTATGTCGCTGCTTGTGATACCTTTATGGGACTAAAACCCCAGGCTTATGGCAGCATCATCTATTGCAGACATCAGGCGTGATTATAAATTACAATCTCTCGACGAAAACGATATCGCCGCCGATCCCATTACACAGTTCACCCGTTGGTGGGAAGAGGCTATTGCCAGTCATATTGATGAAGTGAATGCAATGACCCTTGCCACGGTAACCCCCGAAGGTCTTCCGGCCGCGCGCATTGTATTGCTCAAAGGATACGATGAACAGGGCTTTGTTTTTTTCACCAATTATAAAAGCCGCAAAGGCATGGAACTGGAAGCGAACCCGCATGCAGCCCTTGTATTCTTCTGGAAAGAATTGGAAAGGCAGGTACGCATAGAAGGCACGGTATCTAAAACAAGTACTGCAGAAAGTGATGATTATTTCGAATCAAGGCCTGCCGGAAGCCGCATCGGCGCCTGGGCCTCCCCTCAAAGCCGTGTGGTGGCTAACCGTACCGAGATAGAAACCAATTACAGCAAATACGAACAACAATTTGGTTATGAAAACATCCCAAGGCCCGAGAACTGGGGAGGCTATATTGTAAAGCCCAGTGTTATTGAATTCTGGCAGGGACGCGGCAGCCGGTTGCACGACCGGCTACGATATACAGCTTCCGGTGCTCACAAATGGAAAAGAGAAAGGCTGGCGCCGTAACAGCGAACTACTTCCGGCTCATTACTTTTTCTGCAGCCGCAACGATGAAAGGTGTATCGAGGCCGTATTTGGTAAGTAGTTCAGTGGGTTTACCGCTTTCGCCAAAAGTATCGTTGGTGCCGATATACTCAATAGGAACAGGCTGGTGTTTAGCGGCTACCTGTGCAACAGCATCACCCAATCCACCAATAACGTTGTGCTCTTCTACAGTAACAGCACATTTGGTTTTGCTGATAGACTTGATAATGGCTTCTGTATCGAGTGGTTTGATCGTGTGTATGTTAATGAGTTCTACGCTGATACCTTTTTCTTCCAGTATCCTGCCGGCTTCAATGGCTTTCCATACCATGTGACCGCAGGCGAAAATGGAAACATCGGTTCCTTCGCTCAGTTGTTGTGCTTTGCCAATCACAAAATCGCTGCCGTCTTCTTTGGTGAAGTTGGGCCATTTGGGTCTTCCGAAACGAAGGTAAACGGGACCTTCATAAGAAGCGATGGCTTTGGTGGCTGCTTTGGTCTGGTTGAAGTCGCAGGGAACGATCACCGTCATGCCTGGCAACATTTTCATCAAACCAATATCTTCCAGTATCTGGTGGGTAGCGCCATCTTCACCCAGTGTTAAACCGGCATGGGATGCGCAGATCTTTACATTCTTACCGCTGTAAGCTACGCTCTGCCTGATCTGGTCGTATACGCGACCGGTGCTGAAGTTGGCGAAGGTGGTGGTATAAGGGATCTTGCCACCTACCGTCATACCGGCGGCAATGCCAATCATATTGGCTTCGGCAATACCTACCTGTACAAAACGATGTGGGAAATCCTTGATAAAAGGGCCCAGTTTGAGTGAGCCGGCAAGGTCGGCCGTGAGTACTACCACGTTCTCATTTTCTTTGCCAATTTCATAAATGCCTTCACCGAAACCGCCGCGGGTTTCTTTCTCGTTCAGTACCTGTATGTCTTTTAACTTCATGATCGGGAGCTGTTTGCTTGAAAGTGCTGCAAAGTAAAGGAAAACCGCTTAATTGACCGTCACGACCTCCTTTACATTTCCGGTTCTTTTTAAAACACCCCAATGCTGCAGCTCGCCCTGGATGGCCCGCTTAAAGGCCCGGAGCAGTACAATCAGCATCAGCCAGCGATAAATGATCCGTTGTGGTATGAGCGATACCAGCTTCAGCATGTTTTCACGCTCGTACCGGAAGGAAACCATGGCGATGACCAGGTCTACCAGTAGGAAAAGCAGGTAATAGGCGCCTATTTGCGCGATATTCCCTGTTAATAAACCAATAAGCATCAGCAGGTCGGCAATAGGTGTTAAAAAAGGCACGATGTATTTGAACACCAGCATATCGGGTAAAACAATCCAGCCCACCCGGCCTGCTTTGAAATTGAAGAGCGCATCCCTGTTTTTCCAGAAAGTCTGCATTACGCCAAAGGTCCAGCGGAAACGTTGTTTCATGAACTGTTTCAATGTTTCCGGCGCTTCAGTGTATGCAATGGCTTTGTTTTCATTTTTGATATTATAACCACAGCGCAGGATACGAATAGTAAGATCACAATCTTCGGCCAGTGTATCGGTGGTAAACCCGCCTGCATCTTCAATGGCCTGCTTGCGGAAAGCGCCGATGGCGCCCGGAACAACGGTAATTCCGTTAAAATACGCAAATGCATTGCGGTCGATATTCTGGCTTGAAATGTATTCAATGCTCTGCCAGTGTGTGAGGATGTTCACTTCATTGCCCACTTTCACATTACCTGCTACAGCGCCGGCGTCCTCATCGGCAAAATGCCGCATCATCAGGCTCACGGCATTGGGTAATAATTTGGTATCCGCGTCAATACAAATCACATACTCGGCATCGGTATGGCTGATACCGAAATTCAACGCAGAAGCTTTTCCACCATTGGGTTTGCTGAATACTTTCACCAACGGATGGTTTTTGAATGCTTCATTCACCCGGTCGAATGTATGGTCGCTGCTACCATCATCTACAAAAATGAGGTTGAAGTTAGGATAGTCGCAACGCAGGAGATTGTGCAGCGAGCCAACGGCATTCACTTCTTCATTAAAAGCGGGTACAATAATAGATACCAGTGGAGAATCCGCGAGCGGAGACAGAACCGTTCGTTTGTCTTTCCGTCTTTGCAGTATAGATAATACCAGGATGATGAGCATGCGCACAATACCCAGTACGAGGAATAAGATAAACAGGCCCGAGAAAAAGTTGCCCCCATAAAAGCCGGCTTTGAACAACCACAGGTCTACCTGCATGAGATCATAGCCACTTCCCTTGGGGAGAGGGGGCATCATTTCATCTTTTTTCCTGCCCAGCAGGTTGGCGATGGACACAAACTGGTAACCGTTTTTCTGAAAATATTCAATGATGCGTGGTAATGCTTCAACAGTAGCATCGCGGTCGCCACCGGCATCGTGCAACAGGATGATATTGCCGGTATCCTTCAGCCTTACCACCCGGTTGAAAATGGTATCGGCTGTCAAAGTATAGTCGGCATCGGTTTGCCAGTCCTTCGGGTCTATGTTCTCACCAATGGTGAGGTAATCTTTGGTTCTGCGCAGGCTGATGGGCAACAAGGCTTCCATCTCGCCCGGGTTATCATTATCCGCATCGCTGTATGGCGCGCGAAAGAGAATGGTGCTGTGCCCGGTAATACATTCAATCAGCAGCCTTGTGGCATTGATCTCCAGGTCGGCCCGCTGTTTACCCACTTTGGCAATATTAGGATGGGTGAAAGTGTGGTTGCCTATTTCATGTCCTTCGCGGTAGATGCGTTGCACCAACGGGATATGCTTTTCCGCTTCGATACCTACCAGGAAGAAAGCGGCAGGCACATGGTAATGTGAAAGAATATCCAGCACTTTACCGGTGTATTTAGGATCTGGCCCGTCGTCGAAAGTGAGCACTAATTTTTTGCCTTGAGGCGCGCCCATTTGTTTTACCATGAACATGGAAGGCAGTGAATCGTAGGTTTCTTCTGCAATGAGGCCCGCTGCCGAATCTATTTGGATACTGATATGACCACTGCGGGGCATGGCAATCACTTTCATGATATCGCCGCTGCCAATATAATCCACGTTGTTGCTTCCCGCCATCTTGTTGAAGATCGAAAAATCGAACTGGCGGAGGGCATCTTTGTTCATGGATTTGTTGTAGAACTGCCAGAGCCGAAGGTCTTCACTCCCCAGCCGCCACAGAGCCGTACCCGCCAGTTGGTATTCGGTAGCAAAACGCAGGGTATTGAAATTGGTGGCTGCATCGGTAAAATGCACTTCGTGCAGGTCGTTGGTGTCGTCGTAATAAAGATAGCTGAGGTTATACGTGTCGTTGTCGAACCGTATCTGACCCTCACTTTCCCTTGCTACGGTGATCGCATCGCGGTAAGCGAGCGTGGTAGTGGAACCCGAGCCGCCACCGTTCACCCAGTCGTATCCAAACGCAGCCATACACAATACAACTTTACTGGGTGGTATCTTTTTGGTAATCTGATCGAGTGCTTTTTCTACCCAGCGCTGGCTGCTGATGGGGCCCGACCTGCTGTCCGCCGAATGTTCATCGTAAGCCATCAGGAACAGGTAATCGTTGTAATTGGCCAATGCCGACTGGTCGTAGTCTTCATTGAAAGGACTCACATCCTGCGATACCATCAATCCTGCAGCATGCATTTTTTCATAGAGATCTTTCTGGAAAGCAGTGAGTACTTCGTTCTTGGCTTCTATTAATGCTTCGAAGTCGATGTTCACGCCCGAAAGATCGTATATCTTACAAACCCGTATGATGTCGTTGATGAGCTTACTTTTCTTCACGGGATCATTGATAATGCGGTGTACTACATCACCATGCCATGTCTTCTGAAAGTTATTGGTGAGCAACGGCATGATCTTGATACCTGCTGCTTTCATGATACCGAGGGCATTCCTGTCTATGTCCAGCAACAGGCTGTCGCCCTTGGTATCCAGGAAAAACCATTCGGGTATTACGAGATTGATCTTGTCAATATTCTTTTGTAGGGAGATGAGCGACTGGGGGTCCCAATTTACGTAAAAAGCCGCCCGGATACCCACGCTGTCGTTGAAATATGGCGAACTGGAAAGATCGATCACCTGGTTGTTCTGCCCGCAGCCAAGTCCCTTCGCCCACTTATCATTGATGAATTTTCTGATGCCCTGGTATTCTTTGGTGATAGGCTCTGTAGGCTTATCGGGCTGCAATACCTTTTTCTTGATCTCATCCTGGAAAACGGGTAATTGCTGCGGCTTGTTGGCAGAATAATTATAAGCGATGACAAAAGCGGTAGCGCCTATCAGCAGTAAAAAAAGAACCAGCCGGCTGCCCCATTTGGTTCGTTGCCAACGGGAGGCATTGTTCGTCTGGAAAATTTGTGCGGTTTCTCTATTCATGTAAAGGGTTAGCGGTCAGGTTTACTGGACTATCCCTCAAAGGTACTATAGAAATAAGGTGTTTTGGCTTCGAACTCGGCACTGCAGGTATCTACCATCTTGTACACCCTGGTAATACCCAACGCTTTTCTTTTCTCATACACTTGCTCGTCTGTGCAGTCGCCATGCAGGATGCGCGCGATCTGCTCATCGGAGAAGCCGTTCTTTTTAGCATCTTTCAACAAGTCATCCGGTATGGTAGCGATGGAATATTTAGCAATTTCTTTTTCCATATTGCAGATGAGCTGTATCTGGTAAATGAACCAGCGGTCGATACCGGTTGCCTGCACGATGGATTTAACAGTAGAACCCTGCATCAGTGCATCTTTGATGCGGAAGATGCGATCCCATTTCGGGGTTTTGATGTATTCTACCAGCTCGGCGCTTTTCATAAGGCTTTTACCATAATAACCCAATCCCACTGCATCGTTCTCCAGGCTCTGACAGGCTTTCTGAATAGCTTCTGAAAAACTTCTGCCGATGGCCATCACTTCACCCACACTTTTCATTTGCAGACCAAGGGTGTCGTTAGCGCCTTTGAATTTATCGAAGTTCCAGCGGGGTACTTTTACGATCACATAATCCAGTGCAGGCTCAAAATAAGCCGAAGTGGTTTGGGTGATCTGGTTCTTCAGTTCATCGAGTGAATAACCGATGGCGAGTTTGGCTGCGATCTTGGCAATGGGATAACCGGTTGCTTTGGAAGCGAGAGCTGAAGAGCGGCTCACGCGGGGGTTAATTTCCACGGCGATGAGTTCTTCTGTTGCGGGGTTAAGCGCGAACTGCACGTTACAACCGCCGGCAAAATTGCCCAGTGAGCGCATCATGAGGATGGCTTTGTTGCGCATTTCCTGGAAAGCGGTATCGCTGAGGGTCATAGCCGGTGCTACGGTGATGGAATCGCCGGTGTGCACGCCCATGGGGTCGAGGTTCTCCACTGTACAGATGATCACCACATTATCCTTCTGGTCACGCAGGAGCTCCAGCTCATATTCTTTCCATCCCAAAACTGCTTTTTCAACCAGCACCTCGTGGATAGGCGAGGCTTTCAAACCTCTGTCAAGGGCTGCATCGAGGTCTTCTTTGCTGTGTACGAAACCGCCGCCGGTACCGCCGAGGGTAAATGAAGGACGGATTACGAGGGGAAATCCGATTTCCTGTGCAAACTCCTTGCCCTCCAAAAAGCTGTTGGCCACCCTGCTGGGAGCCACAGCCATACCGATCTTCACCATCAGCTGGCGGAATTTCTCGCGGTCTTCTGCTGTATCGATGGCGGCAACGTCTACCCCTATCAGATGAACGCCATATTTTTCCCAAACACCCAGCTCGTCGGCCTCTTTACAGAGGTTGAGGGCTGTCTGACCACCCATGGTAGGCAGTACCGCATCGATCTGGTTCTCGTCGAGTATCTGTTCGATGCTCTCTACGGTGAGGGGCAACAGGTATACCTTATCGGCCATCATGGGGTCGGTCATGATAGTAGCGGGGTTGCTGTTGATAAGGATCACTTTGATGCCTTCTTCACGCAGGCTGCGGGCAGCCTGGGAGCCGGAATAATCGAATTCACAGGCCTGGCCAATTACAATGGGGCCAGAACCGATGATGAGCACAGATTTGATGGAAAGGTCTTTGGGCATGGTTGCTAAAAAATAAATTGTGCAAATGTAGGACTGATAAGGGAATTATAGGCGATTATTTTCTTGTTACGAACTTGGGCCTCTTATAGTGAGGGTGCCATAAATAGGTCATTATCAGTTAATTTTGCCCTTCAAAGTGTACATAGAATGGCAGTTTTAAAAGAAGGAAGCAAAGCTCCTGTTTTTAAGGGGGTTGACCAGAACGGGAAAGCGATTTCATTGGAAGATTTCAAAGGAAGCAAAGTAGTACTCTATTTTTACCCGCACGACGATACACCCACCTGCACCAACCAGGCATGCAACCTGCGCGACAATTACAGCGAACTCACCAAACGAGGATTCAAAGTGATTGGAGTAAGTACCGATAGCGTGAAAAAGCACAAGAAATTTGAAGCTAAATACAGCCTGCCTTTTTCGCTTATTGCAGATGAAAACCTGACCATCGTGAACCAATATAAAGTATGGGGCGAGAAACAATTCATGGGCCGTACCATCATCGGCACCAAACGCACCACTTTCCTGATAGATGAAAAAGGCATCATCAAAAAGATCATCGCAAAACCGGTTTCAAAAAAACATACCGAAGAAATACTTGCTGCCTGGGATGGGCAATAAAATGTATTCTTCCCGAATAAATGCATAACTTGTTTCACCAGACTAATCACGTCATGAAACAAATTATGTTCCTGCTCGGTTGCCTGTTATTGATAACAGGAAGTTTTGCACAAAAAACAGATCAACACCTCCAGCAACAAATTACCCAACTGATCGCCGGTTTTCATGGAGATATCGGTATCTACGTGCACGATCTCAAAAAGAATCGCACAATAGCCATCAATGCCGATACGGTTTTTCCTACGGCCAGCATGGTCAAAGTGCCTATTCTGACAGGCATCATGGATAAGATTCATAAAAAAGAACTGGATTATCACCAGGTACTCACTTATAAAGACTCGCTCCTGTACGAAGGGGTAGACATATTGGGTTCTTTCAAGAACGGCGAAAAGATTGAACTGAGCAAAGTGATGATGCTCATGCTTACTATGAGTGACAATACAGCCAGCCTCTGGTTACAAACCCTGGCAGGTAAAGGCACACGCATCAACGAGCTCATGGACAGCCTCGGTCTGAAAGTAACCAGGGTGAACAGCCGCACACCGGGAAGAGAAGTCAACAGGAATATGTACGGGTGGGGACAATCATCGCCCAGGGAAATGGCATCACTCATGGAAATGATTGTGAAGAAGCAGGTGATCAGCGACAGCTCCAGCCAGATGATGCTGCGTTTGCTGGGCAGGAATTATTGGGATGAGAATGCTATTTCGCAGATACCGTCCGATGTTTTTGTTGCCAGCAAAAGCGGTGCGGTAGACGCTACCCGGAATGAAGTGCTGTTTGTGAACGGAAAGAAATGCAGTTATGTTTTTTGCATCTGCACCAAGAACAATAAGGATATCAGTTGGGATGAATCTACCAACGAAGCCTGGGTGCTCACGCGCAAGTTATCGAAGTTGTTATGGGAATATTATAACTAGAAGAGGTGATATACCAGGAAGCTCATGGAATAAGCCAGTATGGTCATGTACGTGAACTGGAATACAGGCCATTTCCACGACTTGGTTTCACGTTTCACCACTGCCAATGTACTCATGCACTGCATGGCCAGTACATAAAACACCATCAACGATAAAGCGGCAGCCAGCGTATATACAGGCCGGCCATCGGGATGCCGGGCCGATTGCAGTTTTTCACGCAGAGAAGAATTATCAGATTCTTCCACACTATATAGCGTGGCCATGGTACCCACGAATACTTCCCTGGCTGCAAACGAGGTAATGAGGGCAATGCCGATCTTCCAGTCATAACCCAATGGAGCAATCACCGGCTCAATCGTCTTGCCCAGGATACCTGCATAAGAGTTCTGCAGTTTTTCGGTAGACAGGTGTTTTTGCAACGAGTCTTTTTGCGCCGGCATCTGCTGCATCAGCACCGCATATTTGTCTTCCAATTTTGATATCCGGTGATCGGGTCCGTAATTGCTCAGGAACCAGAGCAGTAAACTGATTACCATGATCACTTTACCGGCATCGGTTACAAAGATCCTGGCTTTTTCCACCATGGTAATGGCCGCGTTTTTCCAGCGCGGAGCCCGGTATACCGGCAATTCCAGTATGAAGAAACTCTTTTCCTGGATCTTCACGAACCATTTCATTACATAACTCACAATCAATGCCATAGTCGTTCCGAGGAGGTAGAGACCCATCATCACCAATCCTTGCAGGCTGAGGAAACCGAAATAATATTTGTCATCGATCACCAAAGAGATCAATATGGTGTATACAGGCAAACGCGCACTGCAACTCATCAATGGTGTGATAAGGATGGTGAGCAACCGCTCTTTGCGGTTCTCAATGTTGCGGGTACTCATGATGGCAGGAACGGCGCAGGCAAAACCACTGATCATGGGCATCACACTTTTGCCGTTCAGTCCCACTTTACGCATGAGCTTATCACTCAAAAAACTGATGCGCGCCATATAACCCGTATCTTCCAGCAAAGTAATGAGTCCGAACAGGATCATGATCTGTGGAACGAACACCAGTATACCACTCAATCCGGCTACAATACCGTTGATGAACAGATCGCTCCACCAGGCTTGCGGCAGCACATTACCCAACCAACTGCTGGCCTGCTGAAAACTCCATTCAATACCATCCATAGGAAAACGCGCCAGCCAGAAAATGCTCTGGAACAACAGGAACAGTACAGTCAGTAAAATGATATAACCCCAGGTACGGTGCAGGAGCAGGTTATCGAGTTTGTCGGTGAACAGTTTTTTCTCCAGCGGACCAGGCTCCACCACATTCTGTTGCATGATCTGCCGGATGCGATGGTATCGCTGCATGATCTCTTCAGCCTGTGTTTTGGTGGGGTTGAATTTGTGATCGATCTCCACCTGTTCAATGGCCGCCTGTAAAGTATTGTTCAGCGGAAACTGTTCGTGGTTGATGAGGTAATGCACCGATGCATAATCGCTCAGTTGCGGCACCAGTTGCTGCACGCCATGAATGGCCTCGGGCGCCAGCTTTTTGGTATCGATGAAATCACGGGTATGCGTGGCTGCATGGATGCGGGCTACCTGCTGTAATACTTTTTTCAGGGTACCGATACCTTTGTTTTTACGCGGGTTTACGGCTACAACAGGTATACCCAGTTCGGCTTCGAGTCCGCTGATATCAATGTTGATGTTCTTTTTTGCAGCGATATCGTTCATGGTCAGCGCCATCACCACCGGTATTTTCAGGTCGATGATCTGGCTGCAGAAAAGCAGGTTGCGCTTGAGGTTGCTGGCATCCGCTACCAGTAACACCACATCGGTTTGGATATCGGGATCGGCACCCATGAGCACTTTATAAGCCACCCATTCATCGGCCCGGCGGGGATAGAGGCTGTAAGTCCCGGGCAGGTCGATGAGCTCAGCCTGCTGCTGGTCATCCAGCCAGAGCGAACCTGTTTTCTTATCTACCGTAACACCGGGGAAGTTGCCCACTTTCTGGTTCAGGCCGGTAAGGGCGTTGAATAAAGAGCTTTTTCCGCTGTTGGGATTACCAACCAGGGCTATATGTACCGATTTCTTTCCCAAAGTCTAAAATGTTTGCAAACTTAGTTTGCAAAAGTAGCCTCAATACAAGGTCTCTGCTTACGACTTTGGGAACAGAATAACAACGGCATTATTTTTGCCATCCTAACTGTACATATGAAGAAATTTTTATGGATGGTACTGCTGATACCGACTGTTACTTATTCCCAAAGCCAAAGAAAGAAAAGAAAGGCCGAAGAAAGGGCCAATGCAGAAATGGTTGTGAACCTGAAAGGATATACCCGGCAATTAACGGAATGGCCCCTCAATATGCAATACCTGGCGCAGCAATACCAGCAAATAGGCCTGGAGCCGAAAGGGGTTCACGGATATTTGCAGGAATTTGATGTGAGCGAAGGCAAACAGATCGACCCGGCCACGCAATTGAAAGTAGATGGCCAGCTCCTGGATCTGCAAACCGATTACACCCCTCTCGCATTCAGTGCTTCAAAGCAAGTGAAAGGAGAAGCCGCTATGGCGTTGAATGAAAACAGGCAGCCGTGGTTCAGGGACCTGAAAGAATTGCTGGAAGACCAGAAAGACAATACGCAGTTCAACCTGGAGGCGGAGATCAGAAAAATGACAGACATCGCTTTTAAAAAAGGCGCCAGTGCTTATTTGGTGTACAACAGTTCATCCATCCCCGATCATCTCGGCTTCAACAAACGCGATACCACCGCAACAGCAAAGATCCCGGTGATCTATATAACAGCACAGGGATTGAAAAATCATTTCCCCGACCATTCGGCAACACTTTCCATAGAATTGAAAACGGGGTTTACTCCCCGAACCTACCATGTGAAAAACCTGCTGGGCTTTATCAATCATCATGCAACAACTACCATATTGCTCTTTGCTGCTCTCGGGCAACAAAATGATGGAGGCGCGGATGCGGCTGTTCTGATGGAGATTGCCAGGCAACTGAAAAAAAATGCGACACCCCATTATAATTACCTCGTGGTGCATTCCCTGAACAGGGACCATGCAAATGGCGAGAAAGAGCCGCTGTATGGGCACCTCAATCTTCCTGTTGCGCCTAACTATATAATCAGGCTTACAAAAAACCCGGTTTCCAGCGGTCCCATCAATTACGAAGCAGAGAAAGACAGGGTAAAGCAGGTATACGATCTGATCCTTTCAACGGATACGCAGGGAAAACTTTCTTCCACTCAAATGGAATTCTAACTTTGCGGGAATGAAACTGCGCCTGAACATAGAAGAACTCAATGAAGACTTCTTTGAAGATACCCGTTTGCTGGGTATAACGGCCCCACTGAAAAATTACCAGTTCTGTTTGCAATTGAATCATTTACTAGGTTATGATTTTCGCGTGAATCCCGGCATTGAAGTGCACCTGAAGAAAAAAGACCGTAGTTATTACTTTACAGTGTATGAGTCGAAAGAGCCGAACAGTTTTTTAACGCATTACCTGTACCATAACCAGTTCGATGGCGAATACCTTTTGCCCGAGTTCAGGCACATGGACTTTCTTTGGCTGATGAAAGGCGATTGGGTAGACGATGAAAAATGCAGTTGGATCAAACAGTCGGTGAAGAACCTGAATGGTGTTCAGCTGGTAGCGGAACTCACCAATGAGCAGATTAAGAACAAAGGGAACATGGTGTTTTGACAAAACGATCAAATCAGAAATCTCCTCTTATGTGGACTGAACAAAACAACAGCCTGTACCGGAAATTCGAGTTCAGGAATTTTTCGGAGGCCTTTGCTTTCATGACCAGGGTGGCCATCGAAGCAGAAAAAATGAACCATCATCCGTTGTGGACCAACGTATGGAACCGCGTAGAGATATGGCTCAATACCCATGATGCAGGTGATGTGATCACGGAAAAGGATCATGCACTTGCTAAAAAGATCGATGCTTTACTCTGAAACAAGGTTTAAAATATCCATTCTACTTCACCGAACCTGAACTGGTCCTGTATTCCCCCTTCTACCAGTAAGGCCCCGTCGGGGTTCACACTTTTGATGGTGCACTGAAAACTTACGCTCTCCTTTTTCAATTTCATGGTTTCATTGCGCATGAACAGGAGGCGGTTATACTCATCGAGCAGGGATTCGAACTGTCCTGTGAGGAGCTCCTGATAGCGGCGTTCGAGGCAGGCACAGAGCTCGCGGGCCAATGCGGGAACATCGTATTGTTTGCCGGTGATCTGTTTCAGTGAAACAGCGCGCCGGGCCTGTGGTGGGAATACCGTTTGATTGATGTTGATGCCCATTCCTACAACCGCCCACTGCCATTTATGGCCTCTCACAAGGGTTTCGATGAGGATACCCCCTGCCTTTCTGTCACGCCAGTAAAGATCGTTGGGCCATTTTATTTTGGTCTCTTCGCCGGCATAGCTGCTGTAAAAATCGTGGCAGGCCAGGGCCACCATCGCGCTCAGGTAGAACTGCTGGGTAATCAGCAGGAAAGAACTGTCGAGCACAACCGATAAAATGATATTGCTTCCCGGTTCACTGTCCCACTCTTTACCCCTTTGCCCCTTGCCGGCATACTGTGCATAAGCGAAAAAAGCGGTACCATGAGCGGCCATATTTGCCTGTAACTGCCTGATGGCATGGATGTTGGTACTGTCTGTATTGGATAATTCCACGAATGGTGAACCGACGTGACGTTTAGCAGCCATTGGTGACAAAGAATTACTATTTTTGACGAAGTTAATTTAATAATGATTGGAACCACTTTCTGTTTTAAAAAGCCGTAAAAAGAACACCGTAACAAGGCTCTCACGCAATTCGAAGATCTTCAAGACCATTATCAAAGCTATACAGGATAAGAAGGGAGAGAACATTGTGAGTCTGGACCTGCGAAAAATACCCGAAGCTTCGGCCGACTTTTTCATCGTTTGCCAGGCTTCCAGTGGCATACAGGTGAGGGCCATCAGCGATTATATCGAAGAACAGGTAAAACTCCTGTGCGAAGAAATTCCCTATAAACACGAAGGTAAGCAGGCTTTACAATGGGTGCTGATAGACTATGTGAACATTGTAGTACATGTGATGCGCCCTGAATCGAGGAAGTTCTACAGGCTGGAAGAGATGTGGAGCGATGCAGAGTCGCAGTTACACGAGCTATAATTGTTAAAATAAAAAGGAACGCCGAACGTTTACCACCAATAAACCTTATTATTACCAGAGAGAAGAACCGTTATGTTACAGGAAAATAAGAATACGAAGCCGGGCATGCAGGACAAAGGCGATGGACCTCGCAAGGGATTCAAATTCAATCCCTACTGGGTTTATGCCATTATTGCCATCATCCTGCTTTCGGCGCAGTTCATGCGTTTTGCGCCCGACCTCACCCGTACCACGGAGCAGGAGTTCAAACAAAAAATGCTGATCAAGGGCGATGTGGAGAAGCTTGACCTGGTGACCAATAAACACGAGGTAAGGATTTATATCAAACAGGATAGCCTGGTAAAAGATTTCTATGTACAGAAATTCAAGCAGGTGCTTACAAAAGATAAAGTAAAACAGAGTCCCCTGTTTGTGTTTAAAGTGACCGATTGGACCGCTTTCCAGAGTGGCTTGGCCGATGTATATAAGACCTACAAGATAGAAGAAGTACCCCAGAATGCGATTGAAGAAGCGGAATGGTTCAGTCCCGTTATCAATGCTGTATTCTCTCTCGGTCTTATCATTGTTGTATGGATACTGTTAATGCGTAAGATGGGCGGCCCCGCAGGCGGTGGCGGTCCGGGCGGCATTTTCAACATTGGCAAATCCAAAGCCACCCTGTTCGACAAAGGCGCCAAAGTGAACATCACTTTTGCCGATGTAGCCGGTCTCGATGAAGCCAAAGTGGAAGTGATGGAGATCGTGGACTTCCTCAAAAACCCTAAAAAATATACCTCACTGGGTGGAAAGATACCCAAAGGTGCGCTACTGGTGGGTCCTCCCGGAACCGGTAAAACCCTGCTGGCCAAAGCCATGGCGGGTGAAGCGCAGGTTCCTTTCTTCAGCCTCAGCGGTAGCGATTTCGTGGAAATGTTCGTGGGTGTAGGCGCCAGCCGCGTACGCGACCTGTTCAAACAAGCCCGCGAAAAAGCACCCTGTATCATTTTCATTGATGAGATCGACGCCATCGGACGTGCCCGCGGACGCAATGCCATCATGAGCAACGACGAACGCGAGAATACATTGAACCAGTTGCTGGTAGAGATGGATGGTTTTGGCGGTGATACGGGTATCATCATCCTCGCGGCCACTAACAGGCCCGATGTGCTGGACAGCGCGCTGTTGCGCCCCGGCCGTTTCGACAGGCAGATATCGATCGACAGGCCCGATGTGAAAGGAAGGGAAGCGATCTTTAAAGTACACCTGGCCCCGATCAAAATTTCCGAAACACTCGACCTGCATAAACTAGCCGAACAAACACCTGGTTTCGCAGGTGCGGATATCGCCAACGTATGTAATGAAGCGGCGCTGATAGCAGCCCGTAAGAATAAAGAAGCGGTGGATATGAGCGATTTCCAGGATGCGATCGACAGGGTTATCGGCGGACTGGAAAAGAAAAACAAGATCATTGCGCCGAACGAGAAAGCCGTGATCGCGTACCATGAAGCCGGACATGCTATCTGTGGTTGGTTCCTGGAACACGCTTACCCGTTGTTGAAAGTAACCATCGTACCGCGCGGTACGGCAGCATTGGGGTATGCCCAATACACGCCTACAGAGCAATACCTCTATACAACCGATCAGTTGATGGACCAGATCTGTATGACCCTGGGTGGACGCGCCGCAGAAGAGATATTCTTTGGTAAGATATCTACCGGCGCAGCCAATGACCTGCAACAGATTACCAAGATCGCTTATAGTATGGTAACGGCTTATGGTATGAACAACAAAGTAGGAAACGTAAGTTTCTACGATCCTTCGCAGGAGAATACCTTCACCAAACCTTACAGCGAAGAAACCGGCAAGATCATCGACGAAGAAGTAAGGAACATCATTGATGAAGCATATAAGCGCACTTTGAAGTTGCTCACAGAGAAAAAGCAGGAAGTAGAGATACTGGCGAAAGAACTGTTGGACAAAGAAGTGCTGCACAAGAGCGATGTGGAGGAACTGATCGGAAGAAGACCTTTTGAAGAAAAGAAACTGCTGGAAGTATCGGCAGAACAGAGCAACGGCCATGCCGGACAGAATGCCCCCGGCGAAACCATTGCACCTCCTGAAACCACAGTGATTTCATAATGACAAATACAGCTAAGAAAAGTATACTGCAAAAAATAAAACAGGCACTGGGTCAACCGGTGCCTGTTCCCTTTCCTGAAAGTGCGGGCAGTTCCAGTGTATTCCAGCCACAGCAACAGGAACTGGAGATTGCCTTTGCAGAGAATTTCAACAAGCTGCAGGGGCGGTTTTCATTTTGTACGAGTGAAAAAGAGCTGGCGTCTCAACTGGGTATGCTGGCTATACAGCGCAAGTGGACGTCGGTCTATTGCAGGGAAGCCGATTTGAAAAAAAGACTTACAGATGCAGGTTTTGCGGCCATGACAGCACCCGATGTGCAAAGCTGTGATGTGGCCATTACAGGTTGTGAATGCCTGGTAGCCAGAACAGGCAGCCTGTTGATGAGCAGCGGCCAGCAAAGCGGGCGTACCGTAAGTGTGTACGCCCCGGTGCATATTTGCATCGCCTACACCGATCAGCTGGTATACGATATTGCCGACGCGATAGAAAAAATGCGGCACAAATACAACACACAAATGCCATCACTCATCACGCTGGCCAGCGGCCCGAGCCGTACCGCCGATATCGAAAAAACATTGGTAGTAGGGGTACATGGCCCTAAAGAAGTGTTCTGCTTCCTGGTAGAACGCTGATGAGTCAATGATAGAAATACCTGATCAATGGATGTAACAACAACCAAGAAAATATATTTTTTATCAGATTTTCATTTGGGTGCGCCTGATTTTGAGAGCAGCCTGGTGAGAGAGAAAAAAGTAGTGGGTTTTTTAGACAGCATCAAAGCAGATGCTGCGGAAATATTTATTGTGGGCGATATTTTTGATTTCTGGTATGAATACAAAGCAGTGGTTCCCAAAGGGTATACGCGCCTGCTGGGTAAACTGGCAGAATTGACCGATAGTGGTATCAAAGTGCATGTATTTGTTGGCAATCACGATATGTGGATGAGCGGATATTTTGAAAAAGAACTGAACATCCCGGTATACCACGAGCCGAAAGTATTCGAACGCAACGGCAAACAATTCTACATTGGCCATGGAGACGGACTGGGGCCGGGCGACAAAGGCTATAAATTCATCAAAAAAATATTCCGCAGTCCGCTGTGCCAATGGTTATTCGGACAACTGCACCCTACCTGGGGTATAGGGCTGGCCAATTATTTCAGCCGTAAAAGCCGTGAGAAGACGGGTTCTGCCGACCAACATTTCCTCGGTGAAGACAACGAATGGCTGATCATTTACTCCAAAGAAGTGCTTAGGCAAAAGCATTTTGATTATTTCATCTTCGGGCATCGCCACTACCCCATTGATTTTAAGCTGAGCGATAACAGCCGCTACATCAACCTGGGCGATTGGATACGCACTTTCACTTATGCCAGTTTCGACGGAACCGATGTGCAACTGCACGAATGGAAACACTAAGACCGGTTCTTCGTAACTTGCAGATATGAAGAAATTCTTGCAGCAGGAGTTCCTAAACAATACCCTCGAAGCTTATTTATATGTAGCAGGTACGATATTGCTGGTGCTGCTTTGCAAAAGGATCATCACCAAATTCCTGGCCAGGCTCATTTACCGGTGGACAATGGCCAAAGAAGGTAAGGCTGTTGGCCCACAATCCTTCCTCGACCTGGTGGTGGGGCCCTTGGAGACTTTCCTGGTACTACTCATTTCCATGATTGCATTGGATAAGTTAACCTTTCCAAGTGCCCTTGACTTCAGGATATTTCATGTTACTTCCAGGCAATTGACCGATTCCATTTCCGACGGGGTACTGATCGGTGTTTTTATATGGCTATGTCTGCGCATCATCGATTTCCTGGCTTTGATATTAAAAGAAAGGGCCCATAAAACAACGGGACAGGCAGATAACCAACTGATCGGTTTTATCAAAGATTTTGTGAAAGCCATACTGGTGATCATGGGCGTGCTACTCATCATACGCGCTTCATTTCATCAGAATATCAGTAGCGTACTCACCGGCTTAAGCCTCGTGGGTGCCGCAGTGGCCCTGGCTACAAAAGAGAGCATGGAGAACCTGATCGCTTCTTTCATCATCTTCTTTGATAAACCTTTTAAAACAGGCGACCTTGTAAAAGTGAGCGGCTTTACCGGTAATATTGAAAAAATAGGTTTGCGCAGCACCCGCATCCGCACCATGGACAAAACTTTTATCACGGTGCCTAATAAACAAATGGTAGACACCATCATTGACAATATTACCCTTCGCACACAAAGAAAAGTGGAACTCAGACTGGAGCTGGAACTCAGCGCTACCGCCGATCAACTGGCGAGTCTAACGCCGGCTATCAAAAACATCCTGCAAAAGCCCGAAATAGAAAACAAAGTGGTGTACCTGATGGATACGGGCAAGAATGCACATATCATGGCAGTGGATTATTTCTCTACCATGGAACAGCCCATAGAAGATTTTTTCCGCATGCGCGAACAGGTGAACCTGGAAGTGATTGGGCTGCTCGAAAAAAATGGCATTGGTCTGGCTGCTTCATCAACCGATGTGGTGGTGCATAACAACAAAAACAACGCCTGATATCAAAGGGTTGCTTTCAGTTCCAGCAAGAAAGATTTGAATTTGGTCAATGATTGCACCAACTGGGTTTGGGTATCTACTTTCTTTTTATTGGTCTTGAGGTAATTACGTGCACCGGCAATCGAAAACTTACGCTGGCGCAGCAGGTAATAAATAAGTTGCAGGTTCCTGATGTCTTCCGCGCGGAATAAACGATCGCCTTTGCGGGTCTTGCGCGGTTGTAATATATCGAACTCGTTTTCCCAGTAACGCAAAAGCGAAGTATTTACAT
This sequence comes from Asinibacterium sp. OR53, assembly GCF_000515315.1. Lineage (NCBI taxonomy): Bacteria > Pseudomonadati > Bacteroidota > Chitinophagia > Chitinophagales > Chitinophagaceae > Asinibacterium > Asinibacterium sp. OR53. Next base: position 1,087,952 of record NZ_KI911562.1, read on the forward strand.
TGAACCAGCCGGCTACTTCACTGATGGAATAATAAAGTTTCTGTTTGAGGACTTCTTCATCGGGTACGTTGATGAGATCCACTTCACTGTCGATCTCCTTGAAAGATTTACGTCCTCTTTTACCGGTTGTTTTGGCTCTGGTAACAACAGGATGCGTTGAAGCGGGAACAGCTGCAACAGCTGGAACTGGGTCAGGAGCAACTGCAACAGGTAGTGCAGGCTCTTCTTTTTTAGGTGCAGCCTTCGGTTTGATCTTTACCACGATGCGCTCATCGGCAAAGACCACCGGCTCACTCGGAATGGCTTTTGGCTCTTCCGGCACAGGTACTATGGTCACTGGTTCTTCCATGACATCCTCCTCCATCACAGGGCTTTCCGGCATCGCCGAAAACATGTCTAATTGCAAAAGGTTCTTTCGCATGGTATAAAAGTACTACAACAAAATGTCAGCATATTGTTCAGCCTGGCATAAGTGGAAAAGATGTTAAGTATCTTGCAATAATATCCATCTCTTCCGTATGGCACCCATCCAAACGATATGCGTATGTGGCGCCGGCACCATGGGCAGTGGTATCGCCCAGGTTTCGGCCGCAGCAGGCTTTTCCACCATCCTCTTCGATGTCAACGAAACCATGCTTGAAAAAAGCAAAGCTTCTATTGAAAAGAATCTGCTGAAACTATCCGAAAGAGGAAAATTGCCCCCTGATGAAGTGAATAAAATACTGGATCGTATGGTATTCACTGCATCCATTGACCATTGCCGCGCAGACCTGATTATTGAAGCCATCATTGAAGAAAGAGAAGCCAAAGCAACACTTTTCCGTCAATTGGCGGCCATCAACCAGGATGATTGCATACTGGCTACCAATACCTCTTCCATACCTGTAAGTGAAGTAGCAACAACCATACCAGTCCCGGCGAGATTTGCAGGGATGCATTTTTTTAACCCGGCCCCACTGATGAAACTGGTGGAACTGATCAAAGGAAAACAGACCAGCGAAGAAACCATCAACCGGCTGATAGCCGTATCAAAACAGATGAATAAAACGCCGGTGGTATGCAAAGACTCGCCGGGGTTCATTGTGAACCGGGTGGCCCGCCATTATTACCTCGAAGCCATGCGGCTGGTGGAGACCGGCAAGGCCGATATAGCTACTGTTGATAGCATTATGGAGGCATCGGGCTTCAAAATGGGGCCGTTCAGGTTGATGGACCTGATTGGCATGGATATCAATTACAACGTGAGCCGGATCGTTTGGGAAGCGCTTGGCAAACCCGAAAGACTCCATCCCTCGCCCTTGCAAAAATCAAAAGTAGATGCGGGGGAACTGGGCCGGAAAACAGGGAAAGGATTTTATGAATATATTTAAGTCTAAGCACAATCGCCTTATGAAAAAAATAACATACTTATTAGGGATCGTTTCCCTTTTTGCCTCCTGCAAGTTGAGCAACAACAACCAGAATGGGGCCGACAACAAAGAGCTGGCTGCCATGCTCGACAAATATTATGAAGAGCGCATGCAATTGTTTCCTGTGGAAGCCACTGTCAATGGGGATAACCGGTATAACGACAAGCTCTACGCCGATTTTACCGACAGCTATCGCAAAAAACTAAAAGATTTTTACAGCAACTACCTCGTTTACATCACGCATTTTAACAGGGAGAGCCTCAATGACAACGACCGCCTCAGCTATGATATATTCAAGCGTGAAATGGACATCAACCTGGAAGGCCTCGGCTTCAACGATAACCTGATGCCCATGGACCAATTCGAAAGCATGCACCTGGTATTTGGCCAGTTCGGCAGCGGCAGTGTGATTCAACCTTTCAAAACAGTGAAAGATTATGAAGACTGGATCAAACGGGCAACGGCATTCAGCGGCTATGCCGATAGTGCCATTGTTTATTTCAGGAAAGGTATTGCAGCCAATACGGTACTACCGGAAAAACTGGTCATCAAAATGATTCCCCAGATGGAATCGATGGTCGTGCCTGATGCGAAGAACAGCCTGTTTTACGGGCCCATCACCCACTTGCCTGCCGGTTTCAGTGAGGCCGATAAAAAAAGATTCACCAACGATTATGTGAAGCTCATCAACGAAGAGATCACACCGGCCTATAAGCGGCTGGCCGATTTTCTGAAACAGGAATACCTGCCCAAAGCCAGAAAAACAACCGGTATCAGCGATATACCCAATGGCTTGAAATACTACCGGTACCGCATCAAAGATCAAACCACTACCGATAAAACACCCGATGAAATTTACCAAACAGGACTTTCTGAAGTGAAACGCATCCGCACAGAAATGGAGCGGATCAAAACGGAAGTTGGGTTCAATGGCGATCTGAAGGCTTTCTTCGAATACATGAAGACCGATAAAAAATTCATGCCATACAAAACGCCGCAGGAAATATTGGCCGCGTTTGAAAAGATACACCAGACCATGGAGCCGAACCTGAAAAAGATGTTCGGCCATACGCCCAAAACACCTTTCGAGATCAGGCAAACGGAAGCTTTCCGCGCAGCCAGTGCCAGCGCAGAATACAACCAGGGCAGTGCCGATGGCACACGTCCGGGTATCTTTTATATTCCCATTCTCGACGCTACCAAATTCAATACCACCAGCGGTATGGAGAGCCTGTTTCTGCACGAAGCCATTCCGGGGCACCACTACCAGATCAGCCTGCAGCAGGAGAACCAGGGCCTGCCCAAATTCAGGCGTTTTGGCGGCAATAATGCCTATGCAGAAGGATGGGCGCTTTACTGCGAGAGCCTGGGAAAAGAATTAGGCTTGTACACCGATCCTTACCAATACATGGGAGCGCTGGGTGATGAGATACACCGGGCCATCAGGCTGGTGGTGGATGTAGGCATGCATGCCAGGGGCATGACACGTGAGCAGGCTATCCAGTATATGATGGATAATGAACCAATCAGTGAAGAAGGAGCCACCGCCGAAATAGAAAGATATATGGCCATACCGGCGCAGGCATTGGGTTATAAGGTTGGCGCACTCAAGATCAGGGAGCTGCGTACCAAGTATGAAAAACAACTGGGCAATCGATTCAGCCTCTCAGACTTTCACGATAATATCCTGAAAGATGGTAACATGCCCCTGGATGTGCTGGAGAAAAAAATGGACGCCTGGGCTGCGAAGTTCTAATTTTGCGTATGCGCATCGCTGTTAACCGTTTTTCACAGGCTGGCCAACAGCCCTCTACATACCATCATTATATCGTACAACTCTTCAGCCGGTTGAGCCTTGACCGGCCGGCTGAAGAGTTTGTTTTTATTGATGAGAAACACAACAACCCGCCACATCCCCAACCCGGCCTGTGGGTGAAACAACCCGCCGATGCCAGTATGCGAACCACCATACCACAAATATTGATTGCCGATGATTGGGTGGTGCCAGGCAGCTTTTTTCGGAAATGGCTGGTGCCGCTGAAACTGCGCAAAGCAAAACAGGTAATAACCCTCTCGGCTTTTGTAAAAGATAAACTGGTGAATGAATACCGTATCCCGGCATCACAGGTAACGGTATTGCCCGGTGCGCCTGATCCTTTATTGCAGCCGGCCGACTGGCAACAGAAAGAAACCATCAAAGCTGCTTATGCAGAAGGGCGGGAATATTTCCTGGTCAGCGGAGGCATGTACCAGGACGCGCTTTTATTAAATCTCCTGAAAGCTTTCTCCCAGTTCAAAAAATGGCAGCACAGCAATATGAAGCTGATCATTACCGGTACGGTATCCAAACAACACGCCGGTCTTGCAGAAAAGCTTGCTACATATAAATACAGGGAAGATGTAGTATTGACCGGCTTGCTTCCAGCAGCAGCAAGCACCCTGTTGATAACGGCAGCGTATGCGCTGGTTCATACCACTGCACCCTGTGCATCGGAGCTGATCATGCTGGATGCCATGCAGGCGGGTATCCCTGTTATTGCAGCAGAAAATAATAACCTGCCGGAAACAGGTGGCGATGCGGTCCTGTATGCAGATCCGGCCAACCCGGAAACCATCGGCAAGCAGATGCTTGCGCTGTACAAGGATGAAAACCTGCGCGGACAATACATCGAAAAAGGAAAAGAAAAGGCTGCACAATTTAGCTGGGCAACTACTGCAAAAGCATTCTGGCAACTGTTGGTTTCATGAAAATGGGCGATTCAGGGATTCCTAGTACTTTTGCGGTTCTCAATCAATTCAGATGCATACTTCAACGATTTCGATAGACGTTCATTTAGATGAAAACAAAGTGCCGCAGGAGATCAGCTGGTCGGCCACCGATAGTACGGCCGATATGGCGCAGCACGCTAAAGCCATGATGGTGGCTTTCTGGGATGCGGCCGATAAAAGCGCACTGCGCATCGATCTCTGGACCAAAGACATGATGGTAGATGAAATGGCCGATTTTTATTACCAGACCCTCATGGGCATGGCCGATTCTTATATGAGGTCCACACAACAGACCGAACTGGCGGCCGATATGAAAAAATTCGCCCAGGATTTTTATAAAAAATTCAGGGAAACACAATTGAAAGAAAACCAATAAACCATTCGTTATGAGCTTAGAAGAACAAGTGATGTCTGGCATGAAAGATGCTATGAAGTCCAAAGATGAAGCCATGCTGCGCGGCTTGCGCGCCATCAAGGCGGAGATCATCAAAGCGAAAACAGAGCCGGGTGCGAACGGACAGGTTACAGCTGAGGGTGAATTGAAGTTGTTACAGAAGATGATGAAGCAAAGAAAAGATTCACTCGATATCTACCAGCAACAGGGCCGTGCAGACCTGGCGCAGAAAGAACAGGAAGAGATAGCGATCATAGAAAAATTCCTTCCCCAACAATTGAGTGAGGAAGAATTGAAAGAAGCCCTTAAATCTATCATTGCTTCTGTAGGAGCTGCCGGTCCGCAAGACATGGGCAAAGTAATGGGTGTAGCTACAAAACAACTGGCCGGTAAAACAGATGGGAAAGCTATTTCGGCAGCAGTAAAGACCTTATTGAGTTGATAGATGTTTGTTGAATGCTCATAGACTCGATATTTTTAGTACTTATGTTCATGGCTCTTTGGAAGGGCTACCGCAACGGGTTGGTTGTGGGCGCGTTTTCATTCCTGGGCATTATCATTGGTCTCGCAGCTGCGCTTAAACTTTCGGCTATTGTGGCGGGCAAACTCAAAGAGAGCACGCAATTAACAGCCACCTGGCTACCCATTGTTTCATTCCTGCTGGTGATGTTGGGCGTGGCCTTGCTGTTAAGAGTAGGGGCTACGATCGTTCAAACCACACTTGAACTGGCTTTCCTGGGATGGGTTAATAAACTGTGCGGTGTTGTTTTATATGCCTGTCTTTATATCACCGTATTCAGCGTACTGCTTTTTTATGCCGTGAACATGCACCTGATCAAGCCCGAAACACTGGCTGCATCCCGTTTCTATCCTTTTGTTGCGCCCTGGGGAAGTAAGATCATCAATGGTTTCGGAGCGGTGATCCCCGTTTTCAAAGGACTCTTTGATGAGCTTACCCAATTCTTTGAAAGCATCGGCAAGCATATCAGGTAAAGCTTTCTCATTATTGTACATACGATCGATTGCGTGGTTTCGCTTGAGAAGCCAATCTGCTGTTTTTAATGTTAAAATCAGTATTTTAGCATTCATCCATCATATTTATATAACAGGAGCATTGTAACGTTTCCGTATTTAATTGAATGGATTTCCTTTTATTTGTACTGAGCCAATCTGCTGGCATAAGAAAATGAAGTAATGAATTACGAGATCAAACAACAGGATAAGTTCAGATTTATTGAAGAAGGCCAGGGAGAGACCCTGCTGCTATTGCACGGATTATTCGGCGCATTGAGCAATTTTGAAGACCTGATCGAGCACTTTAAGCGGAATTACAAAGTAGTGGTTCCCATACTTCCGCTGTTCGACCTGGATATTTTCCATACTACCGTAGGTGGATTGGAGAAGTATGTCCATAAGTTCATCGAGATGCGGGACTACCAGCAAATTCATCTCCTGGGTAATTCGCTGGGCGGGCATGTGGCGCTGATACATATCTTAAAGCATCCCGAAAGGATCAAGTCGTTGATCCTTACCGGCAGCAGCGGGTTGTTCGAGAATGGCATGGGCGACAGCTACCCGAAGCGTGGCGATTATGATTATATCAAAAAGAAAACGGAGTTGACGTTTTACGATCCTGCCACCGCCACCAAAGAACTGGTGGATGAAGTGTTCGAGATCACCAATAACCGGATCAAAGTGATCAAGATCATTGCCCTTGCTAAAAGTGCCATCCGTAATAACCTGGGTGAAGAACTCAACCAAATTAAGCAGCCTACTTTACTGATCTGGGGTAATAATGATTCGGTTACGCCTCCTTTTGTAGGACGTGAATTCAACCGGCTGATCCCCAACAGCGAGTTGCATTTTGTTGACAAATGCGGACATGCACCTATGATGGAAGTGCCGGAAGCGTTCAACGAAATACTGGCCGGCTTTCTGAATAAACTGAAAAAACCTGCCGCAACCATAGCATAGATTTTTACGTATTAGTAAAGAAAGAACAGTATGCTGGCATCGCAATTGATCCATACCGGGTTTCCCGCCATCAACCTTTTCGACAGGGTGGCGCTGGCACTGCAACTGATGGAAGATTACGACGTGTTGCACCTGCCGGTATTGAGCGAAGAAAAGTTCATTGGCCTGGTAACCAAAGACGATTTGTTCGATGCCGATGAAGATGCCTTAGTGGCTTCCCTGGAACATTCACTGGTTAAAGTATCTGTTAAGACCGAAGAACATTTTTTAGTAGCTGTGAAACAGGCCGCAGCACACCAGCTTTCACTGGTGCCCGTGGTCAATGAGCAATCGGAGCTGGCCGGTGTGATCCCTGCCAAAGACCTCCTGCAGCATCTCTCGCATTTTCTGGGCAATGATGAACCGGGCGGTGTAATTGTACTGGAAACAGATAAAAGGCATTTTTCTTTTGGAGAGATCAGCAGGCTGGTAGAAACCAACGATGCCTATATCACCCAACTGAATACTTATGCAGAAGCAGATACGGGCCTGGTAGTAGTAACCATCAAGATCAACAAGATAGAAGTGTCCGATATCGTGGCCACTTTCCAACGGTATGAATACATTGTTCGCTATTATTTTGGCAAAGAACAATATGCCAATGAGCTCAAAGAGAACTACAATCACCTGATCGCTTACCTGAACATATAAATGGTAATCACTGATGAAATGAGTCCTTGCAAAGGACGAATTCCATCTGACAATGAAAAATGAATATTATCAGATGAAAGTATTACCAGTATTGCTTCTCCTTGTTTTATTCTTTTCATTTAATCGCCTCGATGCCCAGGATACTGCATCTGTCATCAAGGCGGATACAAGCCTCAAAAACATGGCTTTACTGGTAACAGATGTGGTTGTTTCGGGGAATAAAAAAACAAAACTGTTCATTGTATTGCGGGAACTGCCTTTTAAAAAAGGCGATGAATTGTCGGGCACCAACCTGCCCGCCCTGTTCAACCAGGCGCGGCAACAACTGATGAATACCCTGTTGTTTGTGGATGTAGCCATATACATTGCCGAAAGAAAAGGCAACCTGATCAGGATCAATGTAGACCTGAAAGAACGCTGGTACCTGTTCCCGTTACCTTATTTCCGGCTGGTAGACCGCAACTTCAACCAATGGTGGGTAGACCAGAAACGAAGCCTGGAAAGGGTGAATTACGGAATGAAATTCACGCAGAACAATGTCAGCGGACGTAACGATAATTTAGATATATGGCTCATCACGGGTTATACACAACAGATCACACTGCGGTACGAGCTGCCCTTTTTTGACCGTAAACTTAGGAATGGTTTCAATGTAGGATTTGTGTATGCCACACAAAAAGAAGTGAACTACGCAACGGGCAATAACAAACAACTGTTTTATAAACAGGAAGAAGTGGCGCGGAGGGTTACACGCGCCGATTTTACTTATTCTTACCGGCCCAATGTAAAAGCACGGCATTATTTCCGCGTATCGTATAACCACGAATCGGTGGCCGATACCATTCTGCAGATCAACCCGCTTTATTACCCGGATGGGAAAACGGAAATGAAGTACATTGATTTCGCCTATCAATACAAATATTACAATGTAGACCAGGTATCTTATCCTTCGAAGGGATTCCAAGTGGAAGCCAATCTCTACAAACGTGGCCTCGATAAAACATCCAATCTGTGGCTGGCCAGCACCCGGGCTGTTTATGCCGTACCAATAGCTCCTAAAACCTTTTTGCACTGGGAAGCGATAGCAACGGTGAAACTACCTTTCAATAATTATTTCTTCAATGAAAAACTCATTGGGTATGGGTTTACGCAAATGCGCGGGTTGGAATACAATGTAGTGGATGGCGTGGCGGGCGGAATATTGAAGAGTACCATCCACCACCAACTGCTGGGCTTTGTTTTCAAAAACCCTTTCCCCAGCAAAACGCACGACCGGATACCTTTCCGCATTTTCCTGAAAGCTTATGGCGATCTGGGCTATGGTTACAATACCCATCCGAGCCCTGCCAATACACTGAATAATGGTTTATTACGCACCTGGGGTCTTGGGATGGACATTGTTTCCATATATGATTTTGTCTTTAAAATCGAGTACAGCTTTAACCAACTGGGGCGCAATGGACTATATTTACAGACGAGAAACGACTTTTAAGTGATATGAAGGTTGCGATTTACAGCAGGGGAATCGATTATGAACAGGAAAACCCATTATTGGCGCTCCTGGAAGAATTGTCGCGCTACGATACCACGGTTCACCTGTACGAACCTTTACTGCACCGGTTCTCCCTGCCGCAGCACCTGTTGGCTAAAACCGTGTTGTTCCAGACATCGGGCGACCTTACGCCCGATATCGATTGCCTGATAAGCCTGGGCGGCGATGGTACCATGCTCGACGCCGTAACCCTGGTGAGGGACTATAACATACCCATACTGGGTATTAATTTCGGCCGCCTGGGGTTCCTGGCCAGCATCAGTCGCGAAGACCTGGGCAGCGCAGTGGATGCTTTGGTGAATCATACTTTTGTCGTGGATAAAAGAACCCTGATCCACCTCGACTCCAACGAGCCGCTCTTTGACCAGACACCTTTTGCGCTGAACGAGTTCGCCATCCATAAAAGAGATACTTCGCCCATGATCAAGGTACATACCTACCTGAACGGCGAATTCCTGAACAGCTACTGGGCCGACGGGCTGATCGTGAGTACGCCCACCGGCTCCACCGGCTATAATATGAGCTGCAACGGACCCATCCTGTTCCCCGAATCGTCCAGTTTTGTGATCACGCCGGTGGCGCCTCATAACCTGAATGTGCGATCGATCGTGGTGCCGGACACCAGTGTTATTTCGTTTGAAGTAGAGGGGCGGACCGACCAGTTCATCTGTGCCCTGGACGCCCGGAGGGAAATCGTAGACAAAACCATCCAATTGGCCGTAAAAAAGGAACAATTCGGGGTGAATTTGGTGCGTTTGAATGAAAATAGCTTCTTGTCGACCCTCAGGACCAAGCTTACCTGGGGCCTCGATAAAAGAAATTAATCTTGATCGTATTTAAAATAGGTGTTATTTTACGTATCCAATATGCTAATATGCCGGTTAAATTTATACTGAGAAAGACCTTAATCTTACTGCTTACTACCGTAGGGTTGCAAAAAGCCGATGCCCAACTCATGGAAAGTTTCAGGCACCTGGGCGAGGTGGGTGTGGCTGTGGGCGCCGCTCATTATTTTGGCGACCTGAACCCCGACCTGCGGGTGAACAGGCCTAAAATGGCTGCCGGCGTTTTTTACAGGAGACAACTCAGCGAATATATAGGGTTGCGTATTTCGGGGGATTTTGCCATGCTGGGCTATTCAGATATGTACAGCAATAACCCTGTCCAGCGCAGGCGCAACCTCAGCTTCAATACCAATGTTTGGGAACTGGCGCTGGCGGGTGATTTCAACTTTTTCAAATTCAATCCCACTTTCGAAGGATATAATTATACGCCCTATATAGGACTGGGGATCGGTGTGTTCTCTTTCGACCCTTATGCGTACCTGAACGGCGAGAAGTACTACCTGCGTCCCCTGGGTACCGAAGGCCAGGGCAGCGCCGCTTACCCCAATCTCAAACCTTATAGTCCCATCGCGATCAGTATTCCTTTTACCCTGGGCTTCAAATATGCCATCAGTGAACGCATGAACTACTTCGCCGAGCTTACCTACCGCTTTACGAACACCGATTACCTCGATGATGTAAGCGGCAATTACGCCCCGGATGCCTTCCCTCCCTTGCCCGATGGCTCGCCTTCGCCGGCTTACTTATTACAGGATAGAAGCTATGAAACGGGTTCCCGCATAGGCACCAAAGGGTTACAAAGAGGGAACAGTACCAGAAAAGACTCGTTTGTGACCCTCAAAGTGGGCGTTTCCTTCAACCTGCAATCTTACAAATGCCCTTCGCCCAATGGCAAGAATTAATCACGCAAACCGCTGATTTCGTTAATTTCGCTGCTTAAACGCAGGGAATCACTATGCCGGAAGACCTTGTAGCAGGGATCAACAAAGCCCGACTACCCAAGCATATAGCGATCATTATGGATGGCAACGGGCGCTGGGCCCAGGAAAAAGGACAGGATCGATTGTATGGCCATTTTCATGGGGTGGAAAGCGTGCGCAATATCGTGGAAGGCGCGGCAGAACTGGGCATACAGTATCTTACGCTGTATGCATTCAGTACCGAGAACTGGGACCGGCCGCAGCGGGAAGTGGAAGGATTGATGTCGTTATTGGTAGACACCATCCATAAAGAAGTGCCAACGCTCAATAAGAACAATATCCGCCTGCATGTGATTGGCGACCTGAATATGCTGCCCGATTTTGCGCGTATGGAACTCGAAGAATCATTGGAGATGACCAAAGCCAATACGGGACTGAACTTAGTGATGGCGTTGAGTTACAGCAGCCGGTGGGAACTGGTAAATGCTGTAAAGAACATTGGTATCGATGTGAAGGCGGGCCGTATCAACCCCGAGACCATCAACCAGGATACCCTGGAGCAATACCTTTCCACCAGCGATTTCCCCGATCCGGAACTGATGATCCGTACCAGCGGGGAATACCGCATCAGCAATTTCCTTTTGTATCAACTGGCTTATGCCGAATTATATTTCACCGACACCCGTTGGCCCGATTTCCGCAAAGAAAACCTGTACGAAGCCATTATCGACTTCCAGAACAGGGAACGCAGATTTGGTAAAACAGGTCAGCAAATAAAGGAGGAATCCCCATTGACCTGATCCCATTCTCAACCGCACACCTTAATTTATCCGGGGTGATTTAACAAACACTTTTAATAATTCCCGTTAATTTGCCCCGCTTATCAAACCAGAAATATGGCAGGAAGATACTGTTGCAGTACTTTCAGCACAGCAACTTAACAAACCAAACCGGATGCAGCAAGTGTACAAATTTTTAGTCTTGGCTTTCGTTACCTCGATGGTGGGTTTTTCTGCAAAGGCGCAACAAAAAACAGGGGTAGACACTACGATCACATCCATAGATGCCGATTTGTTGAACATTTTCAACCAAAAGACACCTAAAAAATACAAGGTGTCTGCTATTAAAGTAACAGGTAACCGCTTTTTCGATGAAAACCTGCTGATCTCCATTGCCAATATCAATGTGGGCGATGAAGTGACCATTCCCGGTGGCGATAATTTCTCTAAAGCCATTACCAAGCTCTGGGGACAGAACTACTTCAGCGATGTTGAAATTTATATCACCAAACTACAGGGCAAAAACATCGATATTGAAATTGCTGTAACGGAAAGGCCGCGCTTATCTAAATTCCATTTCCTCAATATCAGCAAGGGGCAGGCGGAAGAGCTGCAGGGAAAGACAGGCCTTGTGCCCAACCGGGTGGTAACGGAGAATATGAAGATCACCGCTATTGAAGCCATCAAAAAATTCTATGCAGAGAAAGGCTTCCAGGATTCCAAAGTAACCATATCGGAAAAGAAAGACTCTACTTTCGATAATTCACTGGTATTAAACTTTTTGGTTGAAAAGGGACATAAGGTCCATATCAATAACATCAACTTCGGCGGCACTACAGTAGATAACGGCAAGTTGAAAAAACAGCTCAAAGGAACAAAAGAGCAATCCAGGCTTACGCTGCATCCTACTGTAGACAGCGCGCAGATCGTGAACGTAAAGCGGTATACGTTTGATGAATACATCAAAGACAACGGTTATCTCACTTTCAGCAAAACCAAAAAAGTACTCGACCCCTATATCCGTATCAAACTTTCTTCGGCCAAGTTCGATTTGAAGAAGTACAATGAAGACAAAGAAAGCCTGGTAGCTTATTACAACTCTTTGGGCTACCGCGATGCGGTGATTGAAAAAGATACCGTATACCACAACGCCAAGGGCGACCTCAACATCGACATCAAGATGAACGAGGGACACAAATATTATTTCGGTAACATCAGCTGGCGGGGTAATACCAAATATTCCGATTCATTGCTCAGCGGTATACTGGGTATCCAGAAAGGAGATACTTATAACCTGGAATTGCTGAACAATAAACTGGGTAAAAACTCTTCTCCTGAAGGCGGGGATATCAGCGGACTGTACCAGGACGATGGTTACCTGTTCTTCCGCACCGACCCCGTAGAAACAGCGGTATATAATGATACCATTGATTACGAGATCAGGATCATGGAAGGTCCGCAAGCTACCATCAAGAATGTGCGCATCAGTGGTAACGATCGTACCAAGGAGTATGTAATACGCCGCGAACTGCGTACCATCCCCGGTGAAAAATTCAGCCGCAGGGATCTGGTGCGTTCTGTTCGTGAAATTGCACAGCTGAACTACTTCAACCAGGAAAAGATCAACCCCGTACCGGTACCCAACCCCGACGATGGAACGGTAGACATCAATTATTCTGTTGAAGAAAAATCGAGCGACCAGCTGGAGCTGAGTGCAGGATGGGGAGGCTATATTGGCTTAACAGGAACACTGGGTGTTACTTTCAATAACTTTTCTATCCGCAATATCTGGAAGAAATCGGCCTGGGATCCATTACCCATGGGCGACGGGCAAAAACTGAGCTTACGCGTACAGAGTAACGGTAAAGCGTTCCGCTCTTATAACTTCTCGTTTACCGAACCCTGGCTGGGCGGTAAAAAAAGGAATGCACTTACTTTCAGCATTTTCAATACGAAATACGGACAAACCTATGACCCGTTTACGGGTGCGTATAATCCGGGTGTAGCCGACAGCCGTTACATTTCTACCACAGGCGCCACTGTGAGCCTGTCGAAGCAGTTGAAATGGCCCGATGACTTTTTCTCACTTTCAATGGGTGTGAACTATACCCGTTATAAGTTGAGCAATTATGCCATTGACCCCACCAACCTGCCCGGTTTTGATAATGGTATCGTGAACAACCTGAACTTCAGGGTGGCTTTACAGCGCAACTCTGTGAACCAGCCCATGTTCCCCACCAGCGGTTCTACCTTCCTGCTGAGCTTGCAGGTAACACCGCCGTATTCAGCGATTGATAAAAATATCCTGACGGCTTCCAACCCGTATAACTGGATCGAATACCACAAATGGCGTTTCAACGGAGAATGGTATGTGCCTTTGGGCAAACCGCACGGTGAAGACAAGAGCAAGCAGTTTGTGCTGAAAATGGCGGCCAAATACGGCTTCCTGGGCAGGTTCAATTCAGACCTGGGTATCTCTCCTTTCGAACGTTTCCAGGTGGGTGATGCCGGTCTGAGCAACCAGTTCGCGCTGTTGGGTTACGATATCATTGCGCACAGAGGTTACCCGGTGTATGATAATTCGAATCCGAAGATCAACCCCGATAAACAAGTGGCCAGCCAGTACTTTACCATATTCAACAAGTATACCATGGAGCTGCGTTATCCGCTCAGTTTGAGTCCGAGCAGCACCATCTATGCTTTGAGTTTCTTTGAAGCGGCCAACGGCTGGTACTCCATGAAAGATTATAATCCTTTCCAGTTAAGACGTTCGGTAGGTTTGGGTATGCGCTTTTTCCTGCCGATGTTTGGCTTGCTTGGATTTGATTATGGTATAGGATTAGACAGGTTCACACCGGGCGGTTCTTTGAAAGATGCTGCCAGGTTTACCTTTATGTTAGGATTTGAACCGGAATAGGACAACCCTTATTAAACCAATATTATGAAAAAGCTATTCTTTGTTGCCGTTATATGGATGGCCCTGGCCCATACCGCAGCTGCGCAGCAGCGTTATGCTATCATCGATACACGGTATATCCTGGAGAAGATTCCTGAATACAAAGACGCCGATAAAAAGCTGCAACAAATTGGCGACCAATGGCAGAAAGAGATCGACGATAAACAGGCGCAACTCGATAAAATGTATAAAAGCTATGAGGCTGAGCAATTTATGTTGAGCGATGCGTTGAAGAAGAAAAGAGAGGATGAATTGTTTGTGATGGAGAAAGAGATACGCGACCTGCAGAAGAAACGCTTTGGTTTTGAAGGGGATCTTTTCAAAGAAAGACAAAGACTTGTTAAACCTGTGCAGGACAAAGTATATACCGCCGTTCAGAAGATGGCAATAGCCAAAGCCTACGATTTCGTACTCGATAAAAGTGAAGGAATTACCGTTATATTTGCCGACCCCAAGCTGGATAAGAGCGAAGATGTATTAAGAGAACTGGGGATCAAAAATTAGTATAAAACAAAAACAAACATAAATTCTCACTACAATGAAGAAGTTTTTAATTGTGTGTGTTGCTATTGGAGCAGGTTTCCTGTTTGCCAACCAGTCGAGTGCACAGCAGGTTAAGATCGGGTATTTTGATGAGCAGTCCATCTTACCCCTGATGCCGGGTATCCAGAAAGTGGATACGCTCCTGAGAAGTTTCACTGAAGATTCACTCAGACAAGAATACGATTATACATTGGGTATGTACATGCGCCAGGACAGTGTTTGGAAAAAAGATTCTGCCAGCATGCCTGCCAAAGCCAGGGAACTGGCCCAGCGCGACCTGAATACCCTGAAGATCAAATTGATCAGGTGGCAGGAATATTCCAATAACCTGGCCGAGCAGAAAAAAGAAGAGTTGCTGGCTCCTTTCATGAAGAAAATAGTAGACGCTTTGCACGATGTGGTGGTAGAGCAGAAATACGCCTATGTTTTAAGGCAGGATGCATTGTATCCTTATGTTCAACCCCCGTTGTTGGATAACCTTACCATCAGGGTAGCGATGAAATTGAAATTGACCATCCCCAAAGAACTCGAAGACGAATGGAAACGCCAGTCAGGCGGTGGTGCTCCCAGCAACAGGCCTGCCGGCGGTGCTGCAAAACCTAAAGGATAGTTGATAAAATCAATGATACTTCGAACCCCGTTATACCAACGGGGTTCTTATTTTTGAGTCATGCAAGGAAAAGGTCCCATTGGTGTTTTCGATAGCGGCTATGGCGGTTTAACCGTGCTAAAGGAGATTGTTCAGCGTTTACCGCAATACGATTATATCTATATGGGCGATAATGCCCGCGCGCCTTATGGTCCGCGTTCTTTTGAAACCATCTACCATTACACGCTGGAGTGTGTACAGTGGTTTTTTGCGCAGGGGTGCGAACTGGTGGTGCTGGCGTGCAACACGGCCTCGGCCAAAGCCTTGCGCACCATTCAACAGAAAGACCTGCCCCGCATAGATCCCTCCAAAAGAGTGCTGGGTGTTATCAGGCCCACAACTGAAGTGGTGGGCAATTATTCGCATTCAGGTGAGGTGGGTATTATGGGAACGGTGGGAACGGTGCAGAGTGAAAGTTATCCTATTGAAATAGCTAAATTCTTTCCAGGCTTGAAAGTCTACCAGGAGGCTTGTCCTATGTGGGTGCCACTGGTAGAAAATGATGAGTATGATAAGCCGGGAGCGGATTATTTCATCAGGCAGCATATTAACAGGTTACTGGAGCAATCGCCCCAAATAGACACTTTATTACTGGCCTGTACGCATTACCCCCTGCTCATTGATAAGATCCGGCAGTTTGCCCCGCAGGGAATGACCATTCTTTCCCAGGGCGCCATTGTAGCGCCCAGTCTTGAAAAATACCTGGCCAACCATCCTGAAATGGCGGCAAAATGCACTACCGGTGGACAGCTGCAGTTTTACACCACGGATTCTCCTGCCGATTTTGATAACCATGCCACCCGTTTCTTCGGCAAACCGGTTACATCAAAACATCTTGATCTTCAGTCGTTTAAATGCTAGCCGGTAAAAAATCTGGCAACTAACAACCAACAACTAACAACTTTTCCCTACCTTCGCCGTCCTTTCACAGGCGGCAGTATGGTGACTGCAGCATGAAATGAAACAAAATTTCCGGGTTAGTTAAACAACGTCATTATGAAACGTACATTTCAACCGCACAAACGTCGTCGCAAATCCGTTCACGGATTCCGCAAGCGCATGCAAACTGCCAATGGCCGCAAAGTGTTGGCAAGCCGTCGTGCAAAGGGTCGTAAGAAACTCACTGTTTCAAGCGAGAAAGGTTTAAAATAAAACCGGGGCTCTTCCGGGAGCCAGGTATTGAAAATATAAGTCCCGCGATCGCGGGACTTTTTTAGTTTAGTGTAAGAATGTCCGCCTCATTTTCATACAATAAAAAGGAAAAGCTCAAGAGCCGTAAACAGATCGATGGGTTGTTCGCAAAAGGGTGCAGTTTCCTGGTATTCCCGGTGAAAGTATTTTACCTGCCTGTTGATACAAAGGAAGCGCAGCCGGTAAAAGCGGGCGTGGGCGTCAGTGCCCGCCATTTCAAAAAAGCGGTGGATCGCAATCGTGTTAAACGTTTATTGCGCGAAACATACCGCCTGCATAAACAACCGCTTTACGATTGTATGGCGGAACGCAAACAGCAGCTGGCTGTTTTTTTCCTGTATATTGATAAAGCCCTGCCATCGATAGACCTGCTGCAAAAGAAAATGCCCCTATTGGTAAATAAGCTGATCAAAGCATTACATGAAACGCCTACTTCAGATACTGAGCTGGCCGCTGATACTGCTGGTTAAAATATACCAGTACGTGATCTCCCCTGCCATCGGCCCCAAATGCCGGTTCACGCCCACCTGCTCGCAGTATGCCATCACTGCTTTGCAAAAACACGGGCTGATCAAAGGAACTTTACTGGCCATCAAACGCATCAGCAAATGCCATCCCGGAGGCGGCAGCGGTTACGATCCTGTTCCCTGATGCGTTATTACTTTTTTACCGGAACAGTCATTGCCTGCAACCTGGCAATTTCTTCCCGTACTTCTTTGATGCTGAAGAAACGATATACTTCCGGGTCCTTATCGCCTACTTTTTCGGCGGAAGTCATTTTATGATAAGGGCCTACAACTATCGCGTCTATATTGGCGCTGATTTTTGTAGCGGTATTGGGAAGCAAAAAGAAATTACGGTTGGCTGCGCTGATGTTCTTCCCCTCTGTTAGCTGAACCAGGGAATCGATCCGCTTCTTCACATCATCCTGAGAAAACACCTGCTTCAATGTTTTTGGGTCTGCATAAGGCTGGTAGCCGCCTACAACGGTATCATTTTTTACATTGATCACGTAGAGGCCATTATCGGTCATGTCAACACTGCTGTTACCTGCGGGAGAGCTGAGCTGGAAAGTGAGTTTTTGACCGGTAATGTCGATGGTTTTTTCATCGTGTCCGGCGCCATCTTTGGCGGTAATGGTTCGGGTATCTGTATTCACATCTGCAGCACCCTTGCTCATGATGATGAGCCGCTTGTTGTTGCTGGAACAGGCACTAAGTAATGCGAGCGCTGATAAACCGAAGAGTAGTTTTTTCATAATACTATTTTCCAAAACCTTATTTAGCTGCTGCGAAACGTTCCGCTACTTTGTTCCAGTTCACCACATTCCAGAAAGCGGCCAGGTAATCGGCTCTGCGGTTCTGGTATTTAAGGTAATAAGCGTGTTCCCACACATCGGCACCCAGCAATGGCGTACCTTTTACTTCGGCTACATCCATCAGGGGATTGTCCTGGTTGGGTGTAGAAGAAACTTCCAGCTTACCGTCTTTAACGATCAGCCATGCCCAGCCGCTACCGAAGCGGGTCATGCCGGCCTGCGCAAATTTTTCTTTGAATGCATCGAAAGAACCGAAAGCGCTGTTGATGGCGTCGGCCAGTGCACCAGCGGGGGCGGCGCCTGCTTTAGGAGCCAGGCTTTCCCAGAAAAAAGTATGGTTCCAGTGACCACCACCGTTGTTGCGAACAGCCGGACTGATAGATCCTGCAGCTGCTACCAGTTGTTCCAGTGATTTTCCTTCGTTAGGCGTACCGGCAATCGCTTTGTTGAGGTTGTCAACATAAGCCTGGTGGTGCTTGCCATGGTGTATTTGCATGGTAGTAGTGTCGATATGAGGCTCCAATGCGTCGTGTGCATAGGGCAGCGGTGCGAGTGTAAATGCCATATAATTTGATTTTTGTTTTTAGGATCTTGATGGAGAACAAATTTACTGTTGTTCGGTCGATAACGCATCAATCGGCAGATTTAAGGAGGAAAAAAATGGCGTCCGCACACTATTTTTTCTCGTCAGACAGCTACCTGGTGGCATTCGTACACTGTTTTTTCCTGTCAGACAGCTATCTGGTGGCGTCCGTACACTGTTTTTTCTCGTCAGGCAACTATTTGGCGGCGTCCGCACACTATTTTTTCCTGTCAGACAACTATTTGGTGGCGTCCGCACACTATTTTTTCCGGTCAGACAACTATTTGGTGGCGTCCGCACACTATTTTTTCTCGTCAGACAACTATTTGTTGGCATTCGCACACTATTTTTTCTCGTCAGACAACTATTTGGTGGCGTCCGCACACTATTTTTTCTCATCAGACAACTATTTGGTGGCGTCCGCACACTATTTTTTCTTGCCAGATAGTTTTCTGAAAGGGAAAGAAACTCAGCGCTTGCTTTTAAAAAAAGACTTGATCAGGCGGGCGCAATCTTCTTCCATGATGCCTTTGATAAGTTCTGTTTTGGGATGAAAGGGCCAGTTCTCCCCTGTAGTACGTTTGAACCCGTTCTTTTCATCCGAAGCC
This sequence comes from Asinibacterium sp. OR53, assembly GCF_000515315.1. Classification (NCBI taxonomy): domain Bacteria; kingdom Pseudomonadati; phylum Bacteroidota; class Chitinophagia; order Chitinophagales; family Chitinophagaceae; genus Asinibacterium; species Asinibacterium sp. OR53. Next base: position 1,107,132 of record NZ_KI911562.1, read on the forward strand.
CCGTAAGCGATACGGCCGATCTTGCTCCAGTACAGAGCGCCGCAGCACATGAGGCAGGGTTCCAGGGTTACATAGAGGGTAGCTTCGGGCAGGTATTTAGCGCCGAGCATATTAAAGGCAGAAGTAAGCGCCAGTATTTCGGCATGGGCAGTGGAATCGTTCAGCATTTCAACCTGGTTATGGCCACGGGCAATGATCTTATTGTTCATGACCACCACGGCGCCCACGGGCACTTCGTCTGCATCATAGGCCAGCTGCGCTTCTTTCAATGCCTGTTGCATGAAGTATTCGTGTGACTTCTCTAATAAATAATCTTCCATTTTAACAAAATAAGATAATTTGGAAGACAAACCAATGCCGGTAACCACCACCATGAGCGAAACAGTTGAAAAAAGAGCACAGGCCATAGCGGCTTTATCAAACACTACAGAATGGGATATCGTTGTGATCGGCGGAGGCGCTACAGGACTGGGCGCAGCGCTCGATGCCGCTGCCAGAGGTTACCGGGTTTTATTGTTGGAGCAGGCCGACTTTGCCAAATCCACTTCCAGCAAAAGCACCAAGCTGGTGCATGGCGGTGTTCGTTACCTGGCGCAGGGAAACGTTGGACTGGTGCGCGAAGCGAGTATTGAAAGAGGATTGCTTTGCCGTAATGCCCCTCACCTGGTAAAGAACCTGGGATTTGTAATACCGCTGTATGATTTTTGGGATAGCATCAAGTATACTATTGGATTGAAGCTGTACGATTGGATATCGGGCAGATTGAGCCTTGGGCGGTCCGTACATATTTCACGGGAAGAAACGCTGGAGCAATTACCCAATATCAAAACAGAAGGACTGCTTGGCGGCGTGCGATACCACGATGGGCAATTTGATGATGCACGCCTGGCCATCAACCTGGTACAGACCCTTTTTGAAAAAGGAGGGTTTGCGATTAACTACATGAAAGTTACCGGGTTAATCAAAGAAGCAACACGCGTGCAGGGAGTAACCGCCCGCGATGAAGAAACCGGGATGCATTATTCCCTCAAAGCAAAAGCAGTGATCAATGCCACGGGTGTGTTTGCAGACGATATCCTGCAAATGGATGATCCCACTGCGGCGAAAAGTATTTGCGTGAGTCAGGGTGTGCATGTAGTGCTCGACAAAACCTTTCATCCTTCCACCAGCGCTTTGATGATACCTGAAACTGCCGATGGCCGGGTACTTTTTGTGGTGCCCTGGCACAACAAGTTGATCGTTGGCACCACCGATACACCGGTAGATGCAGCCAGCCTGGAGCCGGTTGCACTGGAAGCAGAGATAGGATTTATACTGGATACGGCCGGGAGCTATTTAACCCGCAAGCCTGCACGTGCCGATGTGTTGAGCGTGTTTGCGGGGCTGCGGCCATTGGCCATACCAGCGAATGGTGCGCAGAAAACAAAAGAGATATCGAGAAGTCATAAGATCATGGTGAGCGCATCGAAGCTCTTCACCATTCTTGGTGGTAAATGGACCACTTACCGAAGAATGGGTGAAGACCTCATCAATCGTATAGAAAAAGAATTGGGATGGATGCCTAAACAATCGGTTACCAAAACACTTCCTATACATGGATATGCAACAGGTATGAACTGGGATGATCCCTTGTATTTCTACGGGGCCGATGCAGTTGCTTTGCAACAAAAGATGAATGACGCCGGTAAGTGGATCAGTGAAAAACTGCATATCCATGAAGCGCAGGTAGTATGGGCGGTACAGGAGGAAATGGCCAGAACAGTGGAAGATGTATTGTCGCGCAGAACGAGGGCGCTGTTGCTCGATGCAGCCGAGAGTACGCGTATGGCAAGGCCGGTAGCGGAGCTGATGGCAAAGCACATGCAGAAAGATGCGCAGTGGGTGGAAGACCAGGTGGCAACATTCAGTCAACTGGCTGCATCGTATAAACTGCGTGATTGAAAAAACCAATAGAATAACCGTATTTTTAATCAGATTGCTTAGATCGCCTATGTCAACATTCATTCTTGCTTTTGACCAGGGAACCACCAGTTCCCGCGCCATTGTTTTCAATAAGAAAAGCGAAGTAGTAGCCGTTGCGCAAAAAGAGTTCACACAAATATTTCCGCAGGCAGGATGGGTAGAGCACGATGCTGCGGAGATATGGTACACACAGTTATCGGTAGCAACGGAGGCGGTGCTCAAGGCCGGGCTCACGTTGCGCGATATTGCAGCCATTGGCATTACCAACCAGCGCGAAACAACGGTGGTATGGAATCGCAAGACCGGCGAGCCTGTTTACAATGCCATTGTGTGGCAGGATAAACGTACCGCTGCTTATTGCGATGTGTTGCGGGCTGCGGGTAAACACGTATCTATACAAGAGCGCACGGGGCTGATACTCGACGCGTATTTTTCTGCTACGAAACTGAAATGGATACTGGATCATGTAGAAGGTGCAAGAGAGCAGGCGATGAGAGGCGAGTTGTGTTTTGGCACCATTGATTCCTGGCTTATCTGGAAGCTCACCAATGGTAAAGTGCATGCAACGGATATGAGCAATGCATCGCGTACCATGTTGTTCAATATTCATACGTTGGAATGGGATCCCTGGCTGCTGGACCTGTTCGATATCCCGGCATCGGTATTGCCCGAAGTGCGTTCGAGCAGTGAAGTGTTTGGCCATACACAGGAAGTGTTGACGGGCGCGAATATTCCTATTGCAGGTGTGGCGGGTGATCAGCAGTCGGCCTTATTCGGACAAATGTGTTTGCATCCCGGCATGGTAAAGAATACTTACGGCACAGGATGCTTTATGCTCATGAATACGGGCACGAAACCTATCGCTTCAAAAAACAACCTCGTTACTACCATTGCCTGGAAAATCAATGGCACGGTGCATTATGCATTGGAGGGAAGTGTGTTCATTGCCGGCGCTGTGGTGCAATGGTTGCGCGATGGATTAGGCATTATTAAAACATCGGCCGATATAGAAGCGCTCGCTAATTCAGTAGCTGATAACGGCGGTGTATATATGGTTCCTGCGTTCGCAGGACTGGGGGCGCCTTACTGGAACCAGCACGCCAAAGGCACGATTGTAGGGATTACCAGGGGTACTACGGCAGGTCATATCGGAAGAGCGGCCGTAGAGAGTATCGCTTATCAAACCATGGATGTGCTCGCTGCTATGGAAGCGGATGCCGGTGTAAAGATCAGCGAGCTGCGGGTAGACGGAGGCGCTACGGTGAACAACCAGTTGTTGCAATTCCAGAGTGATCTGTTGCGCACTACAGTTGTACGCCCTGTGATTACTGAGACCACAGCATTAGGAGCAGCTTATCTTGCAGGACTTGCCGTGCAATACTGGAACAGCATGGAAGAGATGGAAAAATACTGGCAGATGGACCGCACTTTTCATCCGCAAATGGCAGACGAAGAAGCGCAAAAAAAAGCAGCCGGATGGAAACAAGCAGTGAATGCAACGGCTTCCTATGTAACACACGATTAACAGCTTTATTTCTTTAACCCTATAATGATTTTATCTATGTCGATTTTCTTATCTGAAATAGCGGGAACGGCCATGCTGGTCCTTTTAGGCTGCGGTGTGGTGGCCAATGTGGTACTCAATCAAACCAAAGGAAACAGCAGTGGATGGATTGTGATTGCATTGGGTTGGGGTGTGGCTGTATTCGTAGGTGTTTTTGTTGCCGCCAAAGGAAGTGGTGCGCACCTGAACCCGGCTGTAACGCTTGCATTTGCCTGGTTGCATAAAATAGAATGGTCGCAAGTGCCTGTTTATATTGCAGGCCAGTTCCTGGGTGCTATGATTGGCGCTACGCTGGTATGGTTGTCGTACTACAAGCATTTTGGTGCAACAGACAATGCAGCGGCTAAACTGGGTGTTTTTTGTAATTCGCCTGCCATACCCAACACAACGGCCAACCTTGCAACGGAGATCATCGGCACTTTTGCGCTGGTGTTCGCTGTGCTGTATATGGCCGCACCTGCTGCAAGTTTAGGTGCATTGGATGCATTGCCCGTAGGATTGGTGGTATTGGGCATCGGTCTCAGTTTGGGTGGCCCTACAGGCTATGCCATTAATCCTGCCAGGGATATGGGGCCGCGTATTATGCATGCGTTGCTGCCCATTCCCAACAAAGGAAACAGTGGGTGGAGCTATAGTTGGATTCCGGTAGTGGGGCCTGTTGTTGGAGGACTGCTGGCGGCTATTGTGTTTGATATGTTACAGTGATCTGCATCTTAATTTTAGAATAGCGCTTATTTGCAGCGTAATAAAAAGCCCATAGAGCTTACGTTCTATGGGCTTTTCGCTTCAAGATTATATAAGGTCTACTTTTTTACAGTTGCTTGATCATAATATTCCTGAACCACACATCACCGCCATGATCTTGTAAAGCGATATGACCTTTGAAGACTTTGGCAAAGTCGGGCATGTTTTTGAACTTACTGCCAGCTATCATTTGTCTCCAGTTGTCATCGCCGTAAGTGGTAGATACAACGGTTACGCCGTTCAAAATAAAATCGAGCTTCCCTTTGTTGCTGATGATCTCAGCTGTATTCCACTCGCCAACAGCTTTTACCACGCCTTCTTTTCCGGCGATCAGGTCGTACAGGTTACCGGCGCGGTGTTTATTGATCTTTCCGTCGGGATGGCCGTCGTTGTCGAGTACCTGCATTTCAGGACCGGTATTCCATACATATTTGTATTTGGAAGGATCGTCCTGTACCCAGAAGATAACGCCACTGTTGCCATTTTTTGAAATCTTCCAATCGAGCTTCAGGTGAAAATTTTCGTACTCACCATCGGTTACCAGGTCGCCGCCGGTTTTGCTTTGCCAGTCGGCCTTATCTTTTTTAGATGCATCGAGGTATAAAGCCCCATCTGTTACTTTCCAGGCTTCTCCCGCGGTAGTCTTACCGTAAGAATGCCAGCCTTTGGTTGTTTTTCCATCGAACAATGAAACCCAGCCTTTCTTTTTTACTACGGCAGTGGTGTTTTCATAGGTGTGATTGTTGACAGTGCCATTGAAAAGTACGGCAGCGGCAATCAAACTACCTGCAATAAGATGATGCATGGTTTATTATTTTTTGAGTAATAAAATGTATTTGATGATCTGTTGTGCATCGGCTTCGCTCAATTGCGGATGCGGCGTCATGGGAACAGTACCCCATACACCTTGCCCGCCTTTGATTACTTTACTAGCCAGCATGCTGATGTTGGCATCTGTGTTTTCATACTTGGCGGCTACATCTTTATAAGCGGGTCCGATGTTTTTTTCACTCACTTTATGACAAGTGAGGCAGTCATTCTTAGCTACCAGTTCCAGTCCTTTTTGATAATCGGGATTAGCACTGAGATCGGTTGTTGCTGCCGGAGCGGCGGCTGTTGTTGCAGTAGTTTTCTCTTCTTTTTTTGCATCATTACCTCCGCAGGCGGTCATCACTGCTGCCAGCACTGCAAAGGCTACATAATACTTTTTCATAAAGTTCACTTTGTCGGTTATCGATTAAATGATTATTCGGCAAGTTATTGATCTATTCCTAAAATGCGGCGGTTAAAATTTTCATCTGCGCCTCTTCCTGCAAAATCATCGAATGCCTTGTCGGTAACACGAATGATATTTTGTTTGATGAAGGGCGCGCCTTCGGCCGCGCCGGCTTCCGGGTGTTTGAGCGCACATTCCCATTCCATAACGGCCCATCCTTTATAATCATAAGCTGCCAGCTTGCTGAAGATCGATTTGAAATCAACCTGTCCGTCGCCCAACGAACGGAAGCGCCCGGCCCTGTTCACCCATCCCTGGTAGCCGCCATACACGCCTTGTTTGGCGGTGGGGTTGAACTCAGCATCTTTTACATGGAACATTTTAATCCGTTCGTGGTAATGGTCTATATAACCCAGGTAATCGATGCACTGCAATGCCAGGTGTGAAGGGTCGTATAAGAGACAAGCTCGCGAATGTTCGTTAACTTTTTCAAGGAACATTTCATAGCTCACACCATCGTGCAGGTCTTCGCCGGGATGGACTTCATAACAGAGGTCCACACCATGTTCATCGAATACCTGTAAGATAGGCAACCAGCGTTTGGCCAGTTCTGTAAAGCCCGTCTCTACCAGTCCGGCCGGCCGCTGGGGCCAGGGATACACGGTATGCCATAACAATGCCCCACTAAATGTGGCATGTGCATTCAACCCCAGGTTTTGTGACGCTTTGGCTGCGTATTTCAGTTGCTGAACAGCCCATTCGGTACGTGCTTTGGCGTTGTTGCGCACAGCTTCGGGAGCAAAACTGTCGAATAACTCATTGTAAGCCGGATGCACGGCAACCAATTGTCCCTGCAGGTGCGTAGACAGTTCAGTTATTTCTAATCCGGCTGCTTTCACAATGCCTTTTATTTCGTCGGCATAAGTCTTGCTCTCTGCCGCACGTTGCAGGTCTATACAGCGGCTGTCCCAGGTAGGGATCTGCACACCGGTATAACCCAATGATGCCGCCCATTTGCAGATAGAATCCAAAGAATTGAAAGGTGCTTGATCACCCAGGAATTGTGCAAGGAATATTCCCGGGCCTTTGATGGTGGTCATGAATGAATATTGTGTTTATTGGTTTTTTAAGATCCGAATTTTGTCCATTTCAGTTCCGATTGCGCAGAAGCCACTACGGAATCAATGAATGTCATACCGCGGATACCGTCTGCTACTGAAGGGAAGTCGAGCATCTCTTTGGTAGGTGTGCCACCATTTAATTTGGTTGACAGTGTGAGCGCAAAATTGCGGTAGATATTACCGAATGCCTCCAGGTATCCTTCGGGGTGTCCGCCCGGCGTGCGGCAATTGTGCGTGGCATAACTGGATAAACGATCGGTATAGTTACCGCCTGCGCGGAGGATCTCTGTGGGTTTGTGCAACCATTTTGCCAACAGTGTATTGGGTTCCTGTTGCGCCCATTCGAGGCCGCCATTTTCTCCGTATACACGAATTTTCAATGCATTCTCTTCTCCTGCCGCTACCTGGGAGGCCATCAATACACCCCTGGCGCCGTTATTGAATTTCAGTAATACGTTACCATCGTCGTCGAGGGCACGTCCTTCTACCATGATATTCAGATCGGCACAGAGATCGGTGATCTGCAGTCCGGTTACATATTCGGCGAGATGCGCGGCATGTGTGCCGATATCTCCCATGCTGCCGCTCTTACCCGAACGTTTGGGATCTGTGCGCCAGGCGGCCTGGGCATTTCCTTCGCGTTCAGATAATTTGCTCAGCCATCCCTGCGGATACTCCACCCATACTTTTCTGATCTTACCCAGTTGTCCTTCTGCTACCATGGCACGGGCCTGTTTTACCATCGGGTAACCGGAATAGGTATGGGTGAGGCAAAGGGTCAGGCCGGTTTCATCTAGTTTCTTTTTCAGTTGCAGTGCTTCGTCGAGCGTGAAAGTGATGGGCTTTTCCAATACCACATTGAATCCATGATCGAGCGCCATCATTGCAGGAGCAAAGTGCGCAAAATTGGGGGTAACGATCGTAACAAAATCCATTCGCTTATCTGCGGGCAGCTCACTTTCTTTTTTGATCATTTCTTCGAAAGTGAGGTAAATACGGTCCTCCGGCAGGAATAAAGATTTTCCTGAATCCTTTGCGATCTCAGGGTTAATACTTAATGCACCGCATACCAATTCAATAAGGCCATCCATATTGGCTGCAATACGGTGAATGGCGCCGATAAAGGCATCTTTGCCTCCGCCAACCATTCCCATTCGTAGTTTTCGATTCATTTGTTTTGCTTTTGCTTGCTGTAAAACTGGTAAAAAAAATTTGAAACAAGTGTATTTTTTACACTGAGTTTGAAAATAAAAATCTACATTTAGCTGCTTTTTAAATAACCCTCAACGATGACGCAAGCCATTCCCCAACGTAATCAACTTTTTGTAGCGAGTTGCCTCGCTTTATTGGTAACCTCTCTTTCTTTTGGTATTCGCGCCGGTATTTTAAGCAGACTTGGCGTACAATTCGAGCTCAACGCAGCACAGCTCGGCTCTATCGCTGCTACCGCCTTCTGGGGCTTTCCGCTGGCAGTAGTGATCGGTGGTTTTGTAGTAGATGTGATTGGCATGAAACGGCTGCTGCTTGTTGCTTTTGTGTTTCATTTAGTAGGTATCCTGCTTACCATTTTTGCAGGCGGATACTGGACACTTTTTATATCCACTTTGTGTATAGGTATTGCCAACGGTACCGTGGAAGCGGCCTGTAACCCCCTGGTGGCAACCATCTTCTCCGATAACAAAACCACCAAGCTGAACCATTTCCATCTTTGGTTTCCCGGCGGTATTGTAATTGGCACTCTGCTGGTATTTCTTCTTGATAAAATGAATATCGGCTGGCAGGTGCAGGTAGGGTTGATGATCATCCCCACACTGATCTACGGATTCCTTTTCAGCAAACTGAATTTTCCGGTAACAGAACGTGTAGCACAAGGTATTTCTACCGGTGACATGTATAAGGCCCTGCTCAATCCATTATTTATACTGATGATCGTTCTCATGTTCGGTACAGCTATTACCGAATTGTTCACCGGCCAATGGATAGATGTATTGTTGAAGAACGTATCGGACAACGCTATTTTGTTGCTGACTATTGAAACAGGTGTAATGGTGGTAGGCCGCGGTTTGGCCGAACCTGTGGTACACCGGTTTTCTCCGCAGGGCGTGTTATTGATGTCAGCGATCTTGTCGGCCCTGGGATTGTATTTATTGGGCCACAGTACAGGTAATATGTTATTCGTTGGCGCACTGGTGTTTGGAATGGGTGTTTGTTATTTCTGGCCCACCATGCTGGGATTTGTTTCAGAAAACCTGCCCAGGACCGGAGCGGTGGGATTGAACCTGATGGGGGGCGCCGGTATGTTTGCCGTATCGGTGTATATGATGTTCATGGGCGGACGTTACGATGAATTGCTGGCTTCCAAACTTCCTGCCGGTGCCAGTCTGAAAAGTTATATGGACGCGGCCGCGGGAACCGAGATGGCTACTGCTTTGGCAGAGGCTAAAAAAGCGGCCGGACCGGAAATACTGAACACAACCCTGCTCATTCCTGTTATTCTAACTGTTGCATTTGCAGGACTGCTCATTTATATGCGCAGAAAAAAGCAACCTGCATTGGCTTAATCATTAACTATTTCTTTTATAAAATTATCCATGGCTACAGATCAAAACAGGCGGAAAGCGATCAAGCATATTTTAGCGGGATCCGCTGTCGTTGCAGCGGGGCCGGCGCTTTCGGCATTCACTCCGGCAGAAAAAAAGGAAAAAGATAGTATGACATCATTAAAAGGGAACATCAACCATTCTGTTTGCCGCTGGTGTTACGGCGGTATTGAACTGAATGAACTGGCCGCGGCAGCAAAAGAAATAGGATTGGTTGGCATAGACCTTGTGGGACCCAAAGACTGGGCAACACTAAAAAAATACGACCTGATCTCTACCATGTGTAACGGCGCTGAGATCAGCCTTACCAAAGGATGGAACGATAAGCAATACCACGGCACGCTTATTAAGAATTATACCGAACATATTGAACTGGTGGCGCAGGCAGGATATACCAACCTGATTTGCTTCAGCGGCAGCCGTAACGGAATGGATGATGAAACAGGGCTGAAGAATTGTACCGAAGGATTGAAACAGATCATCGGGCTGGCCGAAAAGAAAGGCGTGACCATACAGATGGAATTGTTGAACAGCAAAGTGGACCATAAAGATTATATGTGCGACAGAACACACTGGGGTGTGGAATTGTGCAAACGCATCGGATCGCCCAACTTCAAGTTATTGTACGATATCTATCATATGCAAATTGATGAAGGCGATGTGATTCGCACCATCCGTGATCACCACCAATACTTAGGTCATTATCATACAGGAGGTGTACCAGGCAGGCATGAAATAGATGAATCACAGGAATTGTATTATCCTGCCATCATGAGAGCGATTGTAGGTGTAGGCCACAAAGGATATGTAGCACAGGAGTTCATCCCCGCTGCAGCCGATAAGCTGGGTTCTTTAAGGGCGGCCATCAAAATCTGCGATGTATAAGCTTTGTCTATCTAAACTGCGTAACTATATAAAGCATCATTAAATTTAAAACAATGTCCGATCAAAATTACGATGCCATCGTCGTTGGTTCAGGAATCAGCGGCGGATGGGCTGCCAAAGAGCTTACTGAAAAAGGACTTAAGGTGCTGATGTTGGAGAGAGGCCGCAACATCGAGCACATCAAAGACTATGTCAATGCCAACAAAGAGGCATGGGATTACCCGCACCGCGGCCGGAGAACACAGCAGATGGAGAAAGACTATCCTGTGCTCAAACGTGATTATCCTTTGAATGAAACCAATCTCGATTATTGGGTGAATGACAAGGAGAGCCCCTATACAGAGATCAAGCGGTTCGACTGGTTCCGCGGTTATCATGTGGGCGGCCGTTCACTGATGTGGGGGCGCCAGAGCTATCGCTGGAGCGATTTCGATTTTGAGGCCAATGCCAAAGACGGTATTGCTGTTGATTGGCCTGTTCGTTACAAAGAGATCGCACCCTGGTACGATTACGCAGAGAAATTTGCGGGAATCAGCGGTAGCAGGGATGGTCTTGCACAATTGCCCGATGGCCAGTTCATGCCGGCGATGGAAATGAACTGTGTGGAGAAAGATGTTTCGGCCAGGGTGAAAGACTATTATAAAGGCCAGCGCGCTATGATCATTGGCCGTACTGCTAATATTACAGTACCGCATGAAGGTAGAACCAACTGCCAGTTCAGGAACAAATGCTGGCTGGGTTGTCCGTTCGGCGGTTATTTCAGTACACAGTCTGCCACACTGCCCGCCGCTATGAAAACGGGCAGGTTAACACTCCGTCCCTGGTCTATCGTTACCAAGATACTGTACGATAAGGACAAGAAAAGGGCTACCGGAGTAGAAGTACTTGATGCAGAAACCAACAAGACTTATGTATTCAACTCGAAGATCGTTTTCCTGAATGCTTCTACCTTGAATTCAGCCTGGGTACTGATGAACTCTGCCACCGATGTATGGCCCGACGGATTGGGCAGCAGCAGCGGAGAGCTGGGTCACAACCTGATGGACCATCACCTGGGCGTGGGTGCAGGCGGACATGTAGACGGATACGAAGACAAATATTATTTCGGTCGCCGTGCCAACGGTATTTACATACCCCGTTACCGCAACCTGTTTGGTGATAAGCGCGATTACCTGCGAGGCTTCGGTTACCAGGGAGGCGCCAGCCGCCAGGGTTATGGCCGCGAGATCGCTGAACTGAGTATCGGTGGTGCATACAAAGATGCGCTGACCGAACCGGGTCCCTGGTCAATGGGTATCGGCGGCTTCGGTGAGATATTGCCTTACCACGAAAACAAAGTGACGCTGGACAAAACCAAGAAAGACAAATGGGGTCTGAATGTACTGGCCATCGATTGCGAATTGAAAGAGAATGAGCTGAAGATGCGCAAAGACATGCTGCAGGACGCCATTGAAATGCTGGAAGCAGCCGGTGTGAAAGACGTGAAAGGACGTGATGGCGATGGTACTCCCGGACGTGGTATCCATGAAATGGGTACTGCACGTATGGGCGCCGATCCGAAGACATCCGTATTGAATAAATACAACCAGGTTTGGGATGCGCCCAACGTGTATGTAACGGATGGTTCTTTCATGGTTTCCGCAGCTTGTGTGAACCCATCACTGACCTACATGGCCTTTACTGCCAGGGCAGTAGATCATGCCGTATCTGAATTGAAAAAACAGAATCTATAACGATCAACTAAAAACATTAAGCAATGAACAGAAGAGAAGCCATATCCAGTGTAGCATTACTGCTAGGAGGCACCATCCTCGGTGCGGAAGCTTTTTTGTCGGGCTGTAAAACCAAAAGCACAACAGAAGCAGGCGCCGTTAGTTTCTCTGCAGATGATGTGAGTTTTCTGAATGAAGTAGCCGAGACCATTCTTCCTGCTACCAGCACACCCGGCGCCAAAGCCGCTAAAGTGGGCGATTTCATGACAGTTATCGTAAGGGATTGTTATGAGCCCAAAGACCAGACGACTTTCATGGAAGGCCTGAAGAAGCTGGATGAAGCGAGCAGGAAAATGAACAGCAAATCTTTCATGGAAAGCACGCCCGAACAACGCCACAACCTTTTGGTAGCGCTGGACAAAGAACAGAAAGATTACCAGAAGAGCAAGAAGAAAGAAGATCCTACCCACTATTTCCGTATGATGAAAGAACTGACCCTCTGGGGTTACTTCACATCGGAAATAGGCGCCAAACAAGCTTTGCGCTATGTGGCCGTTCCCGGTAAATACGAAGGCTGTATTCCTTATAAGAAAGGGGATAAGGCTTGGGCAACCTAGTTAATTCGGCAATTTGACAATTAGGTAATTCGACAATGCGGATTGTTCGGATCTGGAATTATTAACTCTTAAATCAATAGTATGTCATCGTCTAGCAGGCGGGATTTTTTAAGGGGCGGCGCATTTGCTGCACTGGGATTGGCACTGCCATTCAAAGGAAAATCTTCTTTGATCGAAAGTTTTGCCGCTTCCAAAAAGCTGAATGCATTCGGCCTTCAGCTGTGGACCGTAAAAGAAGACATGGCCCGGGATGCGAAAGACACTTTGAAAAAAGTGGCTTCTTACGGTTACAAACAAATAGAAAGCTTCGAAGGCAAGAGCGGTATGTTTTGGGGAATGAGTAATAAAGATTTTAAAAAATACCTGGATGGTTTGGGTACGCGCATCATTTCTTCTCATTGCAATATCTCGACAGACTTTGAAAAAAAGGCTGCTGAAGCGGCAGAGATCGGTATGAAATACCTGATCTGTCCGTATAAAGGACCGCAGAAGAGCATCGACCAATTCAAAAAATTTGCCGATGAGTTCAATAAAGCGGGTGAGATATGTAAAAAGAACGGCCTCCGTTTCGCTTACCACAACCACGATTATTCATTCAGGCCTGTAGAGGGTCAATTGCCGCAGGAAGTGATGATGAATAATACCGATAAAGACCTGGTAGATTTTGAAATGGATATTTACTGGGTAGTGGCTGCCGGCGAAAGCCCCGAAGCATGGTTTAAAAAGCATCCCAACCGTTTCCGTCTTTGTCATGTGAAAGATTATGCTAAAACAGCCAATGGACATGAATCTGTTCAATTGGGTAAGGGTACCATTGATTTTCACTCGATACTGAAAGTAGGTACTGCCAACGGATTGCGGAACTATATTGTAGAGCAGGAAGCTTTTACGGGAAGCAACCCGCTGGATAGCGCTGCGGCTGATGCGAAATACATGAAAGCGTTCGCCATTTAAATTAACGCGTTGTTTAAATAAAAGAGGCCGGTGATTAGATTACCGGCCTCTTCTTTTATGCATTACTAATGTTATACACCTAATGACCAGCCTTCCCTGTAACTTCTCTTCACAAACTGGTTGGCTTCGTCGAAATTGGTGATACGCATATTCGGACCATCCCACATCAACTTGATATAACGGCCGGGATAGGTGATATTCTCTCTTTCTTTACCGTTACCATCCACCTTTTTCTCTTTGTGTTGGATATCGTAACTGCGTATGGCCAGGTTACCCATCAATACGCTTTCGGTAAGCGGACCTGCGATATCGAAATGAGAACTGAGGTTGTTGGCTTTTTCACTGTTATAACCTGCAATAGCAGCTTCTACCCAGGCGGCATAGTGACCATTGTCTCCATTGGGCACACGCGCCAGCGTTTTCGGAACTTTTACCTGGTTGGTACGTGAGGTTGGTAACAGTTGTGGGTCTTTACCATAGGTAGCGCACATCATCTTGCCTTTGGTACCGATGAAGATGGCTCCATTACCGCCATCACCCATTACTTCATTGGGTCCTAATTCTGGCGGACGTTCGGGTTGTATACCACCATCCATCCAATGCAGTTTCACATCAGGTTTGCCCTTTTCTCCTTTGAATGTAAGGATGATATGAGATGATACAGGACCTGATTCGGGATAGAAAGCCTTTTTCCAGGGCTCTACATAACGGGTAGCCACGCTGCATTCTGCCGATACGGGATAGCCCAGGTTCAATACAGCGAAAGCAGGTGCCATAATATGACAAGCCATATCGCCGAGGGCGCCGGTACCGTAATCCCACCAGCCACGCCAGTTGAAAGGAACGAGCCCTTCTACATAATCTTTATAAGGAGCAGTGCCCTGCCAGAGGTTCCAGTCGAGCTCTTTGGGAATTGGCGGTTTCTGTGCAGACCAGGCAATACCCTGGGGCCAAACAGGTCTGTCGGTATAACAATAAATGGTGTGCACGTGGCCTAATAAGCCGGCATTGTACCATTCAACCAGTTGACGAACACCATCGCCCGAAGCGCCCTGGTTACCCATTTGCGTAACCACTTTGTAACGGTGGGCAGCTTCAGTGAGCTTGCGCGCTTCATAGATATCGTGTGTAAGCGGTTTTTGTACGTATACGTGCTTATTCAGTTGCATGGCAGCCATGGCAATCACGGCATGCATGTGGTCGGGTGTTGAAACGGATACAGCATCGACGTTTTTGCCCTCTTTTTCGAGCATCTCGCGGTAATCTTTGTAGATCTTCGCTTTGGGGTAGCGTTCGCGGCTTTTTTTGAATTGTCTTTCGTCTACATCGCAAAGGACGGCGATTTCAGCTTTTCCACTCTGGTAAAAATTCCAGAGGTCGCTTTCACCTTTACCGCCGGCGCCAACGCCGGCAATGATTAATTTGTCGCTGGGGGCGGTATAACCTGTTCCACCCAATACATGGCGGGGAAGAATGTAAAAGCCGGCCAGTGCAGTAGCGCTGTTACGCAGGAATTTTCTCCTGGAATCATTGGCGCTGCCATCCTGAGGTTTGTTGTTGGTTCTCTTTTTCATTTTGCTTTGTCGTTAGGCGTTTTTTGATAGAAAATGGAGCCATGAATATATTGCATTTTAAGGAAAATGTAAGCGTGCCGGATTAATTCTAATACGGGTTAATATACCGGTAATTAAGTTTATTTTTAAGAAAATGACCCCCTATGAAATACAAATTAGAAGAACCGGTTCATGGCCGCATCGGTACTGAAAGATATCAGTGTACCATTGAATGGCGTAACGGGAAGTTTATTGCAGATGAGCCTGAATCATCGGGTGGGAAAGACCTGGGGCCGGATCCTTTTACCCTGTTACTGTCTTCGCTGGCATCCTGCACACTGGTTACCCTGCGCATGTATATTGAAAGGAAAGGGTTGGACATACCCGCGATACGTGTAAATACCAATCTCTTCCAGGAAATACAGAATGAAGAACTGGTTACCACCATCGATCGTGATATTGTGTTTGAAGGAACCGTGCCTGAAGAAACGAAAACAAAACTGCAGGAGATCGCCAGCCATTGTCCTGTTTCAAAAATCCTTGAAGGGAATACCAAAGTGCGAACTTTTGTTTTCCGCGACACGCCGGGCGAAAAAACAGTCAAGTACAGTAATGATGAAATAACTGTAGATTGGAAACCCGGCTATTGCCAGCATTCTACCCGTTGCTGGAAACAATTGCTACAGGTTTTTGATCCACGTGAAAAAAAATGGGTGAATGTAGATGGCGCCAGTGCAGAACGCATCAAGCAACAGGTGGAACAGTGCCCTTCGGGCGCATTACTGTTTCACTACAAGAACGAAATTGATACAAATCAACATTGAAATGAAATCAAAAACATAGTACAAAGGGTAGTTTCAACCGATAGGGCGATCGAACATAAGTGGTAACGAATTGAATCAATAAAAATCATTTCTAATCAATTTAAAACAACAAAACTTATGCTTTTGTAAAGGTTGGTAGGCTAGGAAGTATTAATATAATGTATTAATAATCAACATAAAAGGCATGTAATCATAATTAATTCGCTTAAAAGTGAATTAAGGATTGTATAATTGACATATAAGTGAATACATTTGAACTGGAAATATGGTACGATGAAGGTAAAGCTTGCAGCTTTTATACTGTAAGGTATAGCACTGATAATGATGACAATTCATCCGAAACTGATAAGTTCTTCGATAAATATGCTGATCCTGAGCACCCGTTTGAAAATGAAGCATTTCAGTTATTTAGCTTAATAACGAAAAGTATTGGCGATAAATATGGCGCTTCAGATGATTTTTTCGATAGAACTGAAAATGCTGCCCAGGCATTACCGCCTAAACCCAAAATACGGGTGCAAGAGATCAAAATTCTGGGCACGAATTTTCCACTTCGTTTGTTTTGCTATCGCATTTCAAACGAGATAGTTATTCTGTTTAATGGGGGCATAAAAGATGCGGGGACAGCACAGGAAAGTGAAGACCTGAGTATGAAGTTTTATGAGGCGCAAAATTTTGTAAAGAGAATTGAAAGAGCGTTACGGGATGAAATGATCATTGTTACAAATGATGATAGTAGACATTTACAAAGTTTTGATGGTTCAGACAATATGATTTTATAACCCGTTTTGAGATATGAAAAGTAAAACAGTAGATCGATTGCTAAGGACAACGCCTAAGGATGTTGAAATTTTTGTGGACTGGTATGCCGACTTGGTTATAAACATCAATCGGATTTTGCGCGAAAAAGGTATTACACAAAAAGAATTAGCGCAAAAACTAGGGAAGCAACCTTCAGAAATTTCCAAATGGCTGAATGATGAACATAACTTCACTCTGCGGTCGCTTGCGAAACTACAAGCTGAGCTAGGTGAAACTTTGCTAGAGGTCCCTGAAAGGCAGGCGCATACTGAATTTGTTGGAAGTGGCTATAGCCGTAGTGTGCACAGATTTGTAGTTTATCAGAAAGAAGAATTAAAAACAGAGGCTAAACTAATTAAATGGCAACCGATTGCTGAAATAAATTCATTAAGCAATGTCGGATAAGAACCTATTTGTTGCGGAGAAAATCTCTGTTGTAGATTTTAAACTGGTGAAAGGGCAGGTAGATATTCCTGAAGATTTCGACCCTGTTAAGATAGAGGGGCATCATGTAGATAACTCGCTAGAATTAGGTTTTAATCTGGATGATAAATTGATAAAATCCGATTTTATCATTGACATCAAAACTGAGAGTAAGGGAGTAAATAAAATAGAAGCGAATGCAAACTTTCATTTCGTTTTTATTTTTCATATAGAGAATATGGACGATCTTGCGAAACTTGATAAAAGCGATCGCATAATATTAGATCCATTGCTTGCTAATGCGTTATCGTCAATTACTTACTCTACTTCAAGAGGCATTCTATTGACAAGGTTGCAAGGGACTGCATTGCAGGGATTCATTTTACCTGTTATTGATGCTAACGTACTACTTCATCCAAATAAAAAAGAATAGTGTACAAAAGACATTGATACCTACACCTTACTTACAAAAATTAGTTACCGTACACACTCAGGAATTTGATGCGCATGATCTTGAGCTGCTCCCAGGTGAAGTCGTTTTCGCTTAATTCCTGCTGGGCAATCTGCAAGGAAGATGTTTCGCAACCTTTGAAATATTCAATGATGTCTTCCTGTTCGTATTCATCGAGCCACTCGTCGATGGCGTAGTCGAGGTTGAGTTTGGTTCCACTGGCGGCAATGGTTTCCATTTCTTCGAGCAACTCATCCAGGCGCAGGCTCTTATTTTTGGCAATGGTTTCCAGCGGTATTTTTTTATCTACGTTCTGGATGATATAGATCTTGTTGTTGCCTGCATTCACCACGCTTTTCATTACAAAATCATCCGGCTTCACGATGTCGTTCTCTTCAACATGCCGGGCGATCATCTCAACAAAGGGCTTACCATATTTCAATGCTTTTCCCTTGCTCACGCCCTGGCATTTTTCCAGCTCTGCCAATGTGGTAGGATACAGGGTAGCCATATCCTGCAAAGAAGTTTCCAGGAAAATGACGAAGGGAGGCAGGCTTTTTTTCTTGGCTTCTTTCTGGCGCAGCTCTTTCAGCATTTCAAACAGTTTTTCGTCTGTTGCAGCGCCAGCCTGTGAAGTGCCATCGCCTTCTTCATCATCGGCGTTGGCATCTTCGAACAAATTGTTCAGTACGATCTTGAAAGACGCAGGCTTCTTCAGGAATTTTTCGCCTTTTTCTGTGATCTTCAACAGCCCATATTCTTCAATGTCTTTGCGGATCAGGTTCTCGAGCATCATCTGCCGGATGAGGCTGTTCCAGAAATGTGGTTCTTTATCCTTTCCTATACCAAATACTTCCAGTCCGTCGTGCCTGAACATGGTCATCTGCGGCGTAAGCTTACCCATTGTTACACCTACCACATAATCGGTGGTAAAGCGTTCGTCGAGTGCGCTGATCACTTTTAGTATTTTCACCACTTCTTCCTTCGCTTCTATCTTTTCTTTGGGGTTGCGGCAGTTATCGCAGTTACCACAATTCTTCGTATCCCATCCTTCACCAAAATAATGGAGCAATATTTTGCGGCGGCACACGGAACTCTCGGCATAAGCTACCGTTTCATCAATTAACTGGCCGACTACTTCCCGCTCGCTCAAAGGCTTATCGCGCATGAGGTGTTCGAGCTTGGCAACATCTTTATGCGAGTAATAAAGAATACATAAACCTTCCAGTCCGTCCCTGCCCGCGCGACCGGTTTCCTGGTAATAATTTTCAATCGATTTGGGGATGTTGAAATGGATCACAAAACGGATATCGGGTTTATCGATACCCATACCGAAAGCAATCGTGGCAACGATCACCTGCACATCTTCATTGAGGAACTGGTCTTGCCTGTCGGCACGCAATTTCTGGTCAAGCCCGGCATGATAGGCCACGGCTTTGATATTATTGGCCACGAGCAGGGCAGCCAGTTCTTCAGTGGTTTTACGGTTGAGGGTATATATGATACCGCTTTTACCTTTATGATGACTGATGAACTTAACGATGCTCTTTACGGTCTGGTCCATTTTGATCTTGGGCAGTATCTCGTAATAGAGGTTGGGCCGGTTAAAAGAAGAAATGAAAATATTTGGATTGCGTAATCCCAGGTTCTTTACAATATCGCTCTGCACTTTGGGTGTAGCGGTAGCGGTAAGCGCTACCACCGGCACATTGGGATTGATGATGTCCATCATCTCCCGCAGGCGGCGGTATTCGGGCCTGAAATCATGGCCCCATTCCGAAATACAGTGCGCTTCATCTACTGCAAAAAAAGAAATATCGAGGTCGCTGAAATATTCCAGGTTCTCCTGTTTGGTGAGTGTTTCAGGAGCTACATACAATAATTTGGTCTTACCGTTGTCGAGGTCGTCTTTTACTTCCTTGATCTGGCCTTTATTGAGTGATGAATTGAGGAAATGCGCCACTTCATCTTTTTCACTGTAACCCCTCACCAGGTCAACCTGGTTTTTCATGAGGGCGATGAGGGGAGAAACAACAATGGCACATCCCGGCAAGAGCATGGCCGGCAGTTGGTAACATAAACTTTTGCCACCACCGGTGGGCATGATCACAAAAGTATCTTGTCCGGATAAGAGGCTGTTGATGGCTTCTTCCTGCTTTCCTTTGAATTCACGGAACCCGAAATATTGTTCAAGCCCGGCGTATATATCGAAGTTACCGGCAGTTTTTTTGGTAGCACCCCCGGTCTTTTTCACAGCAGCTTTGCTGGCTGCCTTGCCTGTAGTCTTCGCAGGGGTCTTTTTAGTACTTGTTGCCATTTATACAAACAATTTTGGTACCGATGGAACGGCACATCTTACAAATAGATAAGTTAGCTCATTTTACCGGAATTTTTATGCAAACTTTCCGCCAGGCGGGATATATCCGGTTAGGGAACGTTAAAAAGGACCGCGAAGTTAACGAAGTATAGGGGGATTATCCACTCTTTGCTGTTAAAGTTTACCTTTGCACGGCATGCATACATCGATTTATCAAACAGCGCTGAATACCATTGAGTTAGAAGCTCAATCGATTGCAGGACTCGCTGCTTTCATAGACCCTTCTTTTGAGCAGGCCGTAAAGGTTGTTCATGGGTCTAAAGGACGATTGGTAATCAGTGGTATTGGCAAAAGCGCCATTGTAGCCCAGAAGATCGTGGCCACCCTCAATTCAACGGGCACTCCTTCTCTCTTTATGCATGCGGCAGATGCCATCCATGGCGACCTGGGCATGGTGCAGCGTGATGATGTGGTGATGATCATCAGCAAGAGCGGAGAAAGCCCGGAGATCAAAGTGCTGGTACCACTTATTAAAAATTTTGGCAATGCATTGATCGGTATGGTGGGGAATACCGACAGTTTCCTGGCTACCCAGAGCGACCTGGTGCTGAATACAACTGTAAGTAAAGAGGCTTGTCCCAATAACCTGGCCCCCACCAGCAGCACTACGGCACAGATGGTCATGGGCGATGTGTTGGCGGTGTGTTTGATGGAACTGAATGGTTTCAGCGGCAAGGATTTTGCTAAATACCATCCGGGTGGCAACCTGGGCAAACGGATGTATTTGCGGGCGGCGGATCTCTATACACATAATGAACGACCACATGTGTTACCCACTGCCACATTGAAGGAAGTGATCGTGGAGATCACCGAAAAAAGGTTGGGTGTAACTGCAGTAACCGACGAACAGAACCGGGTAGTGGGCATTATTACTGATGGAGACCTGCGGCGTATGCTGGAAAAGAGCAACAACATACAGGATATAAAAGCGGCTGATATTTTATCAGTTCATCCCAAAACCATACCACCCGATATGCTGGCAGTGGATACGCTGGACGTATTGCGGAAATACGATATCAGTCAGTTGATCGTGGCCGAGGACGGAAAATACCTGGGTATATTGCACATACATGACCTGGTAAAAGAAGGCATTATTTAACTAAAGAACTCGTTGCATTCCTTTAATATTGCAACTTCTAATATAGGATTGAGATGAATAAAAGTCATTATGTAGCGATCATGGCGGGTGGTATCGGCAGTCGCTTCTGGCCTAAGAGCAGAACCAGTTATCCCAAGCAATTCCTCGATATTTTAAATACCGGCAAGACCCTCATCCAATGGACTTATGAGCGCTATGCCACTTTTATTCCGAAAGAGAATATTTTCATTGTTACCTCCGATGAATATACATCCATTGTAAAAAAGCAATTGCCAGCGCTGCCGGTAGAGAATATCCTTGCGGAGCCGAGCAGAAAAAATACAGCGCCTTGTATTGCTTATATCTCTTTCAAATTATTACAGAAAGATCCGGAAGCTTCTTTGATCGTGGCGCCGAGCGATCACCTCATACTGGACAATGAACGTTTTAAAGAAATTACCCTGCAGGCGCTCCACTTTGTGGGTCATATCAAATCATTGGTTACGCTGGGCATCAATCCTACTTATCCTAATACAGGGTATGGTTATATCCAGCACGATGCGTTGCCGGTTGCCGATGGTATTTATAAAGTAAAAACCTTCACCGAAAAACCCAATCTCGAACTGGCGAAAACCTTTTTGGCCAGCGGAGATTTTTTATGGAATGCCGGCATCTTTGTGTGGCGGGTAAAGAATGTGGTGAAAGCTTTTGAAATGTACCAGCCTGAGATGTATGAACTCTTCGATGGGGTGAAGGCTGACTACAATACCGCTCGCGAGAAAGCGGCGATGGACGGAATCTATCCTTTGTGTACGAATATTTCCATCGATGTGGCCATCATGGAAAAAGCAGATAATGTATATGTGATCCCTTCTTCTTTCGGCTGGAGCGACCTGGGCACATGGAACAGCGCTTATGATAACCTGGAAAAAGATTACCTGGGTAATGCTGTGGCAGGAGACAATGTAATTGTGATCGATGCTACCAAATGCATGATCTCGGCATCGCATGATAAGCTGTTGGTATTACAGGGGCTCGACGATTTCATTGTAGTGGATACCAAAGATGTATTGTTGGTGTGTAAAAAAGAAAAAGAACAGGCCATCAAAGAATATGTGGCTGAAGTAAAGCGCAACAAAGGCGAGAAGTACCTTTAAATTGGCGCAATCGTTTGCAATCACAGACGGGAGGTCAATTTGCTATATTAGCAGGTAGTATCAAAGTCCAACCGCAATATCATGACCACCAGGTTTACTGCCAGTAAACAGTTAGTGCTGTTTGTTGCTCTTTTTTTTGCCTGTGCCGTATCTGCACAACGAAAGCCCAATATCATCATCATTTATGCCGACGATGTAGGCTATGGCGATCTGAGTTGTTACGGCATGACGAGGATCCAAACGCCTCATATCGACCGGCTGGCTGCGGAAGGATTGAGATTCACCAATGCCCACAGCACTTCGGCTACCTGCACACCTTCACGTTATGGCATCCTTACCGGTAAATATCCCTGGCGGCAAAAAGGAACCGGCGTGGCTCCCGGCGATGCCTCGCTGATTATTCCCATGAATAAAGGAACCATGCCGCTGACTTTGCAGCAGGCAGGCTATCAAACGGCGGCCATTGGCAAATGGCACCTGGGTCTCGGTACCAATGGTACGATCGATTGGAATGGCGATATCAAACCAGGCCCCAATGAAGTAGGCTTTACTTATTCATTCATCATGCCCGCCACACTCGACAGGGTACCCTGCGTATATGTAGAGAACCATCGCGTGGTGAACCTCGATCCGGGCGATCCGATAGCAGTGAATTACCAACACAAGATCGGCAACGACCCTACTGGTAAGGAAAATCCCGAAATGCTTCGCATTAAGCCCGATCCACAGCAAGGGCATAACCAGACCATCATAGACAGCATCAGCAGGATTGGATGGATGAGCGGCGGTCACAGTGCACGTTGGAAAGATGAAGACATCGCCGGAACGATCACACAAAAGGCGATACAGTTCATCGGCAAAAACAAACAACAGCCTTTCTTTCTGTATTTTGCAACAGGCGATATTCATGTGCCGCGTTATCCGCACAGTATGTTCAGGGGTAAGAGTGGTATGGGATTGCGGGGAGATGCGATTTTGCAATTGGATTATACGGTTGGACAAATTGTGCATGCACTGGACAGCCTGCACCTGACCAACAATACCCTGATCATTTTCAGCAGTGATAACGGACCGGTGGTGAATGATGGTTATCTTGATGGGTCGGTAGAGCATTTGGGCGATCATCACCCCGGCGGTGCATTGCGCGGAGGCAAATACAGCATATTTGAAGCAGGCACAAGGGTGCCATTGATCGTGAAATGGCCCGGGCAGGTGAAAGCAGGTAAAACAACGAATGCATTGTTCAGTCAGGTTGACCTTTATGCTTCATTGGCAAAGCTGGCCGGCCACTCATTGAATAATGGCGATGGTCCCGATAGTTTTGAGCGGCTGCGTGTTTTGTTGGGTAAGCGTGATGAAGACAGGGCATTCCTCATAGAAGATGCGCGCGGTTTATCCGTTACCAAAGGACAATGGAAATACATTGTACCCAATAACGGAGCGGCTTACGACAAAGCGGTGAATATAGAATTGGGCAATTTACCCAAGCCGCAATTGTACAATATGCAAACAGATATTCGTGAACAGTACAATGTAGCAGAACAGCACCCGGAGATCGTAAAAGAATTGGCCGCTTTATTGGATAAAGTAAAAGCTGATAACTAATAAAACATCGGATGATGCATTTTGCAGTAAGAACAATTGCTACCACCACACTGCTGTTGCTAACAGGAGTATTGCATGCACAACGGGCAGCTATTACGGTTGTATTTGATACGGCTGCTAAAGTTTTTACAGAAAGCCTTCCATTGGGTAATGGCAGAATGGGCGCTATGATGTATGGCAGTACTGGTAAAGAAAGGATCGCGCTCAATGAGATCTCTTTATGGTCTGGCGGAGAGCAGGATGCAGACAGCCGGGAAGCCTATCAATACCTGAAACCCATACAAGATTTGCTGCTCGCCGGAAAAAACAGGGAAGCACAGGCATTGCTGCAAAAACATTTTATTGCGAAAGGAGAAGGTTCGGGTTTTGGAAGTGGAGCCAATGTGAAGTATGGATGTTACCAGGCACTCGGCGATCTTTTTATTGAATGGAAAGACAGTGCAATGCCTGTTACTGAATATACAAGGCAATTGGATCTTGAAAATGCCAAAGCAATTACCCGTTTCAAGCGTAATGGGCAGCAAATAAAAGAAGAATTATTTGCAGATTTTGTGAATGATATCATTTGGATCAAGTTGAGCAGTTCCGGCAAAGCCGGCATCAATGCCAGGTTATCACTTTACCGGAAAGAACACGCAACAGTAACAGCGAATGCAAATCAGCTGATCATGCAGGGAGAATTGCCCTCAGGTAAAGAGAAGGGCATGCGCTTTGCATCGGTAGTACAACCTGTTATTAAGGATGGTAAAATAACGGCAGAAGAAAATGCATTGCACATAGAAGGCGCTTCAGCATGCTGGATCAAAATAGCAGCGGCCACGAATTTTAACTGGAAGACTTCCCAACTCACCGCACCGGATCCACTTGCACAATGCTTAGATTATTTATCGGCAACAAAGGCCATGCAATATGCTGTTGCGGAAAGCAAAAGCGCTGCTGCCTATCAAAAATATTTCAACCGATGCCGTTGGCAGATGCCTGCTAACGATGCGGTATCGGGGCTGACTACTATCCAGCGGCTGATCCGTTATAATAAAGGCGAACAAGACTTAGAATTACCGGTGTTGTATTTTAATTTCGGAAGGTACCTGCTGATCTCGTCATCCCGCCCGGGCCTGCTGCCCGCGAACCTGCAGGGATTGTGGGCAACAGAATACCAAACACCCTGGAATGGCGATTATCATTTGAACATCAACATCCAAATGAATTATTGGCTCGCAGAGACTACCAATCTCAGCAGCCTGGCAGAACCATTGCACCGTTTTACCAAAGACCTGGTGATACCTGGTGAGAAAACGGCGAAGGCTTATTACAATGCAAAGGGATGGGTAGCGCATGTGATCAGTAATCCATGGCATTATACTTCTCCGGGCGAAGGTGCTGGATGGGGCTCTACGCTTACAGGGGGCGCCTGGCTTTGCGAGCATATCTGGGAACATTACCGTTTTACCAAAGACACTGCTTTTTTGAGAACGTATTTTCCCGTACTCAAAGGCGCTGCGCAATTCCTGCAATCTGTATTGATACGCGAACCCAAACATGGCTGGCTGGTTACAGCGCCTTCGAATTCTCCCGAGAATACTTATATCACGCCCGATGGTTTTCATGGCCAGACTGCCATGGGACCTACCATCGATATGCAGATATGCCGCGAATTATTCAATGCCTGTATTCATGCGTCGGCTATTCTGAATACCAACAGCGATTGGAGTAAAGAGTTGCAACAATTGCTTCCACAACTCGCGCCTGACCAGGTAGGTGCAGCGGGCGATCTGAATGAGTGGCTTGATGACTGGAAAGATGCGGAACCACAGCACAGGCATGTATCTCACCTGTATGGCCTGCACCCTTATGATGAGATCAGCATTGTACGAACACCTGAACTTGCAAAAGCTGCGAGGAAAACCCTGGCCGACAGGGGCGATGGGGGTACGGGATGGTCCAAAGCCTGGAAGATCAATTTCTGGGCAAGACTGGGTGATGGTGATCATGCACTGATCTTATTGAACCAGTTGCTGAAGCCGGTAACACGTATGGGCATAGTAATGTCTGGCGGCGGCGGTACTTATGCGAATTTATTCTGCGGCCATCCGCCTTTCCAAATCGATGGTAATTTTGGGGGAACGGCTGGTATTGCAGAAATGCTTATCCAGTCGCAGGAGCATTATATACAGCTGCTGCCTGCCCTGCCTGCTGCATGGAGTGGCAGCGGTTCTGTAAAAGGTCTTTGTGCAAGGGGCGGATTTGTAGTAGACATGGAATGGAAAGAAGGCAAAGTAACCGGTTGTAAAATAGTCTCGCATGCCGGTGGTGAATGTAAGATCATGGTGAATCAAAAATTAATCAGCTTCCCAACAATAAAAGGTCAGTCTAAAAAAATTAATTTATGATCAGATCAATACTGGTATTGAGCAGCTTGTTATGCTGCTTGACATTGATGGCGCAGCAAAATAAAAAAGCGCCCAACATACTCATCATCTTCTCCGATGACCATGCTTACCAGGCCATCAGTGCGTATGGAAGTAAGTTGATGCAAACGCCCAATATCGATCGCATCGCCAGGGAAGGCGCCATTTTTCAGAATGCCTGTGTTACCAACTCGCTCTGTGCGCCGAGCAGGGCTACGTTGCTTACCGGCAAATACAGTCATATCAACGGATTGAAAGTGAATAATATTTCCAACCCGTTCGATATACGGCAGGAAGTGTTTTCACGCCTGCTCAAGCAAAAAAATTACCAGACCAGCTGGATCGGCAAGTGGCATTTGCAAACATTGCCGGGTAATGCATTTGATTACTGGCGTGTATTGCCCGACCAGGGACAGTATTACAATCCTGATTTTATTGGTCAGCAAAACGATACCGTTCGTCTCAAAGGTTATATCACCGATGTGATCACCCAGCTGAGTTTCGATTGGCTCGATCACAGGGATACATCCAAACCTTTTTGTATGGTGATAGGAGAAAAAGCTACGCACCGGAGTTGGTTACCGGATATACAAGACCTGGGCGCTTTTGATGATAAAAAATTCCCATTGCCGGCTAACTTTTACGATGATTACAAAGGCCGTCTTGCAGCAAAGAACCAGGACATGACGGTTGATAAAACCATGCTGCTCGATTACGATCTGAAAGTGCATGCCAACTATGGCGAAAGAGGCATGTATGGCCGCATGACACCGGAACAAAGAAATGCTTTCAAAGCTTATTACGATAAAGTGAGCAAGGATTTTGACGAACGCCAGTACAAAGGAAAAGCACTTGTAGAATGGAAGTACCAGCATTACATGAGAGATTACCTGTCCACCGCCCGGTCGCTGGATCGCAACATTGGTAAAATACTGGACTACCTGGATAAGAACGGACTCACACAAAACACGGTGGTGATCTATGCTTCTGACCAGGGTTTTTACCTGGGAGAACATGGTTGGTTTGATAAACGGTTCATGTATGAAGAGTCTATGAAAACACCGTTGGTGATGCGTTATCCCGGTGTTATCAAACCGGGAACCTCGGTGAATGATATGATCGTGAACATCGACTTCGCACCTACCATATTGAATATTGCCGGGGTAACAGCACCTGCTTCTATACAAGGAAATTCTTTCCTGCCCTTGTTGCAAACCGGCAATTCGAAAGACTGGCGCAAAGCAGCTTACTATCATTATTATGAATATCCCGAGCCGCATCGTGTATCGCCTCATTTTGGTATCCGCACCCTTCAGTATAAACTGATCCGTTTTTACGGGCCTGCAGATGCCTGGGAACTCTATGATCTGAAGAAAGACCCTGCCGAAATGAAGAACCTTTATACAGAAAAAAAGAACAGCCGGCTGGTTGCTTCATTAAAACAACAACTAAAGGATCTGATCAACCAATACCATGATGATGAAGCGATGAAAATTTTTGAGCAGGAGGTTAAGGACTAATGAAATATCAGTTCAAAACATATTTCTTTATTGCAACGCTGCTGGTTGGCTCCTGTAAGAACCATCAACAAGAGCAGGCAGCGAACGCAGGTAAAAAAGACAGCATGCTTTCCTGCGAAAAAAATCTGCCGCAACGTTTTGCAGTAAAGAAAACAGACAGCATCACTATTGCCGAAGGAAAAATTTCGCATGAAGGCATGGTGTGGATTGCCGGAGGCACATTCGCCATGGGCGCATCGGATGATGAAGGAAGACCCGATGAATACCCGCAGCACCAGGTTAAGCTGGATGGTTTCTGGATGGATGCGAATGAAGTGACCAATGCCGATTTTAAACAATTCGTGAAGGCAACCGGTTATATCACTACAGCAGAAAAAGCGCCGGACTGGGAAGAGATGAAAAAACAATTACCTCCTGGTACGCCAAAGCCCGATGAAAGCCAATTGGTAGCTGCCTCGCTTGTGTTTACACAGCCGGATCATCCCGTTCCTTTAACAGATGTATCGCAATGGTGGAGCTGGGTAAAAGGCGCTAACTGGAAACATCCTGAAGGCCCCAACAGCAATATCAATGGTAAAGACCATTACCCGGTGGTACATATTTCCTGGGATGATGCTGTAGCATACTGCAAATGGGCCGGTAAACGTTTGCCCACCGAAGCGGAATGGGAATATGCAGCGAGGGGTGGACTGGCTAATGCCAAATATCCCTGGGGCAATGAAGCCATTGAATCGGGTAAACCCAAAGCCAATACCTGGCAGGGTGTTTTTCCTGTGAAAAATACCGATTGGGATCATTTCGACAGGCTGGCGCCTGTGCGGTCTTTCGCTCCCAACGGATATGGCTTGTACGATATGGCCGGTAATGTTTGGGAGTGGACGGCAGACTGGTATCGTCCTGATTATTATCAATCAATGAAAAATACAGTAACGGCTAATCCAACAGGCCCTTCGTCCAGCTATGATCCTATGGAACCTACTGTTCCCAAGAAAGTGGTGCGCGGCGGGTCGTTCATGTGCAACGCTTCTTATTGTAAAGGGTACAGGGTAACATCGCGAATGAAAACTTCTACGGATACGGGACTGGAGCATACAGGCTTCCGTTGTGTGGCATCAAAATAGTCTTTCGATCATCTTAAATACGTCATGAAAAAACAATTGCTCTTAGGATCGGCTCTCCTGCTTTTATTGCAGGCGGGAGCGCAACAACTTCCCACTGAATTACAGACGCCCGATATCGTTTCGGAGAACCGGCTGCCCATGCGCGCCAGCGCTTTCGCTTTCGAAAGCAGGGAGCTGGCAGCAAAAAAACAAAAGGAACAATCGGCCTATTTTATTTCAATGAATGGTGATTGGAAATTCAACTGGGTGCAGGATCCGCGGAAGCGACCGGCAGATTTTTATAAAACAGATTTTGACGATGCCGGCTGGAAAAACTTTAAAGTGCCCGCCAACTGGGAACTGAATGGATACGGATTGCCGATCTATGTAAACCAACCTTATGAGTTTGCCGGACGCACTAAAACAGGCGCTAAACTCGATCCGCCTTATGATATACCGGAAGACAACAACCCGGTGGGCTCTTATCGCAAGAAGGTAAACATTCCCGATGCGTGGAATGGCCGCCAGGTATTCATCAACCTGGGTGCGGTGAAGTCTGCTTTTTTTATATGGGTAAATGGAAGAAAAGTAGGTTATAGCGAGGATAGCAAACTGGCTGCAGAATTCGATATCACTAAGTATGTGCATCCGGGAGAGAACCTGGTAGCGTTGCAGGTATACCGCTGGAGTGATGGCTCTTACCTCGAATGCCAGGATATGTGGCGTATTTCAGGCATCGAAAGGGAAGTCTATCTCTATTCAACACCTAAATTGGATCTGCACAATTTCAAAATAGCGGCAGGATTGGATAATACTTATACGAAGGGCTTGCTGAATGTTGATATCACAGTAGAAAACTATCGTATAGACCAACACACATTGCACAGCAAACCCGATAGTTTCTTCGTGAGCATGGAACTGACCGATGCCGGTGGAAACAGCGTTACAAAAGAAGAGAGTGGCCTCCTTCAGTCGCTGGGTAATTACCATGCAAAGCTTTCTTTCCATAAAGAGTTACCCGGCGTGCATACCTGGTCGGCCGAGATACCCTATCTCTATACTTTATACCTCACCCTGAAAGATAAGAATGGGAATGTACTGGAAGTGGTTCCACAAAGAGTAGGTTTCCGCTCCATCGAAATCAAAGGGAGCGATTTCCTGGTGAATGGCAAACGCGTATTCCTCAAAGGAGTGAACAGGCATGAACACAATCCCACACAGGGTCATACGCTTACAAAAGAAGATATGCGGAAAGATATGGAGATGATGAAAAAGCTGAACGTGAATGCAGTGCGCCATTCGCATTATCCTCCCGATCCTTACTGGATGGATCTTTGCGATGAATACGGACTCTATGTGGTAGACGAAGCCAACATTGAATCACATGGCCGCTATTATAGTCTGGAAACCACTTTTGCCAACGATCGCCTGTGGCGTGTGCCGCACCTGGCAAGGATTACACGTATGTATGAAAGAGATAAAAACCATCCATCCGTAGTTACCTGGTCGCTGGGAAATGAGGCGGGTAATGGTGCCAATTTTTACGAAGCGTATGAATGGTTGAAGCAACAGGATACCCGACCGGTACAATACGAGCGGGCGGAATTCGATTTCAATACCGATATGATCGTGCCGCAATATCCGTCGCCCGACTGGTTGGCCGGCTATTCGAAAAGTAAAAATACCAGGCCGCTCATCATGAGTGAATACGCACACATCATGGGGAATAGCCTGGGCAATTTCAAAGAGTACTGGGACGTGATCGAAACGCATCCCAAATTACAGGGCGGCTTTATTTGGGAATGGATCGACCAGTCTATCGATACCGTGAAAAACGGGAAACGCATCAAAGCCTATGGTGGTGACTTTCCTTTGGAAGGGCCGGTAAACGAGAACTTCAGCGATAATGATTTTTGTATCAAAGGAGTGGTAACGGCTTATAGACAAATGACACCGATGGCCGTAGAGATACGTAAAGTGTACCAGTACATCAAAACGACTTATGAAGGCAATAACCGTATTACGATCAATAACAGTTATTTCTTCCGCAATCTCAACAATGTAGAATTGATATGGGAGTTGATGGAAGATGGTAAGCTGATTGAAAAAGGAACAGTGGCTACACTCTCCATTGCTCCGCGCGAAAGTGCTACTATCAGTTTGCCCATACAGGTAAAACAAAAAGAAGGGAAAGAATATTTTCTCAACCTGCATTACCGGTTAAAAGAAGCGGAGCCGTTCCTGGAAAAAGGATACGAAACAGCGTATGAACAATTTGCACTGGGCAAAACGATATTACCCGTGACCCTTAGCGGCAAAGGCGATGTTACCGGATCCTTATCGGGCTTTACCATTACGGTAACTGGTAAAGACTTCAACATACAATTTGATGCAATTAGCGGGACCATGCAACAATACAGCGTGCAAAAACAGGTATTGTTGCAACAAGGCCCGCAGCCTGCATTCTGGCGTGCACCTACCGATAACGATATAGGAGCCGGCTTTAACCACAACCTGCGTATTTGGCGCGATGCATACAGTGAAGGGCAAATGCTGAGATCCATCAATCGTCCCAATATCGATGGGTCTTACGAAGTGAACTTCAAAAGAGAATTATTGAATGGCGATGCGATCCAGGAGCAGACATTTATCATTTATGCAGATGGAAAAGTAAAAGTCATCAACCGTTTTACTGCGGTAAAAGGGAAATATCCGCTCCTGATGAGAATAGGTAATGACCTGCAATTGAATAAGCAATACCGTAACATGGAATGGTATGGCAGAGGTCCTGGTGAAAGTTATTGGGACAGGAAATCGGCTTCATTGGTGGGCATTTACAAGCAAACAGTCAATGAACAATATTTCCCTTACGCAAGGCCACAGGAAAGCGGAAACAAATCAGACCTGCGCTGGGTGAACTTCACCAACGATAAAGGAAAAGGATTGCGCATTACAGCCAGCGACAGCCTGCTGAATGTAGCTGCGTTGCCTTACAGCATGAACGATCTGGATCCCGGTGCAGATAAAAAACAGTACCATTCCGGAGAGCTTACAGAACGCAATGAAATATACCTGCATATCGACCTGCAACAAACAGGCGTACAGGGAATGGATAGCTGGGGTGCATGGCCATTGAAAGAATACAGGCTGCCTTTTGCAAATTATGAATACAGTTACTGGATCAGCCCGATCAGGTAAAATTTAAAAATCAAAAAATGAGAAAGCGATATTGGTCGATCATTGTTGTTATGTGTGTAGCAGGGTTATCCGCTTTCCGGGCAGCCGGCGATACAACGCTTACAGTTCCTGTGGGTGGTAATTCCTGGGTTACTGTACGTGCAGGAAATGCATCGGAAAAAGTAACCAATGAAGGATGGAAAGAATGGCGGAATGTGAAAGCCGTGTTCAGCACTTATGTAAAATTAGCTAAGCCGGGAACATTGAAAATAACAGCTCCTGTTGTAGTAGAGAAAGGGCAATCGGAACTACAGTGTACCATTAATGGTGTTGCGAAAAAAGTCAGGATAAGTGATGCTGCCCCAAAAGAATACGAGTTCGGCGAATGGACTGTTCCCGCAGGCTATGTTAAAATAGACATAGCGGGACTTAAAAAAACAGGAACTGAATTTGCAACGATCAGCGAGTTGCACCTCAGTGGTACATCGGTTGATGCCGAAGCAAAGTATGTAAAAGACAACCAGGGCAATTATTTTTATTGGGGAAGAAGAGGCCCTTCGGTGCATATCAATTATGATCTCTCCGGAACCGGCAACGAGGTAGCATGGTTCTATAATGAAATAAAAGTGCCCGTAGGAAGCGATCCTGTTGGTTCTTATTTTATGGCTGATGGATTTGCCGAAGGCTATTTTGGAATACAGGTAAATTCAACAACAGAAAGACGTATATTATTTTCTGTGTGGAGTCCGTTCAAAACCGATGATCCCGGATCCATACCCGAAGATCAAAAGATCAGGTTATTGAAAAAAGGAGAACAGGTACACGCGGGAGAATTTGGCAACGAAGGCTCTGGTGGACAAAGCTACCTGAAATACAATTGGAAGGCCGGTCAAACTTATGGTTTCCTGTTGCATGCCGAGCCGGTTGCTAATGGGTATACCAACTATACCGCTTATTTCTATGCACCGGAAGCGCATAAGTGGTTATTGATTGCCAGCTTCAGCCGTCCGCATACCCATACTTATCTAACGCGTTTGCATTCTTTCCTGGAAAACTTCGACCCCTCCATGGGGAATGTTACACGCAAAGCTTTTTACCAAAACCAATGGGTAAAACCCAGGAGTGGTGATTGGTTACCGCTTACCAAAATGGTGTTCACCGGCGATGCTACGGCACAGAAAGGATATCGCGTAGATTATAGCGGTGGAGAAGAGAATGGTGCTTTCTTCCTGAGCAACGGCGGATTTTTCAGTAACAATACGGTGTTGCGATCTGTGTTTGCGCATGCGCCTGCTACAGAGAAGCCCATGATTAATTTTGACAGTTTGCAATAGCTGATACTTAAAAACCAATTAATAAGTGGTCCTGACCGGTGTTCTTGCCTGCCAGGACCACTTTGTTTTTAAAGAACTTCAACGTACCTTAAATGCAAAGTCTTTGATTAATTCATCTGATATGAGTAAAGAAGCTTTTCGTTTTACAGGTAATGATGCGTCGAATTATGAACAATACCTTGGTCCGTTGATCTTTGAACCCTCGGCCGTTGAGTTGTTGTCGCATCTGGTGTCTATGCCGGCTCAATCGGTTCTGGAAACTTCCTGTGGTACAGGCCGACTCACAAGGCATTTGCGGCAATATTTTCCACCCACTACTCAACTCATTGCTACCGATATCAGTGCCGATATGATGTCACTGGCGGAAGAGCAATTGGCAAACACCGGCATTACATTCAAAGTAGCCAATGCGCAGGAACTGCCTTTTGCAGATGCATCTTTCAATCTCGTGGTCAATCAATACGGATTGATGTTCTTCCCGGATAAACAGAAAGGTTTCAATGAAGCGTATAGGGTACTGAAGCCAGGCGGTTATTTTGTATTCGCTACCTGGGACCGCACAGATGATACTCCTTTGTTCAAACTGGTGATCGATGATACCGTAATTCCTTTTTTCGAAGGAGAAGATACGAGCCGGTTTTATACACCTTTCTCATTGCACGATCCGGAGCAATTATTGGATTTCATGAAACAGGCAGGATTCAAACATAATAAAGTGACGCTGGTTGAATTCAGCGGGCATACAGATTCGGTGATGAACAT
The DNA here is from genome assembly GCF_000515315.1 of Asinibacterium sp. OR53. Lineage (NCBI taxonomy): Bacteria > Pseudomonadati > Bacteroidota > Chitinophagia > Chitinophagales > Chitinophagaceae > Asinibacterium > Asinibacterium sp. OR53. The sequence continues at coordinate 1,141,077 of NZ_KI911562.1, forward strand.
TGTGAGTGGGTTATTTGTAAAACATCCGTTGGGCCGGGAGGTGAAAGAAAAAGACCCTGCTGCATTCAACCGGATTGCAGCCGAACTGGAAAACCGCCTTACTGCATATTTCGGATCTTTACCATTTGATTTCGCATTGAAAGCCTGGATCGGGATCGGTCAGAAATAAAGACTGCTGCGAAAAACCACATTAATTTATCAATTCTTTATTAAAATAGTTAGCAACCAAAGCAAATTTGGCTTGATATTGGTTGCATATTTCTGCCCATAGTAATACTTAAAGAATACCTGCTATTGCATCAACTCTACTTACTCTGAATGGAGTGCCTTTTCCCCTGTCTACCTGACTATTAAAATAAAGTATTAGATGAAAGTATTAACTGTTAACTTCCCCAGCGTGCTGGAAACCACCTTCGGCAATACCGAAAATTCTGCTAAGGACTTGCTGAACGGATTAAAAATCAAAAAAGAAGACACCTGGTACATGGTGGGCAACCTGGCAAAAAGAGCCGGTGTCAATCCCAACCATGTCACCAATGCTTCACCACAACTGGAAGACTATGAAGTATTGTTTAAATCGGCGCTTGTTACCGTAGCCGCACAAGTAGAACAACCCGTTGCTATTACAATGGGTTTTCCGTTTTCTACGTACAGTGTGTACAAGACAAACGCTGAACAATTCCTCAGTAAAAGGCATTTCATGGCTGAATACGATACCCAGACCTATAATGTAAATGGAAGTGTTAAACGAACCACATTCGATGTTGATAATTTTGATGTCATACCGGAGATCGTAGGGTGTATCATCGGACTGAAAAAGATACTCGGCAACAAACCTCCTACGAATTTCATTGCCATCAGCCTGGGCTTTGGAACCATTGAAGGGGGGATGGCAACGGAAAACGGGCTCGTACACCGCACCTGCTTCAGCTCTTATGGATTACAATATGCCATCGATAATCTTCACCAGGAGTTAAGCAAGCGCTATTACCTCAAAATGAAAAACGTGCACCAATTGGATGATGCGTTTCGTAAGGGTTCTATTTTCATCAACCGTGAAAATGTAGATATCAAAGGTTTGCGCAAGAGTATACTCAACCAGTATTTCAGGGAAGTGATCTATTTGCTGCTGAACAAGTATTTCAACGACCAGGATTTTGAAATCTGTGAAAAAATTTACCTCATGGGTGGCGGCGCTTATTACCCGGAGCTGGTTGAAGCGTTTAAAAATGAATTCAATGGAAGTATCCAGGTGGAAGTGGCGCCAGAACCTGAAAAATTGGCCAGCATTGGTTACCTGTATAATTCATTCCGTATATCCGATGGCAAGCAGCAGCGAAGTGTGGGCATCGACATTGGGAATTCAAGCACTACGGTATCGGTATTCCAGGATAAAGACCTGACGCCAGCTACTCCCACACCCACTCCCCATAAGCAATGAGCCTGTTAAGTCTGAAAAATATTTTACAAAGTGCACATACCGCTGGCTTTTTTCTTTCCAGGGGAGTGATCGTACACGGAAACATCAACGCTGCCACAGCAGGAAGGATCGACGGCACGGTGATGGGTGATATCGTTGCAGAGGATAAGCTGGTAATTGGCGAAACCGGAGTGGTCAATGGGAATATAGATGCGTCTGACCTGCTGGTATTCGGAACAGTGGAAGGAGATATTTCCAGCAGTAAGAAGGCCGTCATTGCCAATACTGCGCGTATCAGGGGTAAACTCAACTGCCCTGTACTGGATATTGAAGAAGGCGCCCAGGTAGAAGAAGCCCGGATACAACATAAAAAAACACGTCCCAAAAGCATCGCGCCTTTAAAGTCCGAGCCGGTGACAGGCGTCCAGAAAGGAGTGCCGCAGGAAGAAGACAGTATTGAGTCGTGGTTTTAATACAACAGGTTCTGCAACTTGCCGATATCGGTAATGATGATCTTGCTTTCTTTGATCTGTATCAGTTTTTCTGCTTTAAAATCGCTAAGGGTGCGAATGAGTGATTCCGTTGCAGTACCAATGTAATGAGCAATATCGTCCCGGGATATTTCAATGGGGTTCGAACCCCCATTGCTGTTGTATTTACTATGAATGTCTACCAGGGCTTTTGCTACACGTTTTCTGAGAGAACTGTAAGCCAGGCTGATAAGCCTTTCTTCTTTCTCTTTGATGTTTTGTGTAATGATGTGTATGAATTTGGCGGCCACCTGGATGTCTTTATAGATCATCTGCAAAAAGTCTTCCCTGGGGATCTGCATGATCTCCGCTTCCTCCAGTATCATGGTACTGTCTGCATAATTCGAATCGTTGATCAATGCATGGTATCCGATGAAATCGCCGTCGCTGAAAATATCGGTAATATATTCTTTGCCGTCTTCATGTATTTTAAAAGCTTTCACCTTCCCCCTTACGAGGTAATAGAGATAGCGGGGGCGCTTGCCCTCATGATATAAAGGTTGTTTTTTGCTGTATGTTTCGATGCTGTATTGCTCTGCCAGCTGACCAAAACTCCCCGTATCTTTTACATCTTTCAGGAACTGGCTGATACCGGATGGCGACATAGCGTAATGATGTCCCAGGAACTGTATTTTTTTCAGCCTCACTTCAATGGCATTCAGCAGTTCAATGTCTTCAAAAGGCTTCGTGATATAATCATCAGCCCCCATCTCCATACCTTTCCTAAGATCGGCACGTTCTGTTTTGGCTGTAAGAAAAATAAAGGGGGTGAATTGCGTCTGGGGGTTTTTGCGGAGCAGGTGCAGTACCCCATATCCATCGAGCTCGGGCATCATAATATCGCAAACGATCAGGTCTGGTTTTTCCCTGATGGCTACCTCTACACCCTTCTTACCGTTTTCGGCAGTAAATGTTTTGTAACCGGACATTTCCAGGATTTCCGCGGTATTGTCGCGGATGTCTGTATTATCGTCGATGACTAAGATGGTTTTCATGAAGCAGGATGATTTACAGGAATGGATATGGTTACACGTGTTCCTTTTTGGAGTTCACTTTCCAATTTTGTTTGACCTTGCAGCAGATCGGTATAGCGTTTCACAATATGCAGCCCCAGCCCGGTACCGGCAATATTGTTGGCATTGGCTCCCCGGAAGAAACTGGAAAATAAATGCACCTGGTCTTCAGGTGCAATACCGATACCATGATCAGTTACCGTAATAGAGGCAATTTCATCGTTAACGGAGGTCTGTATGCTGATACCACTGTCTTCATCGGAAAACTTAATGGCATTGGTAATGAGGTTAATGATAATATTCCGCAATAATTTTTTATCAGAATGAATGAAATGCTCCCCGGTATAATCTACCCGGATATGCTGTCCTTTTTTCAACAGACCCTTCATATCTTCCGTGGTGTCATCGATGAATGATTTGAGATCGAATCCTGAGATGGATATTGCTACTTTTCCCTCATCCAACTTTCCGAGGGATAAAAAATCTTCCAGTATATCATTCAGGTGGCGTACAGAGCTTTTGATCTTATCGATATGCCTGCTCCGTTTTTCCTGCTCTTCGGTAGTGGTATATTTTGCTAATAGCGAAGCGGAAGATAAAACGGTGCTGAGAGGCGTTCTGAATTCATGCGAAGCCATAGAAACAAAACGACTTTTGATCTCACTCAATTGTTTTTCTTTATCAAGCGCTTCGCTCAGTTCTCTTTGCGACTGTTCCAGTTTTTGGAGCGCTTCTTTAAGGATAACCGTTCGTTCTTCTACTTTCATTTCCAGCTCGGCGTTCAGCTTCCTGATCTCGGTAGATACTTTTTGCAGTTCTTTTTGCTGCTCCAGCATATTCTGTTCGATCTCTTTCCGGCGTGTAATGTCTACGATAAAGGCGATCACGAACAGTTCGTCATCTTTTTTATAATGACTCAGGCTCACTTCAACGGGAATATTTGAGCCGTCTTTTTTTTTGCCAAACAGATCCCGCCCCTGGCCCATCACACGGTTGGAAGGGGTTTTGTAAAACCCATCTCTCAAATGGTGATGGTGTGCCTTGAACTGCGCAGGGATCAATATTTCAATGGGCTGACCAATGATTTCTCTATTCTGGTAGCCAAACATACGCTCTGCTGCAGGGTTTACCAATACGATATTGCCATGATGACCCGTAAGGATGATACCTTCGGTGGCATTCTCGAATAAAGACGTCATATGAGCCTGGTCCAGCATAGCGCAAATAGTAGGAGTAAATCTGTTTGTAAATATAATAAAGTGATCGTAATCTGCATCAGGCCAGCAGGGCCTGTTCCACCTCAACAACCCTGGGTAGTAATATGGTATGCTCCAATTGCAGGTATTGCGTAAGTTCATGATCCAATTCCCGCAATTTTGAAAAGCTAACGCGGTGTGTGGTACAGGCATTGCCAGGTAAATAATAATCTTTTGTAATAGAACGCAGCTCATCCAGCCATTTTATCACTTCGCTGTATTCCTGCTGCATGGTTTCCTGCCATGGTTTGCGCAATGTTTTCACCAGCAGACCTGCATACGACTCATTGCGCAGGTAGGCATTGGTAACCTGTTTGATATAAGGAAAGAAAGATTCTTCTTCGTTGTTCATGCGTTTGTTGATGGCCAATGACAGCTTGTGAAGAATCTCCGGTGTTTTTTCTAACTCGGGAAATTTTTTGAGATGCCCTTCGAGGAAGCGATTGGTATAATTGACAGTTGTCTCCAGCGCTTTTTTAAAATACCGGTGATAAACGTTTTGAATGAAATCGATCAGAAAGCCGGTGCCCCAGTCTTCAAACCTGCTCCCTTGCGGGAGTTGTATCAACCGGCAGGCTTCTTCCAGTTCAAGTAATATAACAGCAGTATCCAGTTGCTTGGATTCGCATACCATTTCCAGCGGCCATTTGCCTCCACAGCAGAATTCGATATCATATTTGAGAAATACATCGGCTGTACGGTAATCTTTCTGCACAATTTCCGTAACAGGCATTTGCTTATTTATCAATGGCAACTGATCGTCTTTGCCAGAAATGTTGGATGGCGTCATAGAAACAAAAATAAAAATGCCTGTTTCCATCCTTCCTGATAAAGATCATTCACTTTTTTGAGATTGGTCATATACGAGGCACGGCAGGTAGGATACTTTTGATCAATAAAAGACAAAAGACTCTCTTAATAAACGTGCATTCACTAAAAAATAATACCATGCAAATCATCCGACCATTAACGATCTGTTTACTCTCCGGAACCCTACTGGCAGTGGCTTGTTCAGAAGGGGTCAAAAAAGACGAAAAACCGGTAGATGTTCAGGAAATGACAAAAAACCAACCTGAAACACATGGCGCCGAATTAAAAGAATCCGATGTAGTTGTTTCAAACCCATTGAATACAGAATGGGTAAGCGCCGGTAAAGGCATTTATGAAATGAAGTGCCAGTCCTGCCACCGCCTTACCGGTGAAAAACTGGTGGGACCAGGATGGAAAGATGTTACCAAACGCAGAAAGCCTGTTTGGATCATGAATATGATTACCAACGTAGACATGATGCTGGAGAAGGACCCCGATGCACAAAAACTGCTGGAACAGTGTATGGTACGTATGCCCAACCAGAACCTGGCCAAAGAAGACGCCCGCAAAGTGCTGGAATTCATGCGGAACAACGACGGAGAAAAATAACCCTATAACGCAAATAACAGACAGATGAAATTCTTTTCCCACAAAACCCTGCTTGCAACACTGGTGCTGGCAGGTGCATCCTTGCAAATGTTGGGATGCAAACCCAAAGGCTCACAGGCTGCTATCAGCGGTGATGCTGCTTTGAAAACCTATGTTGCACCCGGTAAATACGATGAGTTTTACGATTTTGTTTCGGGAGGATTCAGCGGACAGATGTCGGTCTATGGTTTGCCATCCGGCCGGCTGCTCCGTGTGATCCCGGTTTTCTCTGTAGATCCGGAAAAAGGATATGGCTACAGTGAAGAAAGCAAAGCCATGCTGAGCACATCCAACGGTTTTATTCCCTGGGATGACTTGCACCATATTGCATTATCAGAAACAAATGGCCTGCACGATGGAAGATGGGTGTTTGCCAATGCCAACAATACGCCACGTATCGCAAGGGTTGACCTGAAAACTTTCCGCACTGTTGAAATCATTGAGATACCCAATAGTGCCGGCAACCACTCGTCACCATTCATTACGGAGAATTCAGAGTATGTAGTGGCAGGCACCCGTTTCAGTATACCCCTCGGAGATAATACCGATGTACCGATTAGTTCTTATAAACAAAATTTCAAAGGAACAGTTAGCTTCATCAACATAGATAAAAATTCAGGTGAAATGAACCTGGCTTTCCAGATACTGACCCCTGGTGTCAACTTCGACCTGGCGCGTGCCGGCAAAGGGAAGTCACATGGCTGGGTATTCTTCAGTTGCTATAACTCAGAAAAAGCCAACACTTTGCTCGAAGTGAATGCATCTCAGAAGGATAAGGATTTTATTATGGCAGTGAACTGGAAAAAAGCGGAAGAATACCTGAAAGCCGGTAAAGGCGTTAAAAAAACAGTGAAATATACCCATAATCAATACGACGAGAAAAAACATTCGGCTACTTCAACTACTATGAATGAAGTATTGGTACTGGATCCGAAAGATTGTCCCGATATGGTTTATTTCATGCCCTGTCCCAAATCACCCCACGGATGCGATACCGATCCTACCGGTGAATACATAGTAGGCAGTGGCAAGCTGGCGGCTACCATTCCGGTGTTTTCCTTCACCAAAATACAGAAAGCGATTGCCGATAAAAATTTCGATGGCACGTATGACGATATCCCTGTGTTGAAGTACGATGCGGTCTTGCACGGAGAAGTGCAGAAACCAGGATTAGGCCCGCTGCATACAGAGTTCGACGATCAGGGAAATGCGTATACTTCTTTCTTTGTTTCATCAGAAATTGTGAAATGGAATATCAAAGACCTGAAAGTACTCGATCGTGTACCTACCTATTATTCTATCGGACACCTGAGTGTTCCAGGCGGACCTACCCGGAAACCCTGGGGTAAGTATGTGATCGCTTATAACAAGATCACGAAAGACCGTTACCTGCCTACCGGACCGGAATTGTCGCAAAGTGCACAGCTCTATGATATCAGCGGTGATAAGATGAAATTGCTGCTTGATTTCCCTACCATAGGAGAACCGCACTATGGAGAGGCCATCCCTGCAGAGCTGGTAATGAAGAACAGCCAGAAGATCTATAAGATAGAAGAAAATGCCCACCCGGCTGCAGCCAAAGGCGATAATTATACGAGGGTAGAACGCAAAGGCAATGAAGTGCATGTGTACATGACTGCTATCCGTTCGCACTTTACGCCTGATAATATAGAAGGGGTGAAGCTGGGAGAAACCGTCTATTTCCATGTTACCAACCTGGAGCAGGACTGGGACATTCCGCATGGCTTTGCCATCAAGGGCGCCAACAATGCAGAGCTGCTGATCATGCCAGGCGAAACACAAACATTGAAATGGGTACCTGAAAAAGCGGGTGTGTTTCCCTTCTATTGCACCGACTTCTGTTCTGCGCTTCACCAGGAAATGCAAGGATACATTAGGGTAAGCGCTCCCGGATCGAATGTTCCTATCATATACGGAACCGGTACAATTAAAGCGGCGGCTGATTATAAAGCAACCGATGGAAAAACCAAATAAGCAAATCTTGTGCGGTCTCTTATTATAAAGAGACCGCATATTAACCTATCAATATGAACAATCAATTGAGTATTGTATCGCGGATACTGGTGGCATTTGCATCAGGAGCATTGATTGTTGTTTTCTTTCTTCCTGCATGGCGTATTGATCTTTTTGCGCCACAGTACCCGGAGGGACTGACCATGAATATATGGATCAACGGAATATCGGGTGATGTGGATGTGATCAACGGCCTCAATCATTATATAGGCATGAAACATATTACAGTTGCTATGTTTCCGGAATTCCGTTTCCTGCCTTATGTGGTGTTGTTTTTCATGTTACTGGGTGTAACAGTAGCTATTACCGGCAAGCGAAAGGTCTTATTCCTGTATTTATTACTCACCCTCCTGGGCGGGTTACTGGCTATGTATGATTTTTACCAGTGGGGCTATGATTACGGGCATAACCTGGATCCAAAAGCGCCTATACAAGTGCCGGGACTTTCCTATCAGCCTCCATTGTTAGGACATAAGCGGTTGTTGAATTTCGATGCCTATTCCCTGCCCGGTGTGGGTGGATGGGTAGTGATCGCTGCCGGCTGTCTCTCTTTCGTGGTATGGTTTATGGAATGGTATCGCCATAGAAAAGTAAGCAGGCGGGCGGCGCCTGCTGTGGCTGTAGTTTGCATAATGCTGTTTTTGCTGAACGCATGTTCTCCTGCATCACCTGAACCCTTTCAGCCAGGAAAAGATTTTTGTACGTACTGTAAAATGGGCATCAGCGATACCCGGTATGGAGGCGAGGTCATCACCAGAAAAGGAAAGACATACAAATTCGATGACCTGAAATGTATGATTTCCTATATGCGCATGAATGACCGGAAAGATAATGGACTGGCGCAATCCTGGGTCGTTGATTTTGATCAGCCGAATACTTTTCTCAAGGCCCAGGATGCCAGTTTTTTAAACGGTAACACATTGAAAAGTCCGATGGGTGGCAATACAGCCGGCTTTAAAACAAAAGCTGCGGCCCAGGCAAAAATAGTTGATACATCTTATGTTGTACTGGACTGGGAAGCTGTACAGGCTAAATTGAAATAAAGTAATGCGGTTTTTATTCCTCATATCGTGGTTGATCTGTTCACATGTAACGCTGGCCCGCACTATTGTAGCGGGCGTTGGGCAACCTGTGAAAACATTGACAGCCGCTGTGCAACTGGCCAGGGACGGCGATACCATAAGGCTCCGCAATGGCGTATACAAAGAAGGCAGGATAGTGATTACCCGGCCGGTCACTGTTTTGGGTGAAGGCAATACCATATTAGATGGTGATCATAAACAGGAATTACTCGTTATCAGCGGGAGCCATGTTACTATTAAAAAATTGCAATTCCATCATGCGGGTTATTCGGCATTGAACGATTATGCTGCGGTAAAACTGATTGATGCCAGTTATGTATTACTGGAAGATAACCTGGTATATGATGCTTATTTCGCTTTTCATATTTCTAATGCAGCCTACTGCACTATCCGCAACAACAGGATCATAGGGATACCCAAGACGGAGCAACTGACCGGCAATGGCATTCATTTATGGAAGAGTAACCATGCATTGATAGAAGGCAACCAGGTAACCGGCTACCGCGATGGCATCTATTTTGAATTTGTAACGGAATCGGTTATCCGGAAGAACCTGAGTGAAAAAAATATCCGGTATGGCTTGCATTTCATGTTTTCCCATGGTGATCATTATATCGAAAATATTTTTCGTAACAACGGAGCCGGGGTTGCTGTGATGTATTCCAAACATGTGACCATGGAGCATAACCACTTTGAAGCAAACTGGGGCGCTTCGTCATATGGACTTTTGCTGAAAGAGATCACAGATAGCCATATTGTTAGCAACCTATTCCTTAAGAACACAACGGGTATTTATATGGAGGGCGCGAGCAGGATAGAGATAGAGCGCAATATTTTCAGAAATAACGGCTGGGCTGTTAAAGTACAGGCGAGTTGCGACGATAACGTTTTTCATCACAACAATTTTTTTGGCAACAGTTTCGATTTGGCTACTAATGGCACCATGGTGCTGAACAAATTGCACAACAATTATTGGGATAAATATGAAGGCTATGATATCGATAGAAACGGGGTTGGCGACGTACCCTATCACCCGGTAAGTATGTATTCCATGATTGTGGAGCAAACGCCCGGAACCATGATCCTTATGAGAAGCTTCATGGTAACCCTTCTCGATAAGGCGGAAAAGGCCATACCCAGCCTCACACCGGAGAACCTGGTAGACCGTCAGCCGATGATAAAGCCATTGAAAATATGATCAGAATAGAAAACCTGAAAAAGAAATTCAAGCGACTGCAAGTGTTGGATGATATCAATGCGCTCTTTGCAGAGGGGCAGGTGGTATCCCTGATCGGACCTAACGGGTCGGGGAAAACAACACTTATCAAAATCTTATTGGGCCTGGTAAGACCAGATGCCGGAAAAATATTCATCAACCGGCAACAGATTGGTAACGATCCGGCTTACCGGGAACACATCGGTTATATGCCACAGATAGGCCGTTATCCTGATAATATGAGGGTAGGGCAATTGTTTACTATGATGAAAGACATCCGGATGAAAACGGAGGCAGCGCTGGATACCGACCTGCTCGTGAAATTCAACCTGGCTTCTATTTTTGACAAGCCCATGCGCACGCTGAGTGGCGGCACCAGGCAGAAAGTGAGTGCAGCCCTGGCTTTTTATTTCAATCCCGATATCCTCATCCTGGATGAACCAACCGCCGGTCTCGACCCGCTTTCATCGGAAATATTGAAAGCCAAGATCATGGAGGAGAAACAAAAAAACAAACTCATCCTCATCACTTCACATATTCTCAGTGACCTCGATGATCTTACCACTCATGTTATGTATTTGCAGGAAGGGAAGATGATCTTTTTGAAAGGCATAGAACAGCTGCGAAAAGAAACTGGCGAAGAGAAATTAGGAAAAGCCATCGCCCGTATCATGAACGGTGAGAAAAAGAGCGCATTGTGGATTGACGAGGTGTTGATGCTGGAAACAAATAATCAATCAAATTAATAAGCTTTATGCGAAAACTATCACGTTATGTGCTGTATGATATTCTCCGTAACAGGGTAATCATTGTATATACGCTATTCTTGCTGTTGGTTTCGCTTAGCTTGTTTCAACTGGAGGAGAATCAAAGTAAAGCCCTGATGAGCCTGCTTACCATTGTGCTGATCGTCATCCCCTTGATTAGTATGATCTTTACCACTATACATTATTACAACTCTTATGAATTCATAGAACTGATGCTGTCGCAGCCATTAAGCCGCACCCGGATACTTTTAAGCGAATACGTAGGTGTATCGGTATCTCTGACCGCTGCTTATTTGGTGGGAGTAGGGATACCGGTATTGATTTATGCTTTTGATGCAACAGGTATTTCGTTTTTGCTTACCGGATCGGCACTCACATTGGCTTTTACTTCTATCGCATTCCTTGCTTCTGTAAAAGCAAGGGATAAGGCAAAAGGTATTGGCGCCGCTTTATTATTATGGTTTTATTTTGCATTGATATACGACGGACTTGTTTTACTGATATTATTCGCTTTCAGCGATTACCCGATGGAAAAATTCACTTTGTTATTATCTGCACTCAACCCGATAGATCTTGGACGCATTTTCATTATGCTGAAGATGGATGTAAGCGCCCTGATGGGATATACAGGCGCTTTATATAAATCCTTTTTCGGAAGTGGTTGGGGTATTGCTTTTACCACGGGTATTATGCTGCTGTGGATAGCGCTGCCCTTGCTCCTTACACTGAAAATATTCAGGAAGAAAGATCTTTAACCCAGATACCTAGAATGGCTACCGGGAAAAAACAGCTTGCAAGGAACAACCATGTTGTAAAATTGGGGATCTGAAAATCTGCCACTTCTCCCGTAGCCTGCAATAACAACAATCCTTCTGTGAATACCCAGGTTGCAATGAATAAAATGCTCCATTTTTTGGAAGACCTTTCTGTCGGTGGTTCATGCAAATGCATTGCACCCATGATGAAGAAAGTAACAAAACCCAATAATACCAGGTGGAGATACGCTATGATAAAATTCCGGTGAAGATAACTCATGTCTGCAATGGCTGGGAAAGCGCCGAGTAACTGCAGGATGATCTTCATGGCAAATATGCCCAGCGATAGCCTTACTAAACCATTCAGCCGGCGGTTACTGTTATTGTCAACGATATCGGCCAGCAGGTAAAACAGTGCAATCAACTGTAAAATAGCGGCTGCTGCAGCTATTATGAAAAATGCAGGTGCGGGATGGCTCCACAATACCGAAAGAAAATAAGCGGGAATACAGGAGATGTTAAATAATGCGAAGGCGTTTTTGCTATAACGTCCTGGTGCATGACCGGTTATTTTATATAATACAGCCAGTAAGGCAAAAGTGAACCAGCCATTGTATTGAAAGTGCAGATAAAAATAAATGACGTTGAAATATAATGCGCTACCAGCCTTGCCCATGGCAATAAGAGGCGCCGTGGCGAACGGGCCGGCTGATGAAAGCACCAGGTAAAACAGGCCTGCACGGAGAAATTGATGCGCAATACTGTCTTTGCCTGAAACCCTAGCGCGCCACACCAGCCAGGCGAGATAAAAAGAGGCAATGATAGACAATGTAGAAAAGCAAATACTGACCGGACCATATCCCTGGAAGGGGAAACTGCCCAGCATGCCATATGCGGCTATCAGTAGCAGTACCGAGAGATTCCTCCAATGCTTGTATGCAATAGTGTTGGCCAGTTCAGGAAAGAACCGGATGATCAAGGCTACCAGCGCAGGCATGATCCACCCGCCAAATGCGAAATGAGAATGGGCGTGTAATATATTTTTATACGACCCGGCCCAGATACTTGCTACCGGGGCAGAACGAAGGTACAAGCCAATAAGTGAAACAAGAAAAAGATTGAATAAGGAGATCCGGTATAAACGCTTTTCCAACACGGGTAAAGAAGGGTGTTGTATAGATGTTCCGATTTGCACATGCAAAGAAATAAAAGTGATGATTTTTTTATTATGATACAAATACCATGCCTCCTGATCTTAATCAGGTGCCTCCATGATTCTGTTTCGTTTTATGTAAAATAAAAGTAAGTAAATACTTTTATTTTGACAAAAGTCTAATTTTGTGCTATCATCAAAAAATAAACACGATGGAAATAATCAATCAGAATATCCTGGATGTGACAATGCTGGAGCCACGCCAGAAGCACCCAACCATTTTCGACCGTTTTGATCAACTCAACGACGGAGAAACATTGACTATTCATAACGATCATGACCCCAAGCCCCTGTATTACCAGCTATTGGGGGAGAGAGGAAATATTTTTAAATGGGAATACACTGAACAAGGCCCCAGGTGGTGGAAAGTGAATATTATCAAGCGTTCCAGCGAGGAAAACGGCGAAACGATTGGCGAAATAGCGGCAAAAGACCTGCGCAAAGCAGAAGTGTTTAAAAAAAATGGACTTGATTTCTGTTGCGGGGGAAAGAAAACGGTGAAAGAAGCTTGTTTGGAAAAAGGATTGGATATAGTGAAGATCGAACAGGAGCTGCAACAAGCTAACGAGGCGCCCGTGTCTGCTTCACTTCCTTATAACGAATGGGAGCCCGGCTTTTTGGCCGATTACATCGTTAATGTTCACCATGCTTATACACGGAAAAACCTTCCTGAGATCAGGGGATATGCATTGAAAGTGTTAAGGGTACATGGAAAAGAGCACCCTGAATTAGCAGAGATACAGCGGCAGGTGGAAGTAATTTACGAAGAGATGATGGCACATATGACGAAGGAGGAAAAAGTATTATTCCCTTACATAAAAGACCTGGCGGCGGCTCGTAACCAGTCTCAATTACACCAGGCAGCGCATTTCGGAACAGTAAAAAACCCTATCAATATGATGGAAATGGAACACGAGCTGGTAGGGGGTGCCATGCATAAGATCAGGACGCTCAGCGGAGGTTTTGCCATTCCGGAAGATGCTTGTGCCAGCTATAGCCTGCTGTATAAAATGTTAGCGGCATTTGAAACAGACCTGTATACGCATATCCACCTGGAGAATAATATCTTATTCCCTAAAGCAGTGGAAAGGGAAAAACAAATCACGGATAATGGAAGTTCATGCAAATACTAAGATCAGCAATATACTCAAGGAGCATCCGGGAGCATTGGATGCTATAATGGGCATTAGTACACATTTTGAGAAATTACGCAATCCCCTGATCCGTAAGCTGATGGCGGCAAGAACCAGCGTTGCCATGGCTTGTAAAGTTGCCGGTTGTACCATTGATGATTTTCGCAATAAGCTGGAACCGCTTGGTTTTAAGGTGGATACGGATACGGCAGCGGATCCGGTAAAAACATTACCTCATTCGGAAGCACGGATATACCCGGACAACTTCATTGAACTGGATGTGCGACCCATCATTGCTGCAGGAAGAGATCCACTTCCCGATATTCTTGAACGAGTGAAACAATTACAGGATCAACAGGCATTGAAGATCATCAATAGTTTTGAACCTACTCCTTTAATGCTGTTGTTAAAAAAACAGGGATTTGCCTCCTATGCAACAGCATTGCACAACGGAGTAGTAGAAGCCTTTTTTTATAAGGAAGGAACTACCACTATACCGGAAGATAAACCTGATATGCATGATGACTGGTACCGGTTAATGACGGATTTTGAACACCGGTTACGTGAATTGGATGTGCGGATGCTTGCGATGCCTTTACCTATGATGAAGATCCTGGAAACATTGGATCAATTGGAACCTGGCGAGGCGTTATTGGTTCATCACAAAAGAGTACCAGTGTTCCTGTTACCCGAACTGGAACAGCGACGCTTTAGTTATCGCATCAGGGAGTTGGGAAATGAAGGTGTGCAACTATTGATCTATAAAAGCTGATCTAATGATCGCGAAAACAACACCCCATACAATAGTATTGCCTTTCTATGGGTATGCAGCCGTATCGCTATGCGTGGCGATGTCATTGCTTTGCTTCTCGGTTCAGGCATTTACGGGACATTATTTTCATCCCCATATATTGGCTGTTACACACAGTATGGCCCTGGGTTGGGGCACGATGATGATCCTGGGCGCCAGTTATCAATTGATGCCCGTTATTACCGAAAGTGATCTGTTCAGCGAAACGTTGGCGTATGTTTCGTTTTTTGCAGCGGCTGCCGGCATTCCGCTCCTGGTATATGCTTTTTACATTTTCGATATGGGTATACCCGCACAGGCGGGTGCTATACTGATCAATGTATCTGTTGCTTGTTATGTGATTAACCAGGTGGGTAGTTATACCAGGAGCCGGCATCAAAACATGCATGGACTTTTCATGGTTGCTGCTGCCTGCTGGTTGTTACTGACCACATTGGTGGGTTTGCTGCTGGTATTCAATTTCAGTAACAATGTACTTTCAAAAGATTCCCTGTATTATCTTTCTCTTCATGCACACATGGGTATTGCCGGTTGGTTCTTGTTGATGATAGTAGGCGTGGGAACCAGGCTGATACCTATGTTCCTGTTATCGAAATATGAAAGTGTTCACTTATTGAAAATCATTTACTGGTTCATCAATGCAAGCCTTATTGCTTTTGTTATTTTGTTCCTGGGACAGGCGCCCCCGGACTGGTATTTTGTACCTCTTACCGGCTTGTTAACGGCGATACTGCAATTTGGTTACTACTGCCGGCGGGCATACCAGGAACGTATTCGCAAAACAACCGATACACCGGTGAAAATATCCCTTCTGTCTATTGTGATGACTTTTTTACCTGTATTGCTTCTCTTGTCACTATTGGCTGCGCCGGGAGTATCATCAGGTAAACTGGCGCTATTCAAAGCGTATGGCTTTGTGATCTTTTTTGGCTGGATCACCACCCTGATATTGGGCATGACATTTAAAACGCTGCCTTTTATCATCTGGAACAAAAGGCGCTATGATGCGGTGGTTTCAGATAAGAAGCAGGGTCCGGGCAACCTATACAATCATAAATGGTTTGTGGTGATGGCATTGGTTTACATGACCGGGTTCAGCGTTTTTCTGGCAGGCATTTTTACGGAACAGATCCCATTTCTGCAAACGGGTTCGATACTGCTGTTAATTGCTTCTTTGCTTTTTAACCTGAATGTGGCTAAACTATTCATGCATCAACCGGTTCACACATGAATGTAATGACCAACAATAATATTAAGTGTACTATTGCACTGGCGGCGCTGCAACAAGTGATAGACCCGGAAATCGGATTGAATATTGTTGACCTGGGCCTGGTTTACCGGTTGGATTTTGATGACGCCTGCCAGAAAATAGAAGTTACCATGACCCTGACCACCCCTTTTTGTCCCATGGGAGCTTCTATTACCCATGCTGTTGAAAAGGTGTTGTCCGCTACTTTTGCCGGCGAACAGATTGCAGTCAACCTGAGTTTCGATCCGCCATGGAAGCACGACAGGATATCGGAGGCAGGCAAACTTTTTTTAAACCGTTGATACTATGCTCAACCAGATGAGTCAGACAGCCATTAAAGCCGTTATTTACCTGGCTTCTCAAAAGGATGGTAACGATAACGCCGGTATCCGGGAAATTGCCGGCTATATAGATGCCAGCGAACATACAGTGGGCAAGGTATTGCAAACGCTGGCAAGAGCGGGGATCATCAACAGTGTGAAAGGGCCCTCGGGCGGATTTCATATTTCCAGAGAGCAGTTGAAACGCCCTATTATTCATATAGTCGATGCCATTGAAGGGAAGGAGTTGTTTACACAATGCGGACTGGGTTTGAAAAAATGTTCAGCATCGCGCCCCTGTCCCATACACTATGAGTATAAAGCGGCGCGTGAACTGACGTATAAAATATTTGCCAGCAAGAAGATCGCTGACCTGTGCAACCCGGTAAACAACGGCCTGGCATATTTGATCTGAACAACAAATGGCTTTTATATTGCTTTGCTGAATAATGTTCTGCTATCTGCCACCGAGCTCCTTTGCAGGTACAGGTCGAAAGCGCTACAGACATTGCGGATAAAATAATGACCGATAGCTGTAAGCGAAGCACCTTTCAGATCATAATCGACCAGTCCATCTTTTTGCAATTGAGCCAGTATCGGAAAAGAATAAGTCTCCAATGGCTCCCTATCTTCTTTATTGAATGATGTAGAGCCCTTACAGGCAATCTCTTTGATATAACGCCTGAAATGAAGGTCTTCTTTATTGAGGAAATACCCCTTTTTTACTGCCAGCATGCCATTGCTGATAGCATGATAATAATCATGCAGGCTCTTTTCGTTCTGGGCGAAAGCATTACCGATATCGCTGATAGCGGATACACCGAGTCCCACCAGGAACTCATTATTTTGCGTAGTATATCCCATAAAATTACGGTGCAGCTTGCCTTTTTCTTTGGCCAGGAACAGGGAGTCGTTGGGCAATGCAAAATGGTCCATGCCAATATCATGGTAGCCATTATTTATCAATAAAGACCTGCCTTCCAGGTACAGTTGCATTTTCTCTTCCGGAGCCGGCAGTTGCGATTCGTTGAATAGCCGCTGCATTTTACTGGTCCAGGGAACATGCGCATAACTATAGAAAGCGATCCTGTCGGGTTTCAGGGCCAGTACCTGGTTGAAAGTGTTTCGCAGTCCTGCCACTGTTTGCAGCGGCAAGCCATAAATGAGATCAAAATTCACAGAACTAAAACCTGCTTTTCTCGCCTCCTCTGTTGCATGTTGCACGTTTGCAAACGGTTGTATCCGGTTGATAACGCGTTGCACTTCCGGGTCCATGTCCTGCACGCCATAGCTGATGCGTTTGAATCCCAAAGACGCGAGTACTTTCAAATGCTCCGGTGTGGTATTATTCGGGTGACCTTCAATGCTGAATTCATGCATGGGGTGTACGATGCTGTTCTTTAGTATAGTGTTAATTAGCCTGCGCAGGTTCAGCGGAGAAAAGAAAGTGGGCGTGCCACCGCCCAGGTGTAGTTCCCTTATCACCGGTGTTTGCTGCATCAGCCCCCTGTACAGTTTCCATTCTTTTTCTATGGTCTGCAAATAGGGCTCTTCCACCGCATGATTGGAAGTTATTTTTTTATTGCAACCACAATAAGTACACAGTGATTCGCAGAAAGGAAGGTGTATGTATATGCTGATTCCGTTGCGCACATTTTCGAGTGAGAACTCTTGCTGGAACCGGTCGGTCCATTGAGGCCGGGAAATACTATCCTGCCAGAAAGGAACGGTTGGATAACTGGTGTAACGCGGAACAGGCTGGTTGTATTTCTTGATCAAAAAAGAAGGTATGGTTATTTCATTCATCATGCCCAAAACTAACATTGACTTTTTGTGCAGCAGGTGACGGATGTTAGTAATGCAACAGATATTCATCAGCCCGGGATAAAACTGACCCATCTCAAGATGCCAACTGATTAAAATCAGGTGTTCTAAATCCCCCAGGTCATGCTTAAGGCAGCGGGGTCTCAATAGTTTTGTGCAATCATTTTCAGCAATACTTCAATTTATGGATGCATCGAACGAAAAACCCTTCTTCCCTTCCGGCGCCATCGCATTTTTCATTGCGCTCGTAGTGCTGGCCCTGCTCTTCTGGTACAGTATTTATTTTTTAATGATTAACAGAACTTAAAATCAATAGCCATGGCCATAGACAAAATAGAAAAGCGCATCATCTTCTCTTCCATGGCAGTCATGGGCCTCTTTGTTTTTTCATTGCTCTATGCCATGAAAAAATACAAGAGTAATGTACCCGAATGCCTGCCTTATGATAAAGCGTATGCAGAACCCAAAGTGAATAAGCTGGACGATAAGACCTACCAGGTTTTCAGCGTGGCTTCCATGTGGCAGTTCCAGCCGGCTGAGATATACATTCCTGTGGGCAGTGAAGTGGATTTTTATGTAACGTCCAAAGACGTAGTGCATGGATTCAATATTGCACAGAAGAATGTGAACATGATGGCAGTATACGGATCCATCAATAAAACAACTGTCAAATTTGATAAACCCGGCGTGTATGATATCGTATGCCATGAATATTGTGGCGTAGGACACCAAAACATGCACGCACAGGTATACGTGAATTATCCCGATGCTAAGTAAAACCAACGTCATGCAAGTATCAAAGACTTTTAAACGAATCATTTTCCTGGAATTGTCCATCCCCGTTGCGCTGCTGATCATTGGTATCTACCACGGATTGATGCAAACCATTTACCGTGCTGGTGTTTTGCAGGACACTTCTTTTGCCAAACTGAGTTATTACCAGGGTCTGACCCTGCATGGTGTGATCAACGCCATTGTGCTTACTACTTTTTTTGCAGTGGCGTTCGGTCACGCCACCATGACCTATTACCTCAAACAGGAGCCTAATAAAAAATTAATGTGGTTCAGCTTTGCACTGATGCTGGGCGGAACGTTGATGGCATCATGGGCCATGCTGGCCGGAAAAGCATCGGTATTATATACTTTTTACCCGCCATTGAAAGCGCATCCTTTGTTTTATATCGGAACGGCATTGCTCATTGTGGGGTCGTGGGTACCCTTTTTTAACTGGGCCGTGATGTACACGCAATGGAAGAAAGTTCATGCCGAAACCAAGACGCCGTTGGCTGTTATCGGTACATTGATAAATTTCACCATTTGGTTTGTGTGCACCCTGGCAGTGGCATATGAGGTATTGGTATTACTGGTACCCTGGTCGCTGGGCTGGACAACCACTGTAAATGTGGCCCTCGCCAGGACCCTGTTCTGGTTCTTTGGCCACGCACTGGTGTATTTCTGGTTGTTACCGGCTTATATCATGTTCTATACCATTTTGCCTAAAGTGGCGGGCGGAAAGCTCTACTCTGATCTGGCCGGCA
Source organism: Asinibacterium sp. OR53 (assembly GCF_000515315.1). Taxonomy (NCBI): domain Bacteria; kingdom Pseudomonadati; phylum Bacteroidota; class Chitinophagia; order Chitinophagales; family Chitinophagaceae; genus Asinibacterium; species Asinibacterium sp. OR53. The sequence goes on from NZ_KI911562.1 coordinate 1,160,696, forward strand.
GAATGGCGCTGTTCCTGTTCCTGCTCTTCTCTGTTCCGGTAGGTGTGCATCACCAATACAGTGATCCTTCCATCACACAAGGAGTTAAATTTTTCCAGGGAATGCTTACCTATGGGGTAACCATCCCCAGTTTCATCACCGCTTTTACATTAGCGGCATCACTGGAATATGCAGGAAGACAAAGAGGCGCGAAAGGATTGTTCGGATGGATGAAAAAACTACCCTGGTTCGATGAAAACAATTTCCTGTTCTCTTATTTTATATGCGGACTCATCCTTTTTATTTTCGGTGGCGTTACCGGTATCATCAACGCTTCTTATTCCCTGAATACGGTAGTACACAATACAGCATGGTTACCCGGGCATTTTCACATGACGGTAGCCGGACCGGTATTCCTTGCTATTGTGGGTATGAGCCTGTATCTCTATTCAGGTATGAGTGGAAAACCGGTATTCATGCGTAAGATCGTTACCATCGTTCCCTACTTATGGATGATGGGTATGCTGATCTTCTCTTTCGGGATGAGCTGGGGTGGCCTGCGTGGAGAACCAAGAAGGACCAACCTGGGCATCAGTTATCTCAACCCTAAGAGCGAATTGTTCCGCAGCGACTGGGTTCCTACGACCACACTGGCCATGCTGGGAGGCATTGTAATGTTCACTGCTGGTATGTTGTTTATTATAGCTTTCTTCGGAACCATTCTGCGGAAGAGAAAAGCAGCAGGCTCGCTGGAAATTCCGGTAAGCGAAGCTTATCATGATGAAAAAAGAGTGCCTTTGTTCGACCAGTTCAAACCCTGGATCATTGCCATGATCATCATATTGGTACTGGCTTATACGCCTGCTTTGATCAATGTTAATAAGAACAGCGGACCGGGCGCTCCCCGATTCAATATCGATAACCCCACACCGCTTGCAAGTGACAACAAATGAGAACCAAAAAGACGATATGGTTTTTTGTGATATTGGTCTTTGTAATACCGGCAATCGCCTGGGTGGGAATGGATTGGTATGAGAACAGGGTTCAGGCTTTGCCGGTACTGGGACCGGTAACAGACAGCGCAGGCAGGCAATGGCAGCACACTATTGCAGACTTCAGGATGATGAACCAGGAAGGAGATATGGTGTCGGCCGGTGAGTGGAAAGACAAAGTTGTGGTAGTGGATTTTTTCTTCACGCATTGTCCGGCTATTTGCCCCAAACTAACCGCCAGTTTAAAAAAAATACAGGAACAATATCGCTCCAGTAACCGGTTATTGTTTTGCTCTTTTACAGTTGATCCGGAACGCGACAGCGCGACAGCGTTGAAACAGTACGCTGTCCGCTTCGGTCTGGATACCCGTAACTGGCAATTGCTAACAGGGCGTAAAAAAGATATCTATAAACTGGCCCGTAACAGTTTCATGGTGGTGGCAACAGATGGCGATGGCGGGCCAACAGATTTTATTCATACAGAAAAGCTGGTACTCATTGATCAGCAGAAAAGGATCCGGGGATATTATACCGGAACAGATGATGCAGCAATACAACAGCTGATTGCGGATATAAGAAAATTGAATGTTCAAGATTAAAAGTTCTAAAAGTGAAAAGACTAACTTTCTTTTTATGGTGCTGTCTTGCCGGATGGCTGCAACAAGCACAAGCCGGTGACACCGATCATGGTAAAACGATCTTCAATACACGCTGTGGCGCCTGCCATGCAGTGAATAAGGTAGTGGTTGGCCCTGCTCTCGGGGGAGTAGAACAGCGTCACCCGATCGAGTGGATCATTGGCTTCGTACACTCTTCACAGGGGATGATCCGTAAAGGAGATAAAGACGCAACGGCCTTATTTGAAAAGTTCAATAAAGTAACCATGCCCGATCATCCCGATCTGAGTGAAGAAGATATCAAGCATGTTGTTGCTTATATCAAATTGGAAAGCGCTAAGTCGGAAGGGGAAGCCAAGGCGCCGTTTGCCAAACCCGGACGTAAAAGAGCAGCTTATACGCCCCCTTCTTCGCAGGATAGTACTTTCTTCATCATTTACATCGGTGCTGTGCTGGTGTTGGTGAGGGCGTTGGTGTATGCAGTACAGATTCGCTCCTATGCCCGTAAAATGAAAGCCGGTACCGTAAATATTGTATCAGATGAGCTTAATCCAACACCGAGCAGGCAAAACCTTCCTTCCTGACCAGGCGCATCACATCATCAACGATGAAATCGGGCCCCTCCAGGCGCAGTATCTTATCGCAATCCTCCAGGTCGAAATTGATCTTGCTTGAAGGAAAACGTTGCAGGAGCAAGCCCAGCAATTGACTGGCCTGCTCCTGCTTCACAACATTCGTTTTAAAGACTTCCACCATTATCCATTGACTTTAGGATCGAAGTTGAGCATCCATTGGATACCGAACTTGTCTATAAACATGCCAAAATAAGCGCCCCAGAACATATCGCTCATAGGTACGATCACCTGTCCGCCTGCAGAAAGACCGCTGAAAACCTTATCGGCTTCTGCTTTGCTATCCGGACTCAACGCAATAGAAATATGATTGCCTGAAACCTCCGGCTGGCCCATTGAAGTAAGCACATCTGTTGCCATGAGCATACCGGTTTTACCGATGGGCAGTGCGATGTGCATGATCTTGTTCATGTCCTGCTCCGGAACGTTGGAGCAGCCGGGCTGGTCTTTCACGTCTTTGAAACGCTGCACGAAGGCGAATTCGCCGCCAAAAACAGATTTATAAAAATTGAAGGCTTCTTCGGTATTGCCGTTGAAGTTGATGTAGGGATTCATGTGTTGCATGGCCAATGATTTTTGTTTTAAGGATTGATTGTTTCACAAAGCTAAAGGGCTTTCTCCGGGGAAAAGTGGTGGTAATACGGCAATCTACGGGGTTGATTGCGACATCCATTTTTGTATCTTTATGAGATGAAGCATATATCCATTATCGTACCTCGCGGAGCTGTACTTGGCAGTGTCGACGACCCCAGGCACCTGTTTCAATCTTTGAATGATTTTCTCCTGTCGGCCCGGCAACCGTCTATGTACAAGATACAATTGGTGGGTCTCGACCGCAAGGTTCCCCTGCATGATGGTTCTTTTACAGTAAACACCGATGCCTTGTTGGATGAAGTGAAAAAGACAGACCTTGTCATTATCCCGGCGCTGAGTGGTGATATGAAAAACGCCATTGAGATCAACAAGGATTTCATACCCTGGATTGTGCAGCAACACCGTGGAGGTGCCGAAGTAGCCAGTCTCTGTATAGGCGCTTTCCTGCTGGCTGCCACCGGTTTGCTGGATGGGAAAAAATGCTCCACGCATTGGATGTACGCCAACGAGTTCAGGAATATGTTTCCGCAGGTGAACCTGGTGGATGATAAAATTGTGACCGACGAAAATGGCATCTACTCCAGCGGCGGCGCCAAATCTTACTGGAACCTGTTGATCTATCTGACAGAAAAATATGCCAGCAGACAGATGGCGGTGATGGCTTCCAAATATTTCCTCATAGAGATATACCAGAATACACAATCGCCTTTTACAGTGTTCAGAGGTCAGAAAGAACACGAAGACGAGCCCATCAAAAAAGCGCAGGAGTTCATTGAGGCCAATTTCCAGGAAAAAATAACGGTAGACCAATTGGCTGGCATGCTTTTATTAGGCCGCCGCAGTTTTGAACGACGGTTCAAGAAAGCCACCTGCAATACGGTTGCCGAATACATCCAGCGTGTGAAAGTAGAAGCGGCCAAGAAAGATTTTGAGCTCAGCCGCAAAAACATCAACGAAGTCATGTACGAAGTAGGCTATTCCGATACCAAGGCTTTCAGGACCATTTTCCGTAAGGTAACAGGCCTTTCGCCGGTGGCTTATCGCAACCGGTACAATAAAGAAATGATCGCCGTTTAACTGGCAGGTACCGCTTTCTTCTTGTGATATAAAATATAAGACGCGAATACCAACAGGTGGCCGATCAATATGAAGCTCCATTGCGATGCGGGATCACCTACGGAAATCGATGAGTAAAGCGCTCCGGTAAGGTCAATGATCAAGCCGGCATAAGCCCACTCTTTGAGTCGCGGAAAGCCTGGAAACAAGATGGCAACTACTGCCAGCAATTTGGCAATACCCAGGAAGGGAATGAGGTAGTTGGGATAGCCGAGGTGTTTGAATAATGTAATTGATTCAGGTGTACTCATGGCATTCACTATGCCGCTGAAAGTCATCATCAGGCACAGGATGCCGGTTACAATCCAGTAAGCGATTTTTACTTTTTTCATAGCGATGGTTTAGGAATGAATATACCGATTTTATTCATGAAGCCCAGGTGATGACGGTAGTATTATTTTGATGGATTATTCAAGGCTCTGATGATCAGTTGACTACACAAGGGCTAGGGCAATTCTTACACCAACCTCCGGTAACATAGCCATTTATCTTATAGGCAATATCGGAATAGAGTTTTTCCAGTGTCACATAATCGGTATTGATGGTAAAGTTAAAATCACCATCGTACACATAAGCGGTTACGGAAGCACCATAGTGACCGTAGTTATCATTGTTGAGTGTAATGTACAGGTTGAGGTTGGGTGTAACGCCATCGGCCAGTTTATACTTGGAATAATTTGCAATGTTGAGGTCGTCCAGTATAAGGGTGGGTCGTACGCGCTGCACTTCAGTCAAATCCTTCATGTTATAACTGCCGCTGATATTTACTTTTACCAACACGGGACTGTAATTAATGGGTTGGTGTTTGGTGCAGGGCTGGGGCTTGGAATGATAAGTTTGGCGAGGGGGCGCACTTGCAACCGCCATCAACAGGAAGGTCAATACAATGGTAAACGACAGCAGGTCTGCTTTATTTCTTTTCATACAGGGGGAATATTAGACTTGGGAAAAGGATAATGGATGCGCATTCCACTGATCCGTAAGTGAGGAGGTCGTACCAGTCAAATGTTCCTTTGAGTAATCCGAACCCCTGTGCTGCTTCTATGGCGAATGGCAATAGTAAGATAAGCAATTTATTCCTGAAATACAATAACCTGTGTTCGGAAAGTACAACGGTTACCAGCATCAGTGCACTGCACCATGCAGCATCGGAAAAATAGCCGATTAAAAAAAGCTGTAAAAACGAATGATCGTTCAATGACCTTCGAACAGGATGGAATGGTTCGAAGAACAGTATCTGGGGTTGAAAAAGATAATAATTGATCAACCCGGCCAACAGCAAGCCTATGGCCAGTAACAGTAAAGTTTTGTGCCTGACCGATAACCTGGTGAACCAATGATAAACGCCGGACATACAATGGTAAAGTTAATAAGGGATTCATGCAATTTTGAAAATGTGCTAACTTGTTATCTGAATAGATGAGCAAGGAATACCATAAGCTAGATAACCCTGCCTGGTATGCGCTTACAGAAACGCATGCAACATTTGCGATAGGCAATACAGTCGTGAAAAGATATCGGCCAGATGTGGTTGCCTTTGCAGCGTATCAGGCTGGAAATGAAAGTGTGCAAGATCAGTTTGATCAACTCATACAACCGGGAGAGTCTTTTTTTATTATCGGTGATCTGCCGCAGCTACCTGCGCATTACTCATTACTGACAAGATTGGTGTGCGAACAAATGGTTTGTAGTGCCCTTATCCCTACGTCTATTACTGAAACCATAATACCTTTAGGCGAAGCCAATGAAGATGAGGTGTACGAACTGATCAACTTAGTGCAACCAGGTTACTATAAACATAACACCCGCCTGATGGGAGATTATTTTGGTATCCGGATCGAAGGCCGCCTGGTTGCAGTTACCGGTGAACGGATGCGGATGGATGGATTTACAGAAATCAGTGCTGTTGTTACACATCCCGATTTTGCCGGCCGCGGTTTTGCAAAGCAACTGGTAGCATTTGTATCTAATAAAAACCTGGAACAAGGCATCATTCCTTTCTTGCATGTAGCCCAAAGCAATGAAAGAGCCATCCGCCTGTATCAATACTTAGGGTTCAGTCGCAGAAGGAGCATTGATTTTACCAAATTTTGCAGACAATAGCGTAAGATGAACGGATAAAATACATTAAATTTGAACTATGAGCACAGTGCAAGTGGACATATTGAACCCGAAAGCAGGCAAACTTTTACAAGATCTTGCTGATATGAAATTGATTTCGATCAAGGAAATGTCAGACGATGGTTTTTTAGCTATTGTAAAAAAGATACGCAAAAAAGCACATAAAACCGTTCCATCACTGGAAGATATTACGAAAGAAGTAGAATCGGTTAGAGCCAAGCAATATGCCAAGCAAAAGAGATAAAATTATTCTCGATACCAATCTGTGGATAAGCTTTTTGCTAACTAGTAATTTTTCCAAACTCGATAAATTAATCGCTAATAAATCTATCATTATTCTATTCAGTCAAACGCTGCTGAATGAGTTTATTGAGGTTGCTCAACGGCCTAAATTCAAAAAATATTTTACTTTATCTGACCTGGAAGAACTGTTGTTCAGAATACATACAGAAGTATTGTTTGTGCATGTTGTTAGTGATGTTGCAATTTGCCGTGATCCCAAAGACAATTTTCTGCTTTCCCTCGCTAAGGATGGAAAAGCTACTCATTTGATTACAGGAGACAAAGACCTGTTGGATATCAAAGTATTTGGGAAAACAAAGATTGTTACAATTGCTGACTATCTAACCAAGAAATAAATAGGTATTGTAGAGTTGTCAATAATATCTTACGGGTAATGATGGTTCGAAAAATTTATCGTATTTAATAATATGAAAATTGCATTGGCTTCGCCTCCGTTTCCTGCTTCTATTGCAGATATAGATCCTGCAAAAGCAACTGCTTTATTGGCCAGGCGGTTTAAGCATGTGCTGTATCAATAGCGCTGATCAGTTTCTGCATTTCCGGTAAAGTGCCCACAGTAATGCGCGACCATTTTCCCTGCTCTTCATAGATGCCGGTTCCCAGGATATTATTTTGTTTTAATTGCTCAAAGAAATCGGGTTGATGATTTGCCAGCGAGAAATAAATAAAGTTGGTATGTGAAGGGATACAAGGGATGTTCAGACGCTCCATTTGTTCAATGGTATACCTTCTTGCGTGTTGGTTCAAAGCATGGGTTTCTTTCACAAATTTTTCATCTTTTAATGAAGCGATAGCAGCGGCGGTAGATACCACGCTGATATCGCCATTGGGCCATGATTGCATACGGCTGAGCTGCTCAATAGTAGCAGGATGGGCCATGGCGTATCCTATCCTGGCGCCGGCCAGTCCGTATATTTTGGAAAAAGTTCTTGCAATTACCAGCTTCTTGTTTTCATTAACGAGAGAAGATAAAGAACGTTCACTGGTAAAATCGATATAGGCTTCATCTACTAATACCCATGCTTTTTTGGATGCTTCCTCTACAAAGTGCACCAGTTCCTCATGATTACAAATGGTTCCTGTAGGGTTGTTGGGATTGCATAGATAAACGAGTTGCGTATCTGGTTGAATGGCTTTCAATATGGCTGACAAGTCGTTCTTTTTATCAGCTGTTAACGGAACACTGATCTTTTTCATTCCCAGGTTCTCCAGTGTTGCCGACCAGTAAGGATAAGTGGGAAACGACATCACAAAACTACCTTTGTTCAACGCTGCCAATCTTGAAGCAAGATCAAGTACCTGGGTAGAACCTGCTCCTAATATTATGTGATCGGCAGTAAGGTTGTTTTTTTGCGCTAATGCCGTAATGAGATCCGGACCCAATTGCCAGCTATAGCGGTTGCTGGCAGTAATGTATTCGCTCATGGCCGCTCGTGCCATGGGTGAGGGGCCGTAGGGATTTTCATTTGAACTGAGCCGTACGGACTGGCCATCGGCAAGGTTATATCGAGGTATGTATGCCGGTGGTGCAGAAGCGAAACCGTTCAACCGGGAGACACTGATGCTTAAAGCGCCCAGGCCCATTTGCTTCAGCCAATTTCTTCTGTTGGATAGCATAAGGATTGGTTTTATGCTATTAAAATTAAGCGTTTGCATGGGGCCAGGGCTGTTAAAAATGCATTTAATATTTCGTCAGCAATTCGTCGAGATTGCCATGCGCCATGGTGAATCCTTGCTGGAAGCCCATCTCCACAATCTTTTCCAGGTCGGCTGCACTGTCAAAACTCACTTCCACCGTTACCAGCGTGCCATCGCCTGCAGTCTGGAAGCGTGTGTACCAATGCATGGAAGGCGCGATGCCGCTGTCGTTTCCGTTCTCATCACAAAAACTGTCTATCGCAGTGAAACTTTTTTGAGGCTCGATGCTTTTGAAACTCACTTTGCAAAAGTGTTGTTCGCCTTGCGGACTCACCATCACATAGAGCCAACGTCCGCCTGCTTTGAAGTCCATAGATTTGGTTTCGGTTTTGTAAGGCCTGGGCGCCCACCATTCATCGAGCAAGCTGCTTTCCGTCCACGCCCTCCATACTTTTTCGATCGGAGCATTAAACTCCCTCGTCACAATCAGTTTTTTACCCGAAGGATCTCTCGTGATCTTGGTTTCAAGTGTGTTAATCATTGTTATTGTTTTTAAGTTTATCAAGTAAAGTGTCTAATTGATCAAAGCGCCCTTCCCACAGTTTGCGGAAAGGCTCGAGCCATGCATCGATCTCTTTCATTTTCTGTGTATTTAAGTGATAATAAATTTCGCGGCCTGATTGCTCCTGACGTACCAGGCCACAATCGGCCAGCACGCTCACATGTTTCGACACAGCCTGCCGGCTGCTGTTAAAATGTTCGGCCAGTGCATTGGGTGTCATGGCCTGTGCCAACAGGAGGCTTAAGATCGTTCTGCGGGTAGGGTCGGCGATGGCCTGGAAGACATCGCGACGGGCTATCATAACCATAATATGCAACTTTATGGTTGCAAATATAAATACGCAACCATAAAGTTGCAAGTGTTTTCTCAGAAATATTTTACCCCCTGGTACAATATTGCGGAAACCGTTGGTACCATTGGTAGCAGAAAAGGCGTGTTTCGTCGCAGAAAGGCCCGGACTACCTGCCGGGTGTGCAATAAATGTCTACTTTGCCACCATGAAAAAGCCATGGTACCAGCAAAAATGGGCGGTGTTCTCTCTACACGTGATTACCTGGCTATTCCTGTTTTCTTTACCCTACCTGTTGCGCTCTTCTTATAAAAATGAAGGGCCTAAAAAACCGACAGACGAATCCGGGACTTTTTTCCTTTTTGGTCTTATCATGAATGCCATTTGGGTATCGGCTTTTTATTTCAATGCTTTCTGGCTGGTGCCGCGTTTTATTTACAGGAAACGTTACTGGTGGTTTGCATTTGCCCAGTTGCTGTTATTGTTCTTATTGATGTTCACCAGTGCTTCGCTGTTCCGCTTGCTGGTTAGCGCCAAGGCTTTCAGCGTGGGACCGCACCTGCTGATCAATTTCTTCATTTACCTGCTCATTTTCTCTGCTAGCACCACTTATCGTATGGTGAGTGATAAAATTGGAGAAGACAGGCGCCTGTCTGAAAAAGAAAACGAGAACCTGAAAACAGAACTGGCTTTGCTGCGCTCGCAGGTGAGTCCGCATTTCATGTTCAACGTACTGAACAATATGGTAGCGTTGGCCCGCAAAAAATCTGACCTGCTCGAGCCCTCGCTGATCAAACTATCCTCCCTCATGCGTTATATGTTGTATGAGGCCGATGAAGAAAAAGTATCACTCGATAAAGAAATAGAATACCTGGAAAGTTATATCGACCTGCAGCGGCAGCGCTTTGGCAATAAAGTAAGGGTTGAGGTAAACCTGCATGCCGATAATGAGCATTACCAGATTGAACCCATGCTGCTGATACCCTTTGTGGAGAACGCTTTCAAGCACGGCACCACGCTGCTTGAAGACCCGATGATCAACATCAACCTGCAGGCAGAAAAGAACCTGCTGAACTTTTCCGTAGAGAATCGCTACAATGGAATGACTGTTGAAGAGAAAGACAAAACTTCAGGCATCGGCCTCGCCAACGTGAAAAGAAGACTACAGTTGTTGTACAATGATGCCTATCAACTCAATATTTCCAACCACGATCACCTGTTTACCATTACCCTGCAAATACAACTTTCCTGATGTTAAAATGCATAGCCATAGACGATGAGCCGCTGGCGCTGGAACTGCTGGTAGATAATATTGGCAAAGTGCCTTTCCTGCAATTGGTGGCAGCCTGCGACGATCCCATCAAAGCACTGCAACTGTTGCAGACAGAAGAGATCGACCTGGTGTTTGTAGACATCCAGATGCCCGGCCTCACAGGGTTGCAACTCATCCAGAGCCTCACCAGGAAACCCATGTTCATTCTCATTACTGCGTATGACAAATACGCGTTGGAAGGTTTTAACCTCGATGTGATCGATTACCTCGTGAAACCCGTTCCACTCGACCGCTTCATCAAGGCCTGTAACAAGGCACAGGAATGGCACCAGTTGAAATATGCAGTGCCGGTACAACAGGCAGCCGCCCCCGATTTTTTCTTTATCAAAGCCGATTACAGCCTGGTAAAAGTTGCGTATGCAGATGTGATATGGGTAGAAGGATTGAAAGATTATGTGGCCATCCACCTGCAAAGTACTGCCAAACCGCTGATAGCGAGGGTAAGCATGAAATCTGTTGAAGAGCAGTTGCCCCCGCCGCTCTTTCTTCGTATCCATAAGTCCTACCTGGTCTCCACCCGTTATATTACATCGGTGCGCAAACATGCTGTGTTCATTGGAACCCGGGAGCTGCCCGTTGGCGATGCTTACCGGGATGCGCTGGCGGCGCTGACCGGAAAAGCACTTTGAGCATGTCCGTTGGTATGGCATTGAGCCGTTTCGTCGCAATATTTTAACCACTCATCTCATTTACGGGATGCCGCCCCTTACCACAAGATATTTTTGTGCAAGCAAATGATAATGATATGAAAAAGTACCTGTACACATCTTTATTAGCGCTCTGCATGGCGTTTATGGCCGGCGCCCAAACGAAAGGCCCTATGAATGCCAATATCGGGCATGTATATGGTAAAGTGGTAGACAGTACCGGCAAAGGCATCAGCGATGTGTCGGTTGTGATTACCAGGAATGCTTATGACAGCGTTTCCAAAAAGAAGAAAGACGTGCCTGTAAAGGCTTTCATCACGAAGTCCAATGGTGAGTTCAGTTTCGAGGAGCTGTCAATTTTTATGCCCCTGCAATTGAAAGTTGCCGCCACCGGTTATAAGCCTTATAAGCAAATGCTCAGTTTTCAGATGAAAATGCCGGCAGGCGGAGGCGCAGCGGGCCAGGGCCAATCGGGCGGCAACGCCATGGCGGGATTGAGCGCAGCGCTCAATGCATTCGACAAAGACCTGGGCAATATCAAACTTGCCACAGATGTAACACAATTGCAGACCGTAACGGTTACCACTACTGCCAAGCCTTTGCTGAGAATGGATATTGATAAAAAGGTATTCAACGTAGAGAAGAACCTGGTGAGCAGCGGCGGAACGGCTGTGGATGTAATGCGCAACGTACCTTCCTTACAGGTAGACATCGACGGAAATGTAAAGCTGCGCAATGCCGCTCCGCAGATCTATGTAGATGGCCGACCCACTACACTTTCGCTCGACCAGATTCCGGCCGATGCCATTGAAAGTGTGGAAGTGATCACCAACCCTTCTGCCAAATACGATGCATCAGGCGGTACTGCAGGCATCCTCAACATCGTGCTCAAGAAAAATAAAAGAACGGGTTATAATGGAAACCTGATGGCAGGGGTGGACAGTCGCGGTGGTTTTAACGGAGGCGGTAACCTCAGCCTTCGCCAAAACAAATTCAACATCTCGCTGGCTACCATGACCAACCAGATGCGCAATCATACCAGCGGTACTACCAATCGTCTCAACTACGGCGATACGCTCACACACGTATTGCAGCAGAACGATAACAGAACCAAAGGCGGTTTTCTTTTTGGCAGATTAGGTGTGGATTATTTTGTTACCAACCGTACTACCATTTCACTGGCAGGCATCAAAGTACATGGTAAGTTCAAACCAGGAGAAACCATCGACATTCAAACAGATACTTTATTGACCGGTGGCAAACTGAGTGGATTGAGCCGGCGCACCACCACGGGCGACCGTGAGTTCAATGCCAGCGGTTTGCAGTTCGGCATCAAACATAATTTTCCGAAAGCTGGTGAAGAACTTACTGCCGACATGAACTATTTCTCAGGTAAGAACGAAGGTAATTCCTTGTATACTACACAGTATTACCAGGGCAATAACGTAGCGGGCACACAATTGCAGCAGGTAGTGAGTGATGGAAACAACCGGTTCATGACCATACAGACCGATTATGTGAAGCCCTTCAATGATAAAACAAAATTGGAGACCGGGTTGCGCGCGCAATTGAATCACCTGGTCAATAACAACGAAACCTTTTTGCAAAGACCGGGTTCGCCTGATATGGTTAAGTTGGGTTCTGCCACCAACAATTACCAGAACGACAACAATGTATATGCAGCGTATGTTTCGGTAACCAGCAAGATCAAGAATTTCGGTTACCAGGTGGGTTTGCGTGCAGAGCGCTCCGATTATACCGGTGAGCTTACCAATACAGGCGAGCAGTTCAGCAACAAGTATCCCATCAGCCTGTTCCCTTCATTGTTCCTGAGCCAGAAACTGAAGAAGCAGCAAGAGTTGCAGTTGAGCATTACCAGGCGCATCAACCGGCCGAATTTTTTCCAGCTCATACCTTATGTAGATTATACAGACAGCCTGAACATTACCAGGGGTAACCCGGCGCTTGCACCGGAGTTCACCTACTCGGGTGAAATGTCTTACGGCAAAACTTTCAAGGGCAACAACAGTCTCCTGTTTTCGGTATATTACAAATACACCGATCACCTGATTACGCGTTATCTTGATAAATCTACGAACCCGCTTACCGGTAAGCAAGACCTGATCAATACATTCATCAATGCGAACTCGGCTTATTCTGCGGGAGCGGAACTTACTTCCGTGAACAGCGTAACCAAATTCTGGGACCTTACCACCAATGTGAACCTGTACAATTCAAAGATCAACACCACTAATATAGGTAGCAGCCAGGATGCTTTGTGGAGCTGGTTTGGTAAACTGAACAGTACATTCAAACTGCCTTCAAATGTGAGCATACAGCTTACGGCCGATTACCAATCCAAAACCAACCTGCCGGTGAACAATGGTCCTGGTGGTTTTGGTCCGCCCATGCAACAGGCACAATCGGCTTCACAAGGATATGTAAGACCTTTCTGGGGCATGGATCTTGCGGTGAAGAAGAGTTTTCTCAAGAACAATGCAGCTACGGTTACTTTGTCTGTGAATGATATTTTCCGCACGCGTAAATCAGACCAACATTCAGAGAGCGCTTATTTCTCACAGGATTATTATCGATTGAACAACCCGCAGATGGTGAGATTGAATTTCACTTACCGTTTTGGCAAGATGGATCTGTCGCTCTTCAAACGCCAGAATACCAAGAACCAGGGCGGGGGCATGGAAGGAGTGAACATGCAATAACTAAACGTATCTTTAGCAAATGCAGGGCTGGTTATGTAAATAACCGGTCCTGCATTAATTATTGTTGAACGTTTAAACAGCTATATCATTGACAGAAGAGATCAACCAGCCGTTTCCCAGCGCATATCATAACATTGTTACGGCCACGCAATTATCGGGGTTTACCATGGCATCCGATGTGTTAACCTGTTCTTTGTTGAGAACCCTTGCTGCTTCCAGGCCATCGGGTAAATTGCTGGAATTAGGAACAGGTACGGGCCTGTCCACCTCATGGATACTCGACGGGATGGATGCGGCAGCTACATTGATTTCTATAGACAACGACCCTTCTTTTCTGAAGATCGCCAAAGAAAATCTTGAACCTGATGATCGCCTGAACCTGGTTGAGGCCGATGGTGGTGAATGGATAGCAAGCAATAGACATCAGCGGTTTGATTTTATTTTTGCCGATACCTGGCATGGAAAATACCTGCTCCTGGACGAAGTGTTGGCGATGCTGAACAAGGGTGGTCTCTATATTGTAGACGATATGCTGCCGCAAGCCAATTGGCCGGAGGGGCACCAGGATAAAGCAACAAAACTGGTCGCATGCCTTGAAGCAAGAGAAGACCTGGTGCTGACAAAACAAGCCTGGGCAAGCGGGATCATTATTGCAGTGAAAAAATAAAACAGCAAAACAGGTTTGATCTGTCAAGAATATTGAAGCTGGCTACACATAACCTGCTTCCATTAGATGATAAGGGTAATGCTGTTTTTTAAAATGCTTTTCTTTTAAGAATATAATTATAAGGGCTTCTTCGGCAGGAAATCCTGGAGGCTGCATTTCAGTATTTTCGCAAGATCATTGAGATGTTTAATATTGTAATGGGTAGGGTAATTAGGGCTTTCAATCTTACCAATAAAGCCAACAGATACGTCAAGAGCATAAGCCAGATCGGCCTGGGACATACCCACTTTGAGCCTTCTCTCCTTGACCTTTCTAATCACATAGAGGTCGATTTTTGTTTTTTCCACTTGCTTATCGGTCATATATAAAAATGAGCAAAACTTTCATAATAAACAATCACCTATAAGGAAGTCTGAATACTGAATATGAAATAAAGAGAAGATTTCTTTATTAAACCGAATTAATCAGGTAGTTCTACCTAATCAGGCACTGGGTTGTAATAGATATTTTTGTTCTAAATATCTCAAAACTTTAAACCATGATACAAACAACTGTTACAACCCCTCGAACTAAATTGTACAATCTATCGAACGATGAACTCATTAACCCACATTTGGTAATTGCCGATTTGTTTTCTTCCTACCCCCACGAAAAAATAAAAGAGTTAATGTGGGAATGGTAAAAAAGTACATTTTGCGAAAATTTCGCCAGTGAATTAGATGCTCAGGAAAAGCTATGATCGCTATATTGTATGAGAAAATCGGGAAGCTTATCGATGCTGTTCATATCATTTATAATAATGAGAGGCGGAGCTGAAAGAAGCTGCAACACAGAAGGTTGTATCAGTTTTGGCGTGGAACTTCTGTAACAGTCATAATAAATTATTCTGTGGCTTTTTGTTTCTTCGGCTCTGTTTTAAAAAAATAGAGTATCATTTCTTTCTTTAGCTGAAAGATAATACCCATTTCACCTACACGCCATTCTCTTCCTTTCCAGTTGCCGTTCTCCAGTTCTTTTCGGTCAAACTTATTATTTTTTAATTCATCTGTCCCAAAATATTCAACGAGTATATTTACCATGCGTTCTAGCTCAACAGTCAGAATCGGGGAACCGATTTTCGGAAAGTTCTGAATGAAATAGTTATAGGTATGTCCGCCCGCGGTAGCGATGGTAAGAGTATTGAAATAACCTAAATAAGTACCAGGAAGCGCTTTTTGTATAAAAGCCTCATCCAAATCATACTTTTCATAGAAGGTAGGAAGTTTTGGAGCATGATTGAACTGTGCGAATAACTCTGCAACAGAATTAAATTCCGGTTTCTTTTTAGCGAGATGCTCCCCAAACTGCTGGGGGGTCATAACCATTGTGGCAATGTCCCATATCTTATACATCAATTCTGTTTTAGCAATCATATCCGTATCCCGAGTAACAAGTATATGCGCATGTCCAGCATAATAAGCATGTTTACCATCATTGAGCAAACTCATGAACTTTTGCTTTTTCGGTTTTCCTTTGACAATTCCGAAAAAATCAAGCGAGTGCTGCATTTCAATGAACAGATTGTAGAGGTCCTTTTGTGTACTTCGTTCGTAAACCATTTTCTTGAAAGACTCCGCAAAAGCTTCAAAGTCGGTAATCTCTTTTCCATTATATCCATAAATGCCCATTTTTTCAAACAGTGCATATTCACCCATCGAACGATGCAAGTATTGCAACAACTGTTTAAACCGGAGTTGTTCCACAGAAAGGGCTTCAGACATATTAAGCATAGCTTCCATAAAGTCTAACATGGTAAATGGTTCCAGGATGACGGCTCGCATGTCTTCTGGAAAGTCAGCGGGAAGCTGTGAAGTGTCAAGGAATTGATTCCAATTCAGAGGAATCGTGCGAAAGGCTTCCCGGATGGTCGTAGAAATGGCATCATCAGAAGTCATTATATCTGTGCCGACATTCCAATGGAAATCCCTGTAATATTGATTTGGTGTCCTGAAACGTACATCCATACTTTCTTTATCATGTGTCCAGCAATTGTTAGCTACAATGGTTTCCATAAAAGCCATATCGGCTAGTTTATGATCTGTTTTATCTTGCACCAAATCTTGAATATGGGCTTCTGAGAAACAGTAGTAGTTATCTTCAGTATCAGCAAGGATCAAATCATAGAGGCCCTTGTTTTCTGGCTTTTCCAAGTATTGAAAAACATTTGTGTCAAGATATATGCGCATACTTACAAAATACTAGAAGCCGTCACTTTTGTTCGGGATTAGCTAACGCTATACTGAAGCCCGGACGGTAGGATAATTTGCCATTACCATCAACGACAATATTTATAGAGAAATCACCCCAAATACCATTAAGAATATTGAATTGACAACCAATACTACCTGTAAAATTATTCATATTGTTTTTATACTCATATTGAGTCTGCAAAAAAGCTCTTACACTATTACTTCCATAAAAGATACGCTCTCCTAGTGATACGTTGGTATTCCACTGAACACTATCTATGATACCTAACTTGGCTCCAAACAATAATTGCCCTTTCTTCCCCAAGGGGAACCCAGCCGTACTCCAAAATCCCACCTGTGAGAGGTGAAGGTTCTTGACGAGGGAATCTGAAGAGGTCTGTAAAGCAGCCGCTCCTACTTCCCAAATACTAGCATTCCACAATTCTTGCTTTCGACGTGCCCGGTACGCACTTAAAGCAGATGGATCCGTAGATCTGTCAGATAGAAATTGAAGCGAAATTTTTTTTATTCTATTCTGCAAAACCGTATCCGGATGTTCTTCATCTCCAAGCTTACGAAATACATCATTGGTATTGATATCGTTTTGTGCTGCATACAATGCTATTGCTTTGCTCTTTGCTTCTGCATCTTTTTGTAAGTATTGCCCAAAAAAAACATCCAGCTCCTTGTCTGTTCGAAGATCACTTCTATCTACGATGGTGAATCTAATGCCTTCCGCCACACCATAGCCACCATTACTTAAAGTACTAGTCCCTAACGAAAAACGAAATCGGTACCAGAATTTATTTTTATTATAATCGTATAGGCTAATATTTCTATTAAACAGTAAAGGTGAAATTTCAACAGCTAAGCTTTTAGGAATAGTACTACCTGAGGATAAAAAATAATTACCTACACTCAAAGCCACCGTCCTCACGGATGTTGGTTTGAGAATATTATCTGGATTACTTCCTAGTAATTTAAAAGCAGGTGATTCGGGAATCGCATAATCCAATGTGCCCCAACCGACTTTTATGACATGTGAACTGTCTATCTGTGCAGCGATGTGATTACATAAAATAAGCAGGGCCAAAATGAGAGAGAATCTTTTCACAGCGGGATATTTATATGAAATTGCGGGTACCTGGTTACCGTTTCGTCCTGGGTTTTTCCTTGCATACTAATAATGGGCGTTAGCTCACTACTATTCTGCACGACTGAAAAATTGATCTTATAGGTATTACCCTCACCATTAGGATCTGCTATATCGATAATTCCGTTAATAAAGCATCCTCCATATTTACCTGCTTTTGATTTGAGAGGAATAATAGCTGTATCCTGATTCTGTCCCAAATTACCACTATAAGTTTCCAACTGCTTTCCTTTAGCATCATTTATGGAAATGGAGTATCCCACATTCTGCTGGGAATTTACTTTGGTTTTCACTGCTAGGTCTTGCGAAGGGTCCAAATAAATATCAGGCATAGGACGTTTTTATTTATTCTGTTTTCAGTTAATTTATATATAAATGATTGCGCCTCAGAACCATGTTCTGATTACATCTATATTCAATAAAAGTGGGTGGGGGTAAGGAACTAGTGTCGGCTCCCCTTTATTTTTACCCACGCTTAGTTAGAGTTTTCTAAGATAAGGTTTTTTCGTTCTTCCATCATTTGCGCATACCTGATCGGTGAGAGATAACCTAACGATTTGTGTGGTCGTTCAGTGTTATAGTCGATCCTCCACTCTTCGGTCTGTTCTCTCACTTCTGACAAACGATAAAACAGGTAAGCATTCAATACTTCTCTTCTGATGCTTCCATTCTTCCTTTCTATGTATGCATTTTGTGTGGGTTTCCCCGGTTGAATAAATTGTATCGTAATCTGTCTTTGCTCATCATTGCACCACTCTTCCAGTTTGTGGCTGATAAACTCTGGGCCATTGTCGCAACGGATATTGGCAGGCTTGCCTCGCTGAACAATCAGTCTTTCCAGTACCCTGATCACCCTGAGTGCCGGAAGTGAGGTGTCAACCTCTATCGCCAGCGATTCACGGTTAAAATCATCCATCACATTGAACAATCGGAACCTTCTGCCATCTACGAGCGTGTCGGTCATAAAATCAATGCTCCATACCTGGTTAGGTGCTGTTGGAACGTTTAAGGGTTGCTTTATCCGCTCTGGGAGCCGTTTCTTGCCTCTGCGACGGATATTCAGCTTCATATCTGTGTATACCCGATAGATCCGTTTATGATTCCATTCATGCCCTTTATTCCAAAGACGATAGCAACACTGCCAAAATCCAATGGCAACATGTTTGGTTGTTAAAACCGTCAGTGCATCCTGAACTTCACTGTCATCCTTAGGTTTTGGTTGATACCGGTAGGTGTTGCGGGATATACCTGCCAGTTCGCACGCCTTACGGTTACTTAACTGCTCTTCTTCCATCAGATGATGAACAGTTTCCCGTTTCGCTTCAGGCGTTAAAACTTTTTTGCGATCAGGTTCTTCATTGCCCGGTTCTCCAGGCTTAACTCCGCCACGATCTTCTTGTACTCACTGATCTCAGCTTCCATCTGCTTCATTTTTACAACATCACTCACTTCCATGCCTCCATACTTAGCCTTCCAATTGTAAAACGTTGCTTCGCTGATACCCATCTCTCGGGCAATCTCTTTAACAGCAATTCCTGATTCCTGTTTCTTCATTGCAGATACAATCTGCGCTTCGGTAAATCTTCCTTTTTTCATGTGTTTCAAAGTTTAAAGTTAACAAGCTTTTGGTCGTTAACTCTAACCTCACATGGGTAACATTCAGGGGAAGCTTACAAAGCGCCATAAGCTAGTAGTTTATGCAAGTGATAAATGATCGGAGAAAGGTTCACTATCTTGTGAAATTAAGGGAAATTTTGAAGCCTTACACAAAAGGTACTTTCAAAAATGCGTATTTCTACCTAATCATAGAGTGAAATGAAAAAGGATCTTTGCTATTCATCCTTAAACCTTATGTATTATGGTAACTGCTATTGTGCCAAATATTCGAATTTCGACACACAAACTTTCAGAAGAAGAATGTCAAAACCCTAATTTGGTAATTAAAGACCTATTTTATACATTCTCTTATGATGAAATAAAAGTGCTTATATGGGAATGGTTAGTAAGTACATTTTGCGAAAATTTCAGTACAGGATTTGATTCAGACGAGAAAGTGATGATTACGGTTTTGTATGAAAAAATCGAAAGACTCATAGATGCAGCTCATATTCTTTATAGTAATGAAAAGCAATTATGATGCTTTTCTTAACGAAAAGTCAAGGATGAAAATAGAGCAGTTATGATAAGATTTTATCTTCCTCTTGCTTAAGGGATATCATTCTCAATATCTTAGAGTCAGGTAGCATTTTTCTAAAGTTTTTCTACTCTTTTAATAAATTCAGAAAGAGAAATGTCAAAGAATTTGCATAGGGTTGATAATGTACTAATTGTAACATTCACCTTTGCAGTTTCAATTCGTCCTATATGAATATTAGTTTCATTAAAGATTTCTTCTTGAGTCAGACCTTTGGTTTCTCGTAACTGCTTTAATACAAGAGAAATTTTTTGCAAAAGTTTGGTATCTTTTATCTGCTTCACGTAATACCAAAGGGACCGAGAAAGATTTTTTCTAACAATGACGAATTTGTCATTATTTTTACTATCTTTATCATCTACACTTAGCATTTTATCAAATACTAAGTTGACATTTGCGATACTTCGATAGAATTAATTGAAGCTATTCGCTTTGAGTCTTGTCTTGAAACCTAGGAAATTTCAAAGCCACATGACAATAAGTGAAGGGCTCATGCTACGGCGTGGGCTCCCTTATTGTGGCTTGGCTTCCTAGGGCCTCAAGACAGTAAGTGGAGTTCCACGTCCTTTTTCTCCACAATACAGACTCTGGATCAATTGTAAACGGTTTAACCGCTAAAAAAAGCTGGGTATGACTTTATGGATTGATTTAGAAAAACTTATACAGAACCGTTTGATGATTCAAGCGACAATGGCTATCATTTTAGCCAATCTAATCAAAAGTCGATTCCTTTTCGGAAGAACAGACTTCTCCACTCTTTACAAGCATTTTAAAATCTGTAGCATCGCTAAATTTTTTCAAAAGGCACCTTGGATTCTCTTATTTCTCCATAGCGGTCTTCTTTCCCATCTGAAATCTCAGTACGCAAAAAAACCTAAAAATCCGGTGTGAGGTTAGGGTGCCCATTCATTTTTTTTCACCTGATTTTTTACAAACCTAACTGCAAAACATGCGCTACTTTTGCTTGCCGCTACTGCTTTGCCCATGGCTAAGCATCGCTCAACCTATCCCCCACAAGATACTTTCAGGAACCGTCCACTCAGCTGTGGCTCCCTTTCATCCCCTCGCTGATGTGAACCTATATTTGGTTCATTCCAGGCGCCCCAGTTCAAGTAACGAACTGGGGCAATTTAACCTAGCCATCGACAAGCTGCCCGATACGCTTGTTGTGAATCTAACCGGCTATCAGTCTCAGCAGATCGTTATTCGCGACCCATCACCGATCCATTTGTCTCTGATACCCATTTCTGCCACACTCACTGAGGTGATTGTCAATACAGGTTACCAGCAATTACCTAAAGAACGTTCAGCAGGCTCTTTTACGCAGGTCAGTACGGCACTGCTGAACAGAAGGGTTGGTGCCAATATTCTTGACCGCCTGGATGGTATTGCTAGCGGGCTCATCTTCAACCGGAACAAAACTCCGGCGGCCAACGAATCCGGCATTATGATTCGCGGGCGCAGTACCATCTTTGCCAATCCAGAGCCCCTGATTATTGTAGACAATTTCCCTTACCAGGGAGATATTAATTCCATTAATCCTAATGATGTAGAAACCATTACACTGCTCAAAGATGCAACAGCCTCTTCTATCTGGGGTGTACGTGCTGGTAACGGTGTAATCGTTATTACCACAAAAAAAGCGGGTCTAGACAAAAAAAACAACGTACAGGTGCTGGCAAACCTGACTATTGGCAGTAAGCCTGATTTGTTTTACCGCCCCACCATCAGTGCCGAAGATTACTTAGGGTTGGAAGCATTTTTATTCAACAAAGGGTATTATAACTATCGGATCAGTTCACGGTTTCAAAGCTTGCCCGCGGGCATCGAACTGCTGGCCCGGCAAAAGGCCGGAATAATTAGCCCAACCGAAGCAGCGGCCCAATTTGAACTGCTTTCCAGGCAGGATAGCAAGGCAGGGCTTCTCAAATATTTCTACCAACCTTCAATTGCTCAACAATATGCAGTTTCTCTAAGTGGTGGCAGTGCACAGCAATCCTATTACTTTTCTACAGGGTATGACCAGTCTAGCGGACCTGTAATCGGAGACTATCAGAACCGGCTCAGCATTCGTGGCGTTAATACTTACCAATTGCTTTCCGGAAAACTGTCGCTACAGTCGGAAGTGAACCTGACAACTTCAAGATCACAAAGCCCTTCCTCAGCTTATAGCTTATCATATCCCATTTACACCCTTTTTGTAGATAATAATGGTAATGCTCTGCCCGTATACAGAGATTACCGTAAGCAGTGGCTTGATACCATCGGGCAGCGTCAGTTGCTCGACTGGACATATGTACCACTACGGGAGCGCGATCTCATTAACAAGCAAACCAATCTCGTTGAATACCGGCTGGTGCAACACCTAAAGTTCAGGATCAACAGATCGATCGATGCTGCGCTATACTACCAGTTCCAGAAGGGTAATGCCGCCAGTAACAATTTACAAGCCCAGGATAGTTATTATACCAGGGATTTGATCAATCGCTACTCACAACCGAATTATATGAACAGCATTGTGGCAAGGGCAATTCCTCTAGGAGATATTTTTGATAGAACAATTACCGAGTATCATACACACCAAGCCAGAGCACAGGTCCATTTTCGTCAGCAATGGGGCGATAAGCATAAGCTGGATATTCTAACGGGGGCAGAGATAAGTGATTACAAAAACTTTAGTGAAAGTATTCGCAAATACGGATACAATGCTGACAATACTACCGATGTCGCGGTTAATCTGGTAACTCCCTTTTTCACATTGCCTTATGGATTTACCAGCCGCATTCCCCTGATGAATAGTCAAAAAGGGCTCACAGATCGTTACCTGTCTTACTTCTCTAATATTGGATACCAATTCAAAGACCGTTACCTGGTTAATATCAGCGCTCGCAAAGATGCTTCCAACCTCTTTGGTGTCAACGCCAACCAGCGAAGTATTCCGCTATGGTCTATTGGGGCCGGCTGGGTAGTTTCCAAAGAATCTTTTTTTAAAGCGCGAAATATTGACCACCTGAAAGTCAGATTGACTTATGGTTACAGCGGAAACGTAGATAAATCAACCACTGCAAAAACTACTGCCGGGGTTTTTTATACCAGTTTCTTTCAGCAGCCTACGGAATATCTTATCAATCCGCCTAACCCGGATTTGTCGTGGGAAAAAATCAGTACACTAAATACAGGAATAGATTTTTCATTCAAAAAAGACTTGTTATCGGGCAGCCTGGATGTTTTTGTGAAACAGGGCAGAGACCTGATGGGCAATAGCCCTGTTGCTTCACAGACTGGCGTAAGTCTGTTCAGACAAAATGTGGCTGATATGCATACGAAAGGGTTTGATGTCGTGCTCAACGCACATCCTGTGAAAGGCACCTGGGACTGGTCCATCAGTATGCTATATAGTTATGCGGCCGAGGAGATTACCCGTTATCTCGTTAAACCTGATCAAGCCAGCTATGTTGTTACGTCCATAGCCAACAATCCAGTACAAGGTAAACCCTGGAGTGCAGTGTTTGCCTATCCTTGGGCAGGGCTGAATAATGAAGCCGGTCATCCACAAGGGATAGTAGAAGGAAAAACCAGTACGGATTATTACCGGCTAATCAATCCTTTATCAATAGATGAACTGCTCTACAAGGGGCCGGGAAGACCCACCAGTTTTGGTGGACTGCGACATGAACTCGGCTGGCGAGGTTTCAAGTTTTCAGCAAATGTTACCTATGAATTCGGGTACTATTTCAGGAGAAATTCTATCCATTACTATAATCTTTTTGCCGCCACAGCTTCTACCGGTACGCTTGTGAATGCAGATTACAATTTACGCTGGCAAAAACCGGGAGATGAAATGCATACTATTGTGCCTTCTATGGTATATCCTGCAGGATATGCGAGAGATGAATTCTACCAGTACAGCGATCCGCTTATTGAAAGAGGAGATCATATCAGGCTCAAAGACATCCGGCTTTCTTATGATTGGGCACTGTCTACAAAGAGCGGCAAGATCACCTGTCAATTCTATGGTTATGCAAATAACCTGGGCATTCTTTGGCGAGCCAATAAAGCAGGAATGGACCCTAATACTGTTAACAGCTATCCCGTTCCTACTACTTATAGTGTTGGCGTTCATCTCAAATTCTAATCTTAATCTTTTACACCATGAAAAATATTTGTTTATACCTATTCGTGCTGTTTTCTATTCTGGCTGTACCAGGCTGCACCAAAACGAGCTTCCTGGATGCCAAGCCTAATACCAATATTGTGATTCCCAGTACCCTTACTGACTTAAGAGCGTTGTTGAACAATACATATGTATTCAGTTATTCACCTGGTATTGGAGAAGTTTCTGCTGATAATTATTACCTGGAGCCAGATGATTGGAATGCTCTTTCGGCATTGGAACACAATCTCTATATCTGGGAGAAAAATCTATATGGGGCCCAGCGGCAATTAGACGATTGGAGTATTCCTAATCAACAAATATTATATACCAATATAGTTTTGGAACAATGGGAAAAGATACACCCGTTGTCCAGAGATACCGTTGAGTGGAGGGACATCAAAGGTGCAGCTCTTTTTTTAAGAGCGTATGCTATGGCTCACCTGATTTTTCATTTTGCCCCCGCATACGATAGTACCAGTGCAGGAACACTTGATGGGATACCCATTCGTTTGTCAACAGATATCCATACTATCAAGCAGCGTAGTAAGCTGCAAGTATGTATAGATCAAACCATTGCCGACACCAGGGAATCACTTCAATGGCTACAAAATGCTATTCCGCTGAGGGAAAAGAACAGGCCTAGCCGAACAGCGGCCTATGCATTGCTTTCCCGTATCTATCTTGCCTGCCGCCAATATGATTTAGCCGGGAAAATGGCAGACAGCGCATTGATGCTCTATCATAAATTGATAGACTATAATACGATCGATACAAGAACAAACACTCCCTTCGACCGGTACAATGAGGAATCTATTTATTTTTCTCAAAGCATGCCAACATTAGAAGTGGCTGTTACTTATTCCAATGTAGTGTTTGCAGATACGAATGTCTATAAATCTTATTCAAGTAATGACCTTCGCCAACAGATTTATTTTCGATCTATTAGTGGTTCCCCTGGAAAAATTGGGTTCAAAAGTGGTTATAGCGGTACTATTCTACTTTTTACTGGCCTTACAACCGATGAACTGTATCTAAATAGGGCAGAAGCGTTTGCAAAAGTGGGTAATACATCCGCCGCTCTAAATGATTTAAATCATTTGCTCTCAAAAAGATGGAAAATGGGCTTTTATATTCCGTACCAGGCAAATTCAGTGCAGGAAACACTTCTGCTTATTCGGCAGGAGAGGCGGAAAGAGTTGATTTGGAGAGGGCTTAGATGGATTGATCTAAAAAGATATAACCAGGAAGGAGCCAATATTACCCTTACTCGTCAGTTAACCCCAAACAGTTATACGCTCTCTCCCAACGATCCCAGGTATATTTTTCCTTTTCCGGACGACGAAATTACCTTGAGCGGCATCGCCCAAAATCTCAGGTAGCTCGCACTTTAAAATAATAGACATGAAAAAATATTTTTTGATTTTAATACTTCTCGGCCTATTTCGTTGGGGATATTCCCAAAGATTTAAAAATGGGAGTAATAGTGCGTGTTTGAAGTTTCAATTCAATGACTTCAGAATTGACACGATGACGCTATTGATATATCCTCAAAAACTTGGGATAACCAGAGTAGCTTCCACAGCCTATCGAGTTCCTATCCATAACGGTAAAGGTGAAATCATCATTCCTTTAGCGAATAACCTTTGCTATTTTCAAGCTGAATCCAACCATTGGCCCAGGCTCTATCTGGATAACTATCTATTGGAACCTGGTGACCATGTATTGATAAGTGTAGACACTACAGGGATCAAACCATCTGAAAATATCATGAACCAAGGGCTTCGCTTTAATGGAAAAGGAGCAACCAAGTATGAGGTGAACTTTCGTTTAGATAGTTTAAGAGAGGTAATCAGGAAAGAAGCTTTTACATCAGGCCCGCCACGATTTTTGGAGCAGAAGAACCTGGAAGATCGGTGGAGATACCATGATAGTATTCTTGGAGACTCCAGAAGCAGGCTATTGAAAGAATTAGGCCTTTACAAAGGCAGAGTTTCTTCGACTGTCTTCGGTACTATGAAAGCTGATATTTATTACGTTATCCTGGAAGAACTAATGGGTGATTGGAGAACAGAATGGTCAATTGCAAAACGCTCTCCCGACTCTACAGCCCAATTGGAAAGGCTGAAAGTTATTTATCATCAAAGACTCTGGGATGAGATGGAAAGGTACACGACCAGTAAAGAAGGGAGGATTCATTCATCAGCTTATCTGGATTACCAGATAAGCAAAGTGCTTTCAAAAGCTAGAATGTTAAACCCTAATCATATTCAGTATTTGCCAAAAGCTATTGAATATCTGCCCATCATGAGAATGGTAGAACAGCGGCAATTTGCCAGATTAGCTACCGGCTTTATAGCTTACTTATTATCTTATACCATTCCGGTTGGTCGTTTGGATGAAATGCTTCTGCACGTAATGAATGACCAGAACAATATGATTTACCAGCACTTGTTGAAGGACATGTACGAACGCTATTTTTCAATAAAGGATTGTTATCCATTTACACTTACCAGTGTTGGGGGTAAGAAAGTGAGCCTAGAAGAGCTGAAAGGAAAGAAACTGCTGATTGATATTTGGTTCACTGGTTGTATGCCCTGCATTAAACTTGCAACGAAACTTAGCGAATTGGATGAACTGCTGAAACATGATGACTCCTTTGTATTGGTCAGCATTTGCATGGATCAGGAAGAATCAATCTGGAAGGAAAGTGTAGCTTCAGGTAAATACACGAGTAAAGACCATCTGAATCTTTATACAGATGGATGGGGCGTACAGCATCCTTTTTTGCAACATTATGGAATTGGAGGAGCGCCTAAGCTTCTGCTTGTAGATAGCAGGGGGCGACTTCATGATTCCAATGTTTTTATACCCATTACTAAAGAAGATGTTGATCGGCTAGCTACTCAAATTGCTGCTATACCGTAAAAATTAAAACAAGGCCATCAATTGATGGCCTTGTTTTAATGGCCGATTTACCTTAATGAGACAAACACTTTATTAGGTGTCTGACCTGGTAACGGATTAGCGAAAGAAGGGTCCTGGTAGAGGCAATAACTAGATCCAGCATTGCATTTGTAAGTGACATTGACATCCTCTACGTTGACCTGCTTCCACTCTGTTCCTGTATAACCGTAAGCGGTGGTCTGTATTACAGGTTTAGTGGCAGTGAAAGCGCTGGCAACCGCAATGACAAAGGCGCCCATCAATAAAAAACTGAACTTTTTCATAAATTAAGATTTGGATCAACAATTTGCCTACTCTTTTCTACAGGTTTTCAGCTACTCCTGTTATACATGTATAATTTTTGATTGGACGAACAAAACGACCAAAAACTCGCTATTGATAAGATAAGAGTGAAGAACAGGTGTTGCAGCCAGGTCATTTCACCAATGAATCCTCCGCAACTGCATGGTATCCTGCTAAAGCCGCCTATTATAACAGCATATGCATACAGTGTAAAAGATAATAACAGTACACTCGAAAGCAACAGAGCCATTTTTCTAAACTTTTCGGCAAGCAGCCCCAGTGCAATAGCCAGCTCAACAACAGGTAAAGTGTAAATCAATGATTCTGCAACCCAATGAGCAATCGGCTGGTTCATCATTTCGTTACGAAACTTTATAAAATCCGCCCACTTACTGGTAGCTGTATAGCTGTATAAGGCTACCAGCAATAGAACGATGAGTTGATAAAATAGTCTTTTCATAGGATTGAACTATCATTGAAGATGTGAAATTAGAAACGCCCTAAACGGAATACAATAGCCTTAAAGACATATTGCTTTTTTGGTACAAAAAATTGCTGATTTGTCATATCACTATAACCAGCAAGTATCCAATACATCAGAGGCAATGAGCATTTGTAAGAGACGCTGCAATTTCTTCCATGCAGTGAGGGTCATTTTTTCCTTTGTATAAAATAATCTGTGGAGGTTTTTATAGGTAATAAAACCGCAGCGTTCTGCGATGGCAGCAAGGCTGAGATCAGGTTCTTCAACAGCCATCTTTTTAGCAGCTTCCAGGCGCATTTCCAACAAATAGTTATAGGGCGTAACACCAAAAACCTGGTTGAACAAATATTTAAAAGTTGTAAGGTTCATTTGCGCCTGTGAAGCCCAGGCTTTCAATCCTGCTTTCTTGTGCAGGTCTAGTTTCATCTGTTCCTGCACATAGAAAAGATTATCTACCTGTCTTTCACTGATAGGCCATTCTTTGGCAGTATTGCCGGTAACTGTTCGTACAACCCATTCGAACAACTCTTTCGGCAGGCCATCCTTGTTAGGTGCCTTCATCACCTTTTCAAAGCTTTCCAGCATTTTGTAATGGCCCCATACAGGTTTACTAATCAGATGGCGGGCCTTTGCAAGGGGTAATAACCATTCAGGAGGTATTGGTATAGCAAGCATTTCATATACACACCCCGCTTTCAGGTAAAAACTATGTTCGGTAAGTTTTTTCTCACCCAGCAATACCTGCCCTTGCAAATACTTAAATGTTTTGCCATTAGATTTCCCGGTAAGATGGCTTTTATAGATCAATTGGCAAGACCAGTATTCGTCAACAGATTGTACACTTAACACACTGTCTTCATGTACATGAACAATACAATGAAATAAACTGAATGAATTATTTGAGAAGTACTGATAAAAAATATCAACAGCCATACTGGATGCTTCAAAAGCTTCTCCCTCTGGAATATAAAAGGCCGGATAAATTCTCCGTGTAGTTAGCCGTTGTTTGTGAAAATGCATTTTCCCATGCGCAAGCTCCGATACTATTACCATAGCAGAAGATGTTTACAGGTAAACAGTTGATGACGGGGGAACTGAAGCAACATATAAGGCAGGATCAACACCTGGATGGCCTCATATGGTAGTAAATACATGCATGGTGCTGTAAATGTAAACAACTCTTGTTTCAGAAGACGCAGTATGAGTCATTTATATTCAAATAAATAAAATGTGAAACAAGGTATGCCAAACAAAAAGGCCGCATCGAAATTGATGCTGCCCCATTCTTTTTACCCATTACAACTGTTTTCGCTGATAAAACAAAGGCTGATACGAGGCTTTATTCCTGATAATCAATAAATTGATAAAAAATTGGGAGTAATGACAACCATGAAAGAAAGAAATGAGAAAGAGTTCAAATTGGAAATTGGGCTCCGTCAGGGTAGGAAATGGAATAAGGATAAAATTGCTCGAATGCACAAATTTATTAAAGATAAGTCTGCCGAACGCTCGCAAGAGCAAAAACGAAAAAACGATTTGTTTGCTAACTTATATCAAACGGAAGAGAATGCTGAGAACAACTCTATTCGTGAAAACATTGGTTAAGAATAAGTAAGATTTTCATTCCGCAATCGGTTGTGTGATTTATTGCACTTACATCAATGTATAAAACAAGTCACTAGATTTGGTAATGCTAAGTTAATCTGACGGCGAACCATTGAATTTTCAGTGGTTTTACCTTTGCCTCCGATTAATCAAATCACTTAGGTGATACTGTTATGTGTAATGAGAAATACCTGCTTGAACAATTGATTGCCGGTGATGAAGCGGCATTTAAGCAGCTCTATTTTTTATACAGTGAAAGATTATACGGCAACTTATTAAAACTGCTTAAATCTGAATCGATAGCCCAGGAAATATTGCAGGATGTGTTCATGAAAATATGGGACCGCCGGCAGCATATCGATACAGAAAAATCTTTTCGCTCCTATCTTTTTCGCATTGCAGAGAACATGGTCTGCAACTTCTATAAAAAAGCCTCCCGCGAAAAAGCGCTGCTACAACAACTGGTATCCAAATCTTCCGAAGAATACGCACACGTAGAAGAA
The DNA here is from genome assembly GCF_000515315.1 of Asinibacterium sp. OR53. Classification (NCBI taxonomy): domain Bacteria; kingdom Pseudomonadati; phylum Bacteroidota; class Chitinophagia; order Chitinophagales; family Chitinophagaceae; genus Asinibacterium; species Asinibacterium sp. OR53. The sequence goes on from NZ_KI911562.1 coordinate 1,190,475, forward strand.
ACCCTTTTTTCCAAAGAACAAAAGAGTTTCCTGCACAATGCCATAGAATCCTTGCCGCCCCAGCGCAAGCAGGTATTTGAGCTTTGTAAGGTAGAAGGCAAAAGTTACGATGAAGTCAGCGGTCTGCTGGGCATTTCCATCTCCACCATCAGCGACCATATTGTAAAAGCCAACCGCTTTCTCAGGGAATATTGTATCAAAAACAAAGAATTCATCATCCCTGCCTTGTTGGTTACCCTTTGGAGCTGTTAACAATAAGGAAACATAGTTTTTTAATTTCCGGGCAGAGGGATTTTTCCCCAGGATTGTATTAGCTATAAAGCAAAATTTTGTCTCCACACGAAAGACTGGAAGAATTGTTCGCCCGTTTCCTGAACAACGAATGCTCAAAGGAAGAAACCGAGTGGTTGATGAAGGAATTCGAGACAGGAAACGACCCCGAACTACTGAAAAGCCTGGTACAAAGGCAACTGGAATCCTTGCCCGACAGGGAATCGTACACTGCCGAAGTAAAACAAGTGTACCAAAGCTTGTCCGAACATATTCAGGCATCTGCTTTAAAGAAACAACCAACCGGTAAAGTGGTAACTGTTTTATGGAGAAGAATGGCAGTGGCCGCTTCTGTACTGGTGGCAGTAGCAATCGGTTATGGACTGTTCTTCAACAAGCAAGGAAAAAACATCCATGAAAAAAGCCCGCTTGCTGTTAAAGATTTCAAACCGGGTGGCGATAAAGCGATACTTACATTGGCCGATGGATCTACCATCCTGCTCGACAGCGCCCACAACGGTACCCTGGGCCAGGAAGGCAATACTAAAATATTGAAGCTGAACAACGGTGAGCTGGCTTATAACACAGCCAGCGGCAACACAGGAGAAATACGGTACAATACCATCGCCACACCCAAAGGCGGTCAGTACCAGGTTGTGCTTTCAGACGGAACAAAGGTTTGGCTCAACGCCGCTTCATCACTGCATTTTCCCACTGCTTTTGCAGGTAAAGAAAGAAGGGTGGAGATCACCGGCGAAGCCTATTTCGAAGTGGCGCACAATGCCGCCATGCCTTTCATTGTAAAGAATGGCGATAACGAAATACGTGTACTCGGTACCCATTTTAACGTGAATGCTTACAACGATGAAGCTGCTGTGAAAGTAACCCTGCTGCAGGGTAAAGTAAATGTTACCCAGCTCAACACCCATCGCTCACAACTGTTGGCGCCTGGTCAGCAGGCGAGTATGCATGCCAACAGCGACATCAAACTGAATAACGACGTGGACCTGGAAGCTGTGATGGCATGGAAGGATGGCCTCTTCGATTTCAGCAATGCCGATATCAAAACCATCATGCGCCAGATAGGAAGGTGGTACGATATTGAAGTGAGCTATGAAGGCAATACTCCCGAGCGCGAGTTCTCAGGAAAGATCAGCAGGAACACCAATGCTTCGAATGTGCTGAAGATACTGGAGCAAAGCAATATTCATTTCAAAATAGAAAACAAAAGAATTGTAGTAATGCCCTAGCATAAAAAACCGGATTCCGTTGGCCCGGAACCCGGAGAATGTCGGGCTAATCCATAAATACAATTGTTGACACTGCTTATTTTTTAACCCAAACCTGTTCCGAGGTCATCGGAACAAAACAAAGTTATGCATTTACCAGCTCTTTGCAGTTCCCCCTGCGGTAAAAAAAGGAGGAATTCAATTGCTCAAATGTTATTGGTCATGAGACTCGTTATTTTATTCTTCATCGTGGGCCTGCTGAAAGCGAACGCCAGCGGCTACTCGCAAACCGTTACCCTCTCGGAACGGAACGCCCGCCTGGAGCAAGTCTTCAAAAAGATCGAAAAACAGACCCGGTTTTTTTTCTGGTACGAGAACAAGACCCTGAAAGAATCCAGGAAAGTAAACATCGATGTACAGAACGCATCGCTGGAGCAGGCCCTGAATCAATGTTTTGCAAATCAACCGCTCAGCTATGTGATCATCGATAAGACGATCGTGGTAAAAGAGAAAAAGGAGGCCGTTGCTGTTGAGCATGCAGTGATTACACCTATACCAGCTCCCCCACCGCCACCCACCATCAAGGTGAAGGGAAGCGTAACTTCTGCCGAAGGACAACTGCTATCCGGCGCTTACATCAAACTGAAAGGAAGTAATAGAGGCACTACGGCAGCCAACGACGGCAGCTTTACCCTGGAGATACCCGAACAGGGCGGTACCCTGGTGATCTCTTATGTAGGTTACCAGTCCGTTGAGATACGTGTTACCAAAAACACCACGCTCAACATTGTAATGGAGCAGCAGAAATCCAATGTAGATGAAATCGTAGTAGTGGGTTATGCTTCACAGCGCAAGGCCAACCTTACCGGTGCTACCGATAAAGTGGGTGCTAAAGAATTCGAAAGCCGCCCCATCAATAATATTGGCTCCGGATTGCAAGGGTTGGTTGCCAACCTCAATATTACCAATGGCGATGGAAGACCTAACACCGCTGCTGCATTGAACATACGCGGCGCCGTTTCCATCAATGGCGGAGAGCCGCTGATACTGGTAGACAATATTCCCGCTACACAAGCCGAGCTCACTTACCTGAACCCTACCGATGTAGAAAGTGTAACTGTGCTGAAAGACGCCGCTTCCGCTGCTATATATGGCGCCAGGGCTTCTTTTGGTGTGATACTGGTTACTACCAAATCGGGCAAGAACAATAAACTCAACGTTAACGTCAATGCCTATTCTTCGTACAGAACCGTGGGCAAACTGCCTGAGATTGTTACCGATCCGTACACTGCGATCACCATCAAGAACCAGGCGGCCTTTCCCCTGTACAACCCGGCATGGCCTGCTTATATGGTAGACTATGCCAAGCAGCGTTCACAGAATCCATCACTGCCTGCAGTGATCGTGAATCCGAATAATCCCAACAAGTACCTGTACATGGGCAATACCAACTGGCTCGAAGAAGGGTACAATAAAACTGCTCCTTCACAGGACATCAACCTGAACCTTTCACAGAAGACAGATAAACTGGCGTATTACTTTTCTATGGATTATTATAACCAGGATGGTATCATACGTTACAACCCCGATACCTACAAGCGTTACAACATGCGCGCTAAGGTTGACTTCAATGTAACACCCTGGCTTACGTTCAGTAATAACACCAGCTTCGCCAACATACTGTATAATTCACCCACTTACCTCGACGGGAATTATTTCTGGAACCTCAACAGGCAATCTGCTTTCGATGTGCCCAAGAACCCCGATGGTAGCTGGACTTCGGCAGGCGCCAACCAGTTGGGATCTATACAGCAGGGCGGCCGCTCCGATTCAAGACTGAATGATTACCAGAGCACATTCTCTTTCAATGCTTCTATTCTGAAAAATTTGTGGAGCATCAAGGGAGACGCTACTTTCAAGAGAACATCCAGTCTCGAAAAAAGATATGAGAAACCTGTTCCATACATAGACGGACCCAATGGGCCTGTGAAATATGCGGGCGGACTTACCGGATCATCTACCAATAAAACGAACAACACCAGTTACAATGTGTACAATCTTTACACAGACGCGCATAAAAAATTCGGTGACCATTTCATAAGCGTACTGGCCGGTTTTAACCAGGAAGAACGCAGCAGTATTTCCAATTCAGCAGTAAGAAATGGATTGATCTCCTATAACCTGCCTACCGTAAACCTCAGTACGGGTTCCATGACAGAATCTGAAACCATTCGCGAATGGGCGGTGCAGGGCTTCTTCGGCAGGTTGAATTACAATTTCAAAGACCGTTACCTGCTGGAACTGGATGGCCGTTACGATGGTAGTTCACGTTTCCCTAAAAACGATCGCTGGGGCTTCTTCCCCTCTGCTTCTGCAGGATGGGTGATCTCTGAAGAATCTTTCTTTGCCGGTATTAAGAAAGCCACAAGTATCGACTTCCTGAAATTTAGGGCATCTTATGGTTCATTGGGTAACCAGGCATCTGTATCGGAATATGGTTATATACCTACTATGAGTTTTACGCCGCAGATAGGCCAGATACTCGGAAGCAGTCTGCCTTCTGCCGTAAATGTTCCCGGCGCCGTATCACCCAGCTATACCTGGGAGAAAGTGAATACCACCAACTTCGGAGTAGACATGTTGTTACTGGATAAACGCCTGGAACTGAACTTCGATAAATATTCCAGGGTAGTGAATGGCATGCTGGTACCTGGTAAAACATTACCTGCTGTTTTTGGTACTGGTGTACCTATGGTAAACGCAGGTGATATGCAAACCAAAGGATTTGAATTGAAATTATCATGGCATGATAAAGTGAAAGTTGGCGGCTCTGATTTTTATTACAACTTCACAGCTTCACTGGCCGACAGCAAGGCATTGATTACCCGGTTCGATAATCCTACCCTTTCACTCAATAACTATTATAAAGGACAGGAACTGGGAGAGATATGGGGTCTTGGTGTAGACGGTTTCTTCAAATCGCAGGATGAGATCAATGCCAAAGATTATTCTGCAGTGGGTGAAGACGATAACAACTACACTTTCTATGTAGGTGATCTCAAATTCACCGACAGGAACAAAGATGGCAAAGTGAATTTTGGAAAGTATACAGTCAATGATCCGGGCGATTTGTATAAGATCGGCAACGCTTCACCGCACCTTCCCTACAGTTTTGAATTTACTGGTTCCTGGAAGGGCTTTGATGCGCGCATCTTCATGCAGGGAATTGCAAAGAGAGATTGGTATCCGGAGCCCAGCAATATTTATTTCTGGGGAATTTACGCCCAGCCATGGACCAACGTTACCGTTCAGAACCTGGATCGGTGGACACCCACCAATCCCAATGGTTATTTCCCCAGGGTGAAATCTTATATAGCGGAAGACTGGATGCAGGAATTGGCTATACCTAATAACCGCTACCTGCAAAATGCCAGCTACCTGCGTTGTAAGAACCTGACCGTTGGTTATACGCTTCCACAATCGTTGTTGAGAAGGGCCGGGATCAGCAGGCTGCGTTTCTACGCCAGTGCTGAAAACCTGTTCGAGTTCACACATACCAAAGTAAGGCTCGACCCGGAATCACTGGGTGCTAAACGCGGCGGAGATATCTATCCTTTCCAGCGCACCTATTCGTTTGGCTTAAACCTTAACTTTTAATCCATCCAATCACTAATCATGAAACGATATATTAAATACATAACGCCGTTTTGTTTGATCGCTGCTTTAACGGGATGTACCAAAGATTTCCTGCAACGCGATCCTAAAACAGAGATCACAAGCGACCAGTTCTTCAAAAGCCCTGGCGACCTGGAAACCTATACCAATGGTTTCTATTCCATGATGGGCGCTGCTTACGGCGATCCTTCTGCCGATAATTTCTCCGATGACATATCCATTTATAACGGAGGTGCTGAACTGGATAACCTCATCAGGGGTAAACTCTCTCCCGATAATGTGGGAGGATGGAACAACTGGGATAAACTGCGTCGCATCAATTTCATGCTCGACAATGTGTCCAGGACCACCGGCGATCAGGCTGCTATCAACCATTATATTGGTATAGCCCGTTTCTACCGCGCACTCTTTTATTTCAATATGGTGAAAAGATATGGCGATGTGCCATGGTATTCACACGTGATGCAAACCTCAGATCAATCGCTCTACAAAGCCAGCGATCCGCGCGCTATGGTAATGGATTCCGTGATGAACGACCTGGAATTTGCTGCCACCAATGTGAGCGCTTCCATGAACAACGGAACCAATACCCGCGTTACCAAATGGGCAGCATACACTTTGCTGGCAAGGGTAGCACTTTTCGAAGGTACATTCAGGAAGTACCATACAGAGTTGAACTTGCAGAACACTGCCCCGCGGTTTTTGCAGCGGGCCGCTTCTGCAACAGATACGGTGATAGCGAATGGCGGTTTCTCCATTTACAACACCGGCGCGGGTGCAACGAATTTCCGTGCGATGTTTTCCAGCAACAACCTGTCGGGCAACAAAGAAGTCATCTTCCTGCAAAAGAACGATCAAAGCCTGGGTGTGGCCAATAACACACATGTGGTGCTCGACTGGCAGTGGGCATTGAGTCGTAGCCTGGCCAACGATTTTCTTATGAATGATGGTACGCCTTTCACATCTCAGGCTGGTTTCGATAAACAAGATTTTGTACAGATGTTCAAAAACCGCGACCCGCGCATGGCTGAGACCATCATGCCTCCGGGATTTTCTACCACGCCAGGCGGACAACCCTACCTGATCAAACCGGATTTTGGAGGAATGTTGCAAGTGAAATTTTATCCGCGCGATCCGAACCTTCGCCAGGGATGGGTAGCCGATTATACCGACTTGCCTATTTTCCGTTACGCCGAAATATTACTAACCAACGCAGAAGCCAAAGCAGAACTGGGAACACTGGGACAGGCAGACCTGGATAAAACCATCAACCTCTTACGCAGGCGGGTGGCGATGCCCGATCTGAATATGGCCGCCGCGAATGCCAGCCCCGATCCGGCGCAAATAGCCAGGTTTCCTTTAACCGGTGGAAACAACCAGGGCGTTTTATTGGAGATCAGGAGAGAGCGTCGCGTTGAAATGGCCTGTGAAGGACTGCGCTGGAACGACCTGCTGCGTTGGAAAGCAGGACCCGCATTGGCACAAGCTTCGCAAGGTATTTATGTAGCAGCTTTGGGTGGCATAGATGTAACCGGCGATGGCATACCGGATATTGCGATCTGGCAGAATGCACAATCTGCACAACCGGTTCCCGGTTTGCCGGCGAATGCACCGGTCTATTACCTCGATGGTAGCAGCTATTATTTGTCAAATGGAACATCGGGTAACATCATGTTCAGCAAAGACGTGAGTCAGCCCCGCAATTTCATCGACCCCAAGTATTATTATTTCCCAATACCCTTACAGCAAACCGTGCTGAACACGAATTTGAAACAGCCTTCCGGCTGGTAATGAAAAGCTATCAAAAAGGATCCCGACTCACCGGGGTCCTTTCATTTTGTATCAACCAGGTATTATATGAACAGAAGAAACCTTTTAAAGAACATAGGATTAACAGCAGGTACGCTGGCATTGAGTGGTGTTGGGGCTGTTACAGCCGAAGCGGCTGCACGGTCATCTAATAGAATATTGCGTATTGCACATATTACCGATGTGCATATGCGCCCCGAACTGGATGCGCCCAACCGTTTCAGGAAATGCATGGAGCTGATCAAGCAACACAAAGTGGATTTCTTTTTGAACGGTGGCGATACCATCTATGCTGCCGATTACGGCAATATCACCAGGGAGAGAGTGAACGAACAGTGGAATATATGGCACCGGCTGCGTAAGGAATTCAGTGAGTATGAAATGTACAGTTGCCTGGGCAACCACGATATGTGGTGGGCTGCGCCTGATAAAAGCGATGCCATGTATGGAAAAGATTATGTGGTGCAACAACTGAATATCCCGCATCGCTATTACAGTTTTGATAAAAAGGGATGGCACTTTATTGTGCTCGACAGCAATAATAAAAATGCCGGCTCACTCGATGATGAACAAAGGGACTGGCTGGAGAAAGACCTGGCTGCATTACCTGCCGGAACACCCACTTTGCTCATGAGCCACTATCCTTTGCTGGCAGCCTGTTGTTATATGGATGGAGGCGGCATGCATACCGATTATAAATACCTGGTGAACTTGTTTTATAAGCATAAGGGAAAAGTAAAGACCTGTATCAGCGGTCACATTCATTTGCTCGACAATGTTGTGTACAATAATGTGCAGTACTGTTGTAATGGCGCTTTAAGCGGTTTCTGGTGGGAGGATGGAGATAAAAATTCTGCTGGTAAAGGGTATTGCCAGCAGACCCCTCCCGGTTATGCCATCATCGATTTATTTGATGATGGAACGATGCATAATGCTTATCACCCGCATTCGTTTTAAATAGGAGCTGAGTCTTAAATTTCTCCCAATTTACTTGCTAAATTAGCCTCGCAAAATTATCACCCATGAAAACCCTCTTCATTTCAGCAGTAGTTTCCATTGTTTTAGCAAGTTGCAATAACCAGCCGGCAGGTGAGAGCGCTATGCATAGCGCTGGTCAAAAAGATACCATTGCTTGTCCGCCCGGCAGCAGCAAACTGGATGTGGCAAAAATAGAACAGCTCACCGGCATGAAAGGAATGGCCAAGAACGGCGAGTATAAAATAACCGTACCGCAAAACGACCTGAAGATTGTAGTGGATGGATTCAAGATCATTCCGCCGATGGGATTGGGTAGTTGGATCGCATTCACTTCCTGTGCCGACAGTGTAATGGCCATGGGTGATATTATTGTAACAGAGACCGATTTAAAACCGGTACAGGCTGAAGTAATTAAACAGGGTTTTCAAATTACCGCCATACACAACCATTTTGTGCGCAACCATCCCAACGTGATGTACATGCACGTAGATCGCAGAGGTAATATGGAAACTGTTTGCAGCGGTGCCAAAGCCATATTCGATAAAGTAAAGCAAGTGCGTGGCAAAGATCCTAAAGAAGGCAAACCCGATAGCGTAGTAAACAAATTGAATATTCCCGCGCTCGATTCTGTGATGGGTTATAAAGGTGAAATGGGTAAAGGCGTTTATAAGTACACCATTGGCCGGCCTGACATAACATTAACAGAGCACGGTATTGCGATAAGCACATTCATGGGATTCAATACCTGGGCGGCCTGGCAGGGTACCCCTGAGAGAGCGGCCGTAGCCGGCGATTTCACCATGCTGGAATCGGAAGTAGCGCCCGTAATAAAAGCATTGGTTGAAAATGGCATCGAAGTAGTGGCCGTACACAACCACATGGTACACGAGCAGCCGCGTATATTTTTCCTGCATTATTGGGGCGTGGGACCTGTTGAACAGTTGGCAAAAGGATTGAGACTGGCCCTGGATCAAACGAAGGCAAAAAAATAGTGGCTGTACTACACGCGGACTTTGCAATCAATCAGCCGATCAGTTTCCGGTAGTCTTCTGCAGTGTCTACATCTATATTCCCTTCAGGAAAGGGAATGAATGCACCCTCATTTAGGTGACGGCGTATGATGCTTTTGGCTCCTGCATCACCGGTCAATTGCAGTAGTTCAGGGAAAATGTTTTTGTGAAACAACGCAGGCGTGCCAAAGCTATCGCCGTACGCACTGGCAACAATGTGCTTGCCGGTTGCCTGGTAGGCGGCGATTAAATGCTTCAATGACGAAGTGGTTACATAAGGCTGGTCGGCCAACATCAGCACCACCGCTTCTGCAAGCGGGTTCAGTTCAGTGAATGTTTTTATTCCATAACGAATGGAAGATGCGATTCCTTCCTGCCATTCAGTATTGATGACTGTATGTGCCGCGTTGTTGTTAAGCGCTTCCTGGATAAGACCGGCATTGGCTCCTAAAACAACAATAACGGCACCTGCATTGGCATTGATGGCTGCTTCGCATGCATGTTGTACCAGTGTTTTGCCGGCATATAAGAGTAACTGTTTGGGAGTGCCCAATCGCGAAGAAGCTCCTGCGGCGAGTATGATAACTCCAATGTTGCCGGTATGCATTTTCTCTTCTGCCATTGATCTGGTGTTTAGTGTGCAGCACTTGCTTCCAGCAGCATGAATGCTGTGCGCGGGTGAATGCTCACCAACCTGTTACGCAGAAAGCCGCCTTCGCAATCTGCCAACACCGCTTTTATTTCTGCCAGCACCGATAAGGCGATCTCTTCTGCTGCCTCTGCACCGATATCAAGACCTGTTGGACCATGTATAACTGCACTTTGTTCATCGCCTATATGTATGCCCTGTTCCTGAAATGCAGCCATCATGCGCTCCAATCGTTTCTTTGGTCCCAGGGTACCTATGTACCTGCATTGCATGGGCAGGAGCAGTTCCAGCATGGCCAGGTCGTAATTATAATTGTGCGTCATCAACACAAAAACAGTTCTCAGATCTATTGTTATTTGTTTGATGATGGCTGCGGGCTCTCCAACAATGATCTTGTACACGTTGGGAAAACGCTGCGTATTGGCATGTGTAGCCCTTCCATCCACGATTGTTACCTGCCAGCCCAGAACAGCAGCCATTGCTGTCATTGGTAAAGCATCGTTGCCCGCTCCAACAAGGATCAATGAAACAGGCGGTTGTAACAGTTCAATGAAGGCGGTAAGGTTATTGCCTTCGGGGTATTGTTTGTGCAACGAAGTTTTGCTGGCCAGTACAGCCGCCGCATCTTCCTGTACAGCGCTTTTGAGATTGTTGTCGTTGATGGAGCTGTATGTGATTTCTCCGTTGAAAAAGAAACAGGTCCCGGGTTGGTGTCCATGATAGTCTTCTAATGAAAAGAGCGTAACCACCACGGCATCCTTCCGTTGTAAAAAACATTTTTCCAATATAGCAATGGGATGATTGGCTTGTAAGGGATCAATGGGTTCAAACAAAATATGAACAATGCCATTGCAGCCCAGTTGCACACCAAACTCTACATCATCTTCGTGCAGTGTATTATAAGTAACCAGTTTGTTTTGTTGCTGGTTGATGGCGAGTAGGGCTTTTTTCAAAGCATCTCCTTCAAGGCAGCCGCCGCTGATGGCGCCGGTGATCTTTCCGTTGTCTTCCACCAGCATGCGGGCGCCCGGTCTGCGGTAAGAAGAACCTTCCACATGCACAACCGTTGCAAGGGCCATCTGCCGGCCATTAGACTGCGCTTCTTTGAACGCGGTGAGGATATCGCTTATTTCTTTCGTCATAGTATAACGAATGATATTAAATCGCGGCCATACTGAAAGGGAGTTTTCTTATGCGCTTGCCTGTGAGATCATAAATAGCATTGGTAAGTGCGGGCGCAAAAGGAGGCAGTCCGGGTTCACCCACGCCACCTGCATCTGCATTATTCTCCATGATATGCACTTCAACAGGGGGTACATCGTTTATACGCGGCATATTGTATGCGTAAAAATTTTTTTGAACTACCATCCCATTGTCGAATGTGATCTCGTGTATGGTGGCAGCGCCCAGAGCCATCACAATACTGCCTTCCACCTGTGCTTTGATCGTATCGGGGTTTACATACCAGCCGCAATCGATCACGGCCCATACCTGGTCGATCTTTATTTTTCCATCGGCCTGCCGCGATATTTTTACCACCTGGCCCACGGTAGTGCCAAAACATTCGGTGATGGCTACACCATAGCCTTTTTTCCTGTTCTTCCAGCCCGATACTTCTTCCAGTTTGTTGATCAGTTGCTGGCAACGTTCTTCTTTTGCATATTGTCTCCTGAACGTCAACGGATCTTTCCCTGCTGCAATGGCCAGTTCATCCATAAAACTTTCATACGCAAATCCATTGGTGGAAGCATACACCGAACGCCACCAGAGCGGAGGGATGGGTGTTTCAAAAGGCACATCTGCGAAACTGATGTTTTGAATGTTATCGTAGTAAGCTTTGAGAAATCCTTCGGTGGTGCTTCCGTTGGGTTTATCCTTCGGCGCTCCCTGCCAATGCCCGATATTTTGTCCGGCAAACCGCACTTTGAAAGCATCGATCCCGCCATTGGTAACCACGCCTTCGCAGCGGTAACAGATGCCCGGCCGATATGGGCCCTGGGTCATATCATCTTCGCGTGTCCACACTACTTGCACAGGTCCTTTTATTTCTTTTGAAATAACGGCCGCCTCGTGGGGATAGTCCATGAAAGCTTTCCGCCCGAATCCTCCGCCCAGGAAAGTCATGTTAACAATCACTTTTTCTTTTGGCAGTCCCAGGTCTTTGCTCACATAATCCTGTATCCAGTCGGGCGCCTGTATCGGCCCCCAGATCTCGATCTGATCTCCCTGGTAGTGCGCTACACAGTTCAAAGGTTCCAGGCAACTGTGCGATTGGTAAGGTGTTTCATACACAACATCAATTTTCTTTTGTGCCTGTTCAATGATAGGAGTCGGGTCTCCTTTTTTGCGGAACGACAAACCTTCCTGTGTGTTCAAAATGGTTTTCATGCGGCTATAGAGATCTTCTGTGCCTACATGCTCAAACCCACTGTCATCCCATTCTACTTTCAACGCTCTTTTTCCCTGCAAAGCAGCCCATGTAGAATCGGCCACTACTGCTACGCCTTCGCGAAAAGTATTGTGAACACCCATGCGTACTTTGAAAACATGTTTAACACCTGGTATTTTACGGGTATCCGTATCGTCGAAGCTTTTTACTTTCCCAAGGAAGCGTGGATTGCGCTCTACCATGGCATAGAGCATACCCGGAATTTTTTTATCCAGTCCGAACACCGCTGTTCCGTTTGTTTTCAAAGCAGTGTCCTGCCGGTGCAGCGGTTTACGGATCAGCTTATATTCCGAAGTTTTTTTGAGTAGTACATTTTTTGGCGCGGGTAATTTCGATGCATCCACCACCAGTTCACCATAATTTAATTTCCTGCCCGAAGACTTGTGTATAACGAACCCGGCTTCTGCATGGCATTCCGAAGCAGGCACATCCCATTTGGCTGCCGCCGCTGCTATCAACATTTCGCGTGCCGTTGCGCTGAGGTTCAATAAATGCTTATAAGAACCGCGGATGGTAGAGCTGCCGCCTGTTATTTGGTTGCCGTATTTTTCTTTGTTGCCTTTGGCGAATATGATGTTGACATCGTTGAGGTTCACTTCCAGTTCTTCTGCAATGATCTGGGGTATCGATTGATAAACACCCTGTCCCATTTCTGCACGATGACTTACGAGCGTCACTTTTCCGGAAGTATCTATGTATATCCAGGAATTCATCTCAATACCGAATTGCTCCGCTTCCGCCTGGTTAATGATCTTTGGCGCTTCAGCGCTTGCCGGGAAATAAAAACCCAGGCAGAGCGCGGCTCCGGTGAGGCCGGATGATCTGAGAAAATCCCTTCTCGATATGTTTTTAGGACTGGCTGGCACAGACATATACAATATCTTTTAGTGGATGAAGGTTATTATCATTGTTTGGGAGCATAGGCTCCTTTTTTGATCCAGGTGGTCCATGCTTTGGCAAACTCTTCATGGCTCATCGGCGGCAGCGCGCGGCCCTCACCGGGACTCCATGCTGCTACCACCAAACCATCATGGGCATGTTCCAATAACTGGTTGAGGTTTTTATTACCGTTTTGTTTTGGATCTATGAGTTGTTTGGCCAATTGATGCGCCGATCTTCCCTGGAATACCATCTTCATATTAGCGGGGGGCAGGTGCCAGCTCGGATTACCGGGCGGCGTATGTACCCCGGCTGTGTTCTCTGGTTGATGGCAATTCGCGCATTTCATGGCATAAAGACCTTTGCCATCGGCTCCTCTCTTGGGGAACATGGTATGCAGGTGACTGTCATCGCCCTGCAACGGAACATCTCCCGAGGGATGGCAGTTCATACAACGGGGACTCATGAGCACTTTATATACCTGCATAAAAGCTTTCACCGATTCAACGCTATCCCTATTGCCGTACTTGCTATTTGTTGCACTGTAGTTATTGAACCCGGAACTTACCACTGCAATAACCGAAAGCATGATCAATAAAACAGTAGCCGTTTTTACCGGCTGGAAATAACGCGCTTTATGTTCCGAATGCTGTTTCATAATGTATAAATGAATTTCACAGTATCCAATTTGTATTCAAAACTGTACCAGTCGATGTTCATGCACTAGCTTCCTTTTTGCTGCATCTCTGCTGCCAGGTGAATGGCTTTGCGGATGCGCAGGTAGGTGCCGCACCGGCATATATTGCCCGCCATGGCATCGTCGATATCCTTGTCGGTAGGATGGGGATTTTCCCTGAGCAGCACCGCTGCCGACATCAACTGGCCTGAATGGCAATACCCGCATTGCGGCACATCAATTTCTGCCCAGGCCTGTTGCAATGGATGGTTATTGGTTTCCGATAAACCTTCGATGGTGATTATTTTTTGGCCTTCGGCCCGCTTAACTTTTGTAACACAGGAGCGAACGGCTTCTCCATTCAGGTGAACGGTGCAGGCACCGCACTGGGCTACGCCGCAGCCATATTTGGTGCCGGTAAGACCCAGCACATCCCTTATGACCCATAGTAATGGCATATCCGGATCTACATCTACCTCATAGTTGTGCCGGTTTACATTTAATGAAATCATATGTGATGAATATTACTGTAAGAGATGACTATAAAGATATTTTTTCTTTGCCACTCTTTTATTATAAATTTCAAAGAATTTATTGCGAAAATCAAGCACGATGCAGGTAAGTTCTTCCGCGTTTACAGACAGCAAAAGACATTATGGTATACTGGATGGATTAAGGGGTGTGGCAGCCGTAACGGTTGTCATTTTTCACATCCTGGAAACATTTACAGATGGAAATCACGCAAAACAACTGATCAATCATGGCTACATGGCGGTGGATTTTTTCTTTCTGTTGTCGGGCTTTGTTATCGGGTATGCTTACGACGACCGTTGGGGTAGAATGCGATTGGGTGCTTTTTTCAAGCGACGCCTGATCCGGCTGCATCCTATGATCATCGTTGGTATGTTGATAGGGGGTATTACTTTTTATTATCAAGCTTCTGCCATCTGGCCGCAGATCAGCAGCGTACCGGTTGGTAAATTGTTGCTGGTTATGTTCGTTGGGTTTACGCTATTGCCCGTTCCGCTCTCGCTTGACATCAGGGGCTGGCAGGAGATGCACCCGCTCGACGGACCCGCCTGGTCTTTGTTCTTTGAATATGTTGGCAATATCCTGTATGCCCTTTTTATTCGCAAATGTTCTAACCGGTTGCTTTCCGTGCTCGTGCTGATCGCCGGTGTGGCCCTTGTTCATCTTGCAGTAACCAGTCCTAATGGAGACCTAATTGGCGGATGGTCTGTTGAGCCGGCCCAGTTCCGGATCGGAATTACGCGTTTGCTGTATCCGTTTTTAGCTGGCCTTTTGCTGAACCGTGTGGCGAAACTTACGCATGTAAAAAACGCTTTTACCTGGTGCAGTTTGCTCCTGCTCGTTGTGCTGGCCGTACCAAGAGTGGGCGGGAGCAATCAGTTGTGGCAGAACGGACTGTACGATGCGCTTTGTGTAGTAATTGCTTTTCCGCTCATCGTTTACCTGGGTGCAAGCGGTGAGTTGAAAGAAGGGATTGCTGCAAAGGTCTGCAAGTTCTTCGGTGATATTTCTTATCCTTTATACATCATACACTACCCATTTATTTATATGTTCATGGCCTGGGTATCGAATCATAAATCGATATTGGCCGGCACATCCGGAGGCTCTTTTCAATTGGTGGCTGTAGCTGTTGGGGTGCTTGTTATAACAGTAGCGTTAGCCTATGCCTGCTTAAAATTGTACGATGAGCCGGTGAGGAAATGGTTGACAAAGCGTTTTATCACATCAAATAATAAGGCAGAGAAGGCTGCGCCGCAGTATGTTTAAATGTTAGTAAGATGATCAGGAAATAGCCCTTTTTGACTTATATTCCTGTTATAGAGTGTATTGGTATGGTTAACTGGTTTCCGATAACCTCTTTCTGAGATCCATTCTGGCATGCAAGATTCTGATGATCTCGATTTTGTACTTTGTCGAAGACCTGTAAAAAATAATATGCTGACCTGCTCTGCACCCAAATATATCTTTGCTTATTTCAGGATAGTGCTTCCCGGATATGGTTGAATCTGCCAAGTCCTGGCAATAATCTAATACCATCTGGTAATACCTGTCCGCTTGTGTTTCTGACCAAACTTCAAAGGTGTAATCCCAAATTTTAGAAAGGTCTTCTACGGCTTTATTAGTGAGAATATAATTAGCCATTTTTTCTTTTGCCAGCTTTTAGCTTTTGAAGATGCTTTTTCGCGTCAAAGTTTTTGGCTAATCCACTTTCAATCCCGTCTTCAATTGCTCGTTTCAACGCAATGATTTTATTTTCTTCTTCTTCTAAAAGGCGAAGCCCTGCTCTAACTACTTCACTGGCATTTTTGAATCTACCGGTTGAGACCCTGTTGTCAACAAAATGCTCAAAATGATCTCCCAGCGATATTGATGTATTACGGCTCATCATACTAGTTTGCGTAAAGTTACCAATTTTTGGTAACTTTCAATGATCAATTTGTTCCGATTTTTACAATGTGCACTTTGCCCCATGGCATAACTTTGCTAATGATTTGCTGATAGACTGATATACTACCGGTTGCATTACAAGGAATACATACCTTCTGAAGCATTGAAGAAATATGTTCAATGCTATTACATTTACGAATCTGACACAGATACTGTAATGGAGGATAAGGCTTTTGCCACTGGCTGTGTTGAAGTGATGTTTAATCTAAGCGGTATTCAGTGGGAAACAAAGGCAAATGGTGCATTTGCAGCTACTCCGAAAGTTGAACTATGGGGACAGGTCCTGGACCCGCTTTCTTTTAGAACGGTTGGTAAAAACTGCATGCTGGGTATCCGGTTCTACCCCTTTTCGGCTGCTGTTTTTTTACAAGAAGATATTCAGTTGTTCAACGACAAGATCCTGAACCTTACAGATGTACTGGGGAAACCCATTGAAGAACTGCACTTACAACTGCTCGAAGCAGAATCGTTAGCGAAAAGAATTGATTGCGTGGAAGCTTTTCTGTTGAACAAGTTGTTAATGGGCGGGAAGATCGATAAAATAACCCTTGTGAAGCAAGTGATGCATGAATTGAAGCAGGAGGATTTTTTTGATAACATTGAAAATGTGGCCTCCAGGTATGGAATTAGTTCCAGGTATCTTCAAAAAATATTTTTGCAATACACAGGGCTTACACCCAAACTATATAGTAAGATCAACCGTTTTCAGAACAGTCTTTTACTCCTATCGAAAGGAAACCAATCCCTTACTTCTATTGCGTACGAATGTGGTTATTTCGATCAATCGCATTTCATAAAAGAGTTCAGGCGTTTTACCGGTGCGGTACCGTCTGGATACGATTTTGCCAATACTACGGCTGTACTCGCTTCTCCCAATAAATAAGCTGTTCCGTTTTGTACAATTTTTCTTTTTTATGCTTGTCCAACTTTGTGCATAAATAGAAAATCATGTCATCAAATTTTGAACAATTCAAGAAACTGCACCAGGCGAATCATTTATTCGTACTCCCGAACGCCTGGGATGCCAGGAGTGCACAGCTTTTCCAGGAAAATGCATTTCCTGCCATTGGTACATCCAGCGCGGCTGTAGCTGCCAGCCTGGGCTATGAAGATGGAGAAGGAATGTTGTTTTCAGACTACCTGCTGATCATTAAACGGATACTGGCTTCTGTACATGTTCCGGTAACCGTTGATATGGAAATGGGGTATGGGAAAACCAATGAGCAGATTTTTGCAAACATGCAGCAGTTGGCTGAGCTGGGCGTAGCCGGCGTTAATATCGAAGATTCTGAGATCATTCAATCAAAGCGTTCTTTGAAAAAAGCAGCTGCATTTGCAAAAACGATTGAATTCATTAAGGACGGGCTGTCTGCTAAAAACCTGTCTCTTTTCATCAATGTCCGTTGCGACACTTATATCCTCCATGTAAAAGATGCGCCCAAGGAAACGATCAGCCGGTTAAAGATGTATGAAGCAACCGG
This sequence comes from Asinibacterium sp. OR53, assembly GCF_000515315.1. Taxonomy (NCBI): domain Bacteria; kingdom Pseudomonadati; phylum Bacteroidota; class Chitinophagia; order Chitinophagales; family Chitinophagaceae; genus Asinibacterium; species Asinibacterium sp. OR53. The sequence continues at coordinate 1,208,058 of NZ_KI911562.1, forward strand.
GGCCGACGGCGTTTTCCTGCCATGCATCAGCCGGGAAGAGGATATCAATGAAGCAGTGAGCAATACCCAATTACCCATCAACGTTATGTGCATACCAGGCCTTCCCGATTTTGATACACTGAATAAGCTTGGCGTGAAACGTGCCAGCATGGGGCCTTTCCTGTTCAATAAAACATATAAGAAAGCGGGAGAGCTGTCACAAAAGGTTATTGAAAAAGCAAACTTTTCTTCTATTCTTTAATTCATTTAAAAACTATCATTATGATTGTATCTAAAAAAGCAACAGACACGCATGCCATGCTGGCGGCAGCCTATAACACGGGCGACATCGATACGGTGTTAAGCATGTACGATGTAAACGGAATTATCGTAGCTGCACCCGGCAGTCCGGTATCGGGGAAAGCGCAATTCACCGATGCAGTAAAAGCTATCCTCGCCATTAAGGGGAAGATGGAAATTAAAACTGTGTATTGCCTTCAATCCGGCGATGTTGCAGTAGGCAGATCGGAGTGGAGCATCACAGAAGGAGATGAAACGAAGGTGAGCGCCAAAGGAGTGGAAGTGATGAAGCAACAGGAAGATGGCACCTGGAAGGTTTTGATTGACCATGCGTTTGGTGCAGAAGCGGGGCTTACGGTATAAGATTTTATCGATTGATCAAACAGGCCTGCGTTTCAAGCAGGCCTGTTTGTATATTATTTATTCTAGTTGAATCTGGGCCACTAAGGTATGCCAGGGTAGTATTACTTTTATTGCAGGAATCAGAAAGAATATTTATCAACGAATAAAACCTGCTATGAAAAAATCTGCTCAAATCAGCCAACTGTATTTACGTATTGCCATTGGTATTGGCTACCTGGTACCGGGTCTGGACCGCCTCGGCGTGTGGGGCCCGCCGGGCGGCAAGCATATTTCATGGGGCAATTGGGAAACCTTCTTAAAGTATGCGACCGAAGTAATGGGTTTCTTACCAACGTCTATTGCCTCTGTATTCGCAGTGCTGGCAACTATTGGAGAAATTGCTTTCGGCGTGTTACTCCTTTTGGGAAAGTGGACACGGCTGGCTGCGCTGGGTAGCGGTGTACTTTCCTTGTTGTTTGCTGTTTCCATGACCATTTCTTTTGGGATCGTTTCTCCTCTTAGTTACTCTGTTTTTACACTGAGTGCCGGAAGTTTCCTTTTATCAACGCTGAACGATTACAGATGGAGTCTTGATGCGCGCTCTTAAAATTATCGATATGAAACAACCAGGAAGCCGCTTCCTATGACCTGCCAAACGGATTGTACAGCTTAACCGGGAACCCCAGTAAAACACAAATTTTATGGAAGCAATTACAGTAAGGAAAGCTACGGAAGCAGATGAAAAAACAGGGTTCGCCAAACACATGGCGGAAATGCGTTTCAACCTGGGATAGCCAATCGAGGCGCTTTTGAAGGGGGGTACTGTCAGTCTCTGCCATACCCATCATTTCTGAATCAGATAAGTCAACTTTATTTCACCCGTTTCACGGGAGTTTTCCAAACTATTGAGTAATTTTACTCATTGTATTGAGTAAATTGTCGATTATGTTTGAAAGACCTCATTTACAGGTACTTATAAGGCGTATTCAGGAAGAAAGGAAGTTTATCCAGGTGCTCACTGGGCCGAGACAAGTAGGCAAAACCACACTGGTGACTCAATTAGTGAAGAAAATGGCGCTGCCTGATTTGTTTGAATCTGCCGATGCCATCCCTTCTGCAAATACCACCTGGATTGAGCAGATTTGGGAAACCGCCCGGTTGAAAATGCAGCAAGCCAACTCTCCGGCATTTCTTTTGGTGATTGATGAGATTCAGAAGATAGATAACTGGAGTGAAGTGGTGAAACGTTTATGGGATGAAGATACCCGGAAAGCGGTCAATATTAAAGTGATTTTGCTGGGCTCATCACGTTTGCTAATGCAGCGGGGTTTATCAGAATCATTGGCTGGCCGCTTTGAAAGTACTTACCTGGGACATTGGAGCTTTCCCGAAATGCAGGCTGCGTTTGGATGGAGCGCCGATCAATATGCATGGTTTGGAGGCTACCCGGGTTCTGCAACACTGATTGAAGATGAAGAAAGGTGGAAACAATACATCAGCCATTCTTTGATAGAAACAAGTATATCTAAAGATATACTGATGCTTACCAGGGTAGATAAGCCGGCGTTATTGAAACGTTTATTTGAAATAGGATGCCTGTATTCGGGTCAAATACTTTCTTATACAAAGATGCAGGGCCAGTTGCAAGACGCGGGCAACACTACCACCCTTTCACATTACCTCGATTTGCTGAATACCGCAGGCTTGCTCGGAGGCATAGAAGCTTATGCAGCAGATATTGTACGCAAACGGGCTTCAAGTCCCAAATTCCAGGTGCATAATACTGCATTGATCAGTGCTCAACGGGCAGAACTATTCAGGGAAATCCGTGGGGATGCAACTATGTGGGGAAGAATAGTAGAATCTTCTGCAGGTGCACACCTTGTTAATCATGCACTTACAGAAAATTTCAATGTGCATTATTGGCGGCACCGCGATGCGGAGGTCGATTTTGTGATCGAGAAACGTGGTAAGGTGATAGGTATCGAAATTAAAAGTGGGGGGGACGTAGCCACTTCAGGGATGGAACAGTTTAAAAAACAGTTCCATCCTCATAAGATACTGTTAGTTGGCAAAGCTGGGTTGCCATGGGAGGAATTTTTATCTATTAACCCCGCCTCATTATTTTAACCTTAATGCGTCCAACAATTAAGGGGTTGATATACTCATAATTTTTATCATCCAAATCCTGGACAAAGTGAGCATCTAAGTGGCACTTATAAATTTATACAAGTTTGGCAAAAGGCAGAAAATGGTTGGAAACTTTCAAGAGTTATTAGCTACTCTCATGCTAAAATGAATAATAATTAAAAAAGGAGTCGATATACAAATTGAATAGATTATCCCATTCATAAAAAGAGAAAAATAAAAATCATGGCACTCATCAATCCACACATTAACTTTAATGGCAATGCTGAAGAAGCATTCAATTTTTATAGATCAGTATTTGGCGGAGATTTCGCAAAAATTATCCGTTTCAAAGATCTGTCAAGTCCTGAATTTCCAATACCAGAACATGAGGCAAACAAAATAATGCACATTGCTTTGCCCATCGGTAAAAGTGTTTTAATGGCCAATGATGTTCCGGAAAGTATGGGACGGACAAATGAAAGAGAAAACAGAAGTAAAATTGTTATCAGTGCAGAAAGCAAAGCCGAAGCTGACAAGCTATTTAATGGGCTTTCAGCGGGTGGGGAAATTGAAATGCCAATTTCAGATAGTCCCTGGGGCTCCTATTTTGGCATGTTTAGAGACAAATATGGGATTGAATGGATGGTAGATTTTGATCCCCAAAATAATGGGCAGGTTTAGTTACGTAGCCATATCCTGCACCGATATCAACCAGTGTGTCTCCGCTTTTTAAATTGATCAATTCAATGACGTTTAAACATTCTCAGATAACTTTATTCTTCTACCCACTCACTTGAATTGTAAATCAATGCTTAAGTTGCTCCATTGTGTTCAAATGGCCAACTCCACCACACTGTGCATGTGATACTCTATACTCCAGTACGGCGTCCACAGTGTGGTGGATGCGGTACTCTATACTCCAGTAGGGCGTCCACAGTGTGGTGGATGTGGTACTCTATACTCCAGTACGGCGTCCACAGTGTGGTGAATGCGGTACTCTATACCCCAGTACGGCGTCCACAGTGTGGTGGATGCGGTACTCTATACTCCAGTACGGCGTCCACAGTGTGGTGGATGTGGTACTCTATACTCCAGTACGGTGCCCACAGTGTGGTGGATGTGGTGCACTATGCTCCAGTACGGCGCCCACGGTGTGGTGGATGTGATGCACTATACTCCAGTAGGGCGTCCACAGTGTGGTGGATGTGGTGCACTATGCTACAGTACGGCACCCATAGTGCTGAGATATTGGCGAATAAGTTAGTTCCGTTGCTTCGCCAGTAGTGCCAACAGCCTTTGCCATACCATAGAGTTACCCTGGAGAGATAATCAGCGCAACCGCTCCTGTATCCCGGAGGCTCGGTACAGGATGGTGATCCGCCGCCAGATACATGGCAGTAGCGGGAACGGTAGTAGATACAGTATTAATACGTGTTACCGTCTTTATGTTATTCTATAATTTTCCATTTGAAGCGTTATAAGTTATGAGGACTGGTCTAATCCGGGTAACTTTGTCTATATGTTTTATCGCAGAAAGTTGATAATGAGCATTTTGGAGGTTTTCGGAGGTAACCTGGGAAAAATCAACCTACAGAAGATTCTTTTCCTGGTAACCAACCGGCAAGCAAAACCAGTTTACGGGTTTATTCCGTATAAATATGGATCGTATTCCTATTCTGCTAACGCAGACCTGACCGCGATGGTCAAACATGGGTTTATTTCCGAGGATACAACAAGCTTTACAAAAAAAGACCAGCTGTCTTATCTCAAATCGCTGACTGAGGTTGACCAGAATCTTGTAAAGCAAGTATATGGGTTGTATAAAGATACGGATGCAGATGGATTGATGAAACATACTTATTTGCATTACCCTTACTACGCAATTAATAGCTTAAAGGCGAAAGAGCTACTCAGTACTGAGGAGATGGAGAAAGTAAGTGCATCATCTCCGAAGGGAAATGATACAATTCTTTTCACTATTGGGTACGAAGGCATTAGCCTCGAAGCTTACCTGAACAGGTTAATTAAAAACGATGTAAAAGTACTGGTAGATGTACGGAATAATCCGCTGAGCCAGAAATACGGTTTCTCAAAAAGTCAGTTGATACGTTTTTGTGAAAGCCTGAACATTGAATACAGGCATTTCCCGGAAGTGGGCATCCAGTCTGCCGAAAGAAAAGAACTGAAAGATCAGCACGATTATGACGAACTGTTTTGTGGCTATCGTGAGCGTACGCTTGCAGCAACTGGTTCAACGCAACAGCTGATACTCGACTTGCTTAAGGAGAAAAAAAGAATAGCATTAACATGCTTTGAAGCCAATATATGCCAATGTCATCGTAAACACCTGGCAGAATCTATTACCCATCTTGCCGGATGGCATTATTCACTAAAACACATTTGATGGCCAAAACCAGGGTACTGATTGCTGTAAAAACTTATCCAACCATTTCTACTAAATATGATGAATTGGTTTGCACGGCAGGTTTCCTGGAGGATGGGAGTTGGATCAGGATCTATCCGGTTCAGTTCAGAAAAAAAGCCTATTCGCAACAATACAGTAAGTATCAATGGATAGAGCTGGACCTTGTTAAGAATACCAGCGATTTCAGGCCCGAAAGTTACCGTCCGTATTCGCATGATTCAGAAATTGATATTGTTGGTCATATAGAAGCGGATGGGGGAAGTTGGGATGAACGCAGAAAGTTCGTGATGAAAAAGGTGTATACCAACCTTACCCAACTCATTGCTGAAGCGAAGGATAAAAGCATAGGCACTTCACTTGCAGTGTTTAAACCAAAGGAGGTGCTTGATATGAAAGTGAAGTCATGTACTAGAGAATGGGATAAGGAAAAGCTGGCTTCATTACAGCAATTGAGCATTTTTGAATCTGCTATTGAGGACCGACCTAAAGTTGTTCGAAAACTCCCGTATGAATTTTCCTATGTGTTTACTGATGAAAAAGGAAAGCAGGCTACCCTGATGATTGAAGATTGGGAATTGGGTCAACTCTACTGGAAGTGTTATGACAAATATGTGCTTCAAGAGTTGCCAGATGCAGAAGCTAGAGCCATTGCCGATGTCCGCCACAAATACATAAATGATTTTGCCCGTACCAAGGACCTCTATTTGTATTTAGGTACAGCTAAGAATTTTCAAATGGTATCTCCTAATCCATTTCTAATCATCGGCACTTTTCACGCCAAATTTCCTCAGGCTACTGCGACGGTGCAAGGGAGCTTGTTTTAGTATTTGCAGGTTACCATCAAAGAATGCACTTTGTTGAAACAGTTAAAGTCATATTATAGTCTGACAAAACAACAATGAAAGTAAGAGTATAATATGCCGATAGGCCAACTTTTACTTTCACTGATTTCAGGGTACTATTTTGTACTTACTAGTAGCTCACGCACATTTATATCAAGCACTTTCGCAATTTCAAATAAGCGTTCAACGGTTGGTTGCATGTTATTCGTGCACCACTTCGAAACAGTATTAATATTCACGTTTAATTGTTCAGCCAGCCAATTATTATTCCGCCCCTTTTCAGCTAAAACGGCTTTGATTCTATTGTATCCTTGCCCCATAAAACAGCTTTATAAGTATATTTCTGTGTAAAATAGGGATAATGTAGATTATGTATTTATACCTAAAATACCCTTTTAAGGGTGTATTTTATAAAATAAAAGCATTTATTTATACTTATAAAGCATATTTACTTTATTTTTGAGTATTAAAACATTGAATCATGAAGACTTGTTCCACAGCCCAAGTATCTTATTCCCAACCCTTCCGTCTGGAGAGGGAAATATTGCAATGCCCGCATAAGGTGTTTACCTGTTTCTTTGAAAAGTATACGCTTGCAACTGCCAAGCAATATTTAAAAGAATGGGTGGAGTTAGCTTGTGTTACCAACAGTACATTATATACCAGTTCTGAGGATAGGGTGGATTTGTTGCATTTCTGTCATTTTATGGAAGAAATGTTAGAGGCTGCATTTATTACAAAGATGCAGAATCATGAAGCTTCACACCTTATATCTATTACCGGTATGAGTAAATAGTATGCACAGCAGAGTTTACCAAAGAGGTTGGCAGTAAATGTGACCTACAGAATGACGCTTGCTTAACCAGAATTTCCACACCAACCAAAACTGGAAGGCATATCCGTATGTATACCCCAGCTCCATGATGGTGAATAATAACAGGAAAATTAGTCGAGGAATTAATACCTAACCTGACAGAATAAAAGTAAAAAAGTTGGCCAGCTTGATATCTAAAGGAACAATCGCAGGATAACCAGCTTCATGCAGTATGTACTGACACAGCAGAGCAATGGTTACCAGATGCGCAACTGTCAGCAATAATCGTAGCGGGTTGTTGTATTTAGTGAAATAGAAATTTAATAATTCCATCTGACCTTTTTTTAACTAACCTCTCGTTGTATTAAGTGGGTATAAAACCATATCGACCATCATTTGACTGGGTAAAAATGATGTGATTTATTTTTTGTTCGATGTCTGTGGGAGGCTCTTCGTTTTCCATGATGATCACCTGTTCAATTTCACTGGCCACAATATAGCGATAGAAATCCATTGCCATATCTATCGGAATGTCTTCGTTGTCTGCATCGGGTTTCCGGTATGTCACCAATGGTGAGTCAATTATGGAAACAGGCATACCGTGTCTTTCCGTTACGAGTTGGTGAAGCGCTATTACAAACGCTGCGTATACTATGGCACGAAAACCTTTGCCGCTTAATTCTCTGTCCTGCCCAGCTATCAGGAAGTCAAGTGTGGATTCATTGAAAGAGACATTCGTTAGCCCCGGATATTTTAAGGCACCCAAAACTTTCTTAACCTGTTCACATAACGGATAGATAAATGATGATAACGATTCTGCGTTGCCATCTTTTGAAGACTTCCTTCGTTTTGAAATAGTGCTTGCAATGGCATCCCTTGAGCTAAGTAGTTCTAACTTTCGCTGCTGTAGCGACTCATATTTTTTAAGTCGATTGCTAGTGATTTGAAGCTGTGCTATCTGTGCCAGGTTGTTGTTGATCTTGCTTGTTACAACTTCTTCCAACTCTTTATCGGTTTCTACGATTTGTGCCTGATAACCTTTAATGTTATTGTCACATTCTGCAATCTCACCTGAAAGCAATGCCTGTGATTCGGTTAGCTCACGGCGCAAAAAGTCAAGTTTCTGTAGCTCAATCGAACATGCATTCAGGACTTCAGACAAGTCGATTTCACTACCTTTGTCATCCAGCACCGAGTTGCATACCGGGCAATGCTTCTCGCCGCCGTTTGTTTCATTCAACATCTGGCACGCTTCAATAGTGCCTTGTAAACGAAGTGCATCTGATTCATACTGGGCAGCCAGAATTGTACTTCGTGCCTGTGTCAGTTGAAAATCGCTTTTGATATTGGACTCTTTGATAGAGGTTGCTTCCAGTACATTCTTTTTTTGAGTAAGCTGATCATTGATGCTGGAGAGATTTTTTAACTCCTCATTCAACGAACTGATAGATTGCTCGATCTTTTTTAGCTGATCATCTTCATAATCTGTTATTCCAATGGCATTAATTTGACGATCTGATTCATCAATCAACTCTTGTAGCATTTCGATTTTCCCTTTGCGGTGTTTGATCTCGTCTTTGGAAAGTGCTTCGATCAATGCTTCATCGTCATTGCCAGTAACCAAGAACTTGATTACGCTTTTTTCTGCAGTCTCGGTTGTATATTGACCCGTTACCAACGGAGACTTGTCCGTGATGATGCGAACCTCGTCGATCAGTTGAAGTTTGCGTAAATCGCTGAAAGAAAGCCCTCTTTTTTTGCCGGTGGCGTTGATCTTGATCTGCTTATTCGAGATGCCGCAAAGATTCAGCAAGAAAGCTGAAATATTCTCTGTGTTTTTGTCATCGTGCTTCCTATGCAATGCCTGGTGCTGACGATTATTTCCTATGGCATCTATGGCACATTCAAACAAATGAAAATCCCCGCCTCGCAGATCTGATTTCAATGTCAGGATGCGATCGTCGTGAGTTAGAATTTCCAGATAGCAGTGCGAATAGTTGGAAGCAACGGGGATACTTTTTGGGCGTTGAGAGCTACCTAGCATGTAATTAATGCACTGGAAGATATACGTCTTTCCAGTATTGGAAGGCCCTGAAATTACATTGAGCCCTCTGCTGAATTTAACAAAGGCAGGAGGCATCATTGGCCCCATCAATCTCAGTTCTGTAATTATGAATCCGTTTTTCATTAGCGCAATACTTGAAAAAGAAAATCGGTTGCCTGTTGTTTTATCATTTTTTCAAGTTCCGTTTTTGAGTTGGAACTAATTGTGTGTTTAATCCACGTGGAACGTACATGTAGTCTTTTGCAGTATTCAGAACCCATGCTGTCAATAAACGGCGCGGACTCTTCCGTTGCACTATACTCGATGCCGGTCTGTAGGTAGCATTTGTGAACCAGATGTTTTGCATACAGTAGATTCAAACCCTCTTCTATAATCGCCCGATGTACATAAATTTCACCTCCGCGATTGGGTGTTGCAGCATGCAGGCTAGGCATGTTCTTGTCAAAATCGCCGCTGTGCACGCAGAGGTAATCGAGGCATACGAGATAATCCAGATCGAACGTCCTAGGATAGCAATAGGTAAGGATAAACAGGGAACGTAATCCGGTTTCTATTCTATTATTGAAAGGGTATATGGCTGTCATTTTATCCATTGGTATTTGCTCTCATTGCATAATTGGTGGCAGATACCGATTTTGTCTTTTTGTATACTTACGTCTTTTAACGGGTTCGAACTGATCTGTACCAAACTCGCCTGCAACTCTACCGCTTTTACTTTTGCATAACCGTTAGAATGGATTTCTTCAAAAATATTAACGGTGCCATCGTAAATCTCGGTTTGAAAACATTCGAAAGTCCCAGGTGGCAAACTGTCTCTATACAGGTTGCGGAGTTGCTCTGCGTGGTGGAAAGAAATCCTGGCCCGCTTAAAATGAGATGCATAGTTATAAGGTAGCTCTGTAACATCGTTGAACTGGCCTGAACAATCTGATTCATAAGCTTTTAACAGCTGGTTGACATATGTGGACTCAGTCTTTTGAATAGTAGCAGGAATATCTTTTTCGTCAATGACTGGTCGTGGGGGCAATCCCCCACCAAATCTTGTTAGGTGGTTTGCGTGTTTTTTGTGCTCTTCAATGATATCCTTTATTAAGGCTTTTGTAAAGATGGAAAAGTCGAACGTGTTAAAATAGGCCAACAGCTCACCATTGAGTTCTACCTTTTCTGTTACGGTGATATTTTCCTCGCATTTATCTTTCCAAGCAGCGGCAAACTGCTTTTTTAATTCAGCCGGATCATTTAAGAGGGACGATAGCTTGGTGCCACAACCTTTTGGGGCAGTGAAATAATATTTTCTGGGAACAGAATAGTCTTTCTTAAAAGTGTAATAAATGAGTTTACCCATTTCAACCCAAACATCAGAAGGGGTCAATGGATTCTTGTAGTGCTTGCATTGGTAACAATCCCAGGTATGATCCGCAGTAATGTCATCAGCAGTTTTGGCAACTACGTCCCTTCCTTTGTCGCCTGCCCCGGCTAATCGTTCGACCGATTTGTAAGTGGTTTTTTTTACATCTAGCCACTCTTCAATAAATGATTCCCACTCATCTGGAGTGAAAATCTCAACTCTTTTGACCGGCAAAATGTGCTGACCAAAGTTTATGTTTTGAGATGTGGCAAGCGGACTACTCAAACAGTTGGTTTTAAGGGCAAAATATGTAAAATTACTATTATTTCATAATTCGTTAGCAGCATTTAAATTTTAAATGATTGGTTATTATGCTCCCAAGGGGCTGTCAATAGGAGGGAGATTTCGATACTGCTTTGAAATACAAAACAAAGTATTATTTTCATATATCCCCTACGTGTCTGTTAAAGAGTTTTACAAATTAACCTCAATTTCTTAATAACTATTTTCTGTTATGCTTGCTAAAAAACTAACTCAAGCATCAGTAGATGATGCGAAACGAACTGAAATAACAATAAGCACCAAGGCAAAAATCCGAAATACTTATACGGAAGAGTTAATATTTGCTGTATGTGCTCCCATAGGCTCTTTGCGTGAGCCTGTCATTGCTAAAATTGAGTCTCTTCTCAAAGACAATTATGGTTATGAGGTAAAGCGTTTAAAGCTCAGTAACTATATAAATACTTATTTCCGAGATATGCCACAAGAGAAAGCAGGAGAGACAAAAGCTTATACTATGTTGATGAACAAGATACAAGGCGGTAATGAACTTAGACGAAAGTTTGGGGCACAAATAATGGCAGAACTTGCAATCAACGATATACATCTTAGCCGACATGATGAACAGGAGCCTAAGCCCATCGAACAATTGAGAAGTAGGCGATGGTGCTTCATTATCGATTCAATAAAGAATAAGGAAGAGTTAGAATTATTGCGAGAGTTGTATCGAGATATATTTTATTTCTTCAGCATCTTTTCTCCATTAGACGAGAGAAAGAAAAACCTGCTTCAGAAAAACCTATCAAACGACGAAGTAAACAACATTATAAATACAGATCAATATGAAAATATTCAATATGGTCAAAACGTAAGAAATACCTTTGTTGAAGGAGACTTTTTTATGCGTGTGTCTTCTGAAAATATTGACAATTTAAGCGACAAGGTATCGCGTTATCTAAATATAATTTTCGAGAGTCAGATAATAACCCCAACGCCAGATGAAATCGCAATGTATGAAGCTCAATCCGCAGCGGGAAATTCGGCGTGTCTATCACGTCAGGTTGGTGCTTCAATAACAAACCAAAAGGGTGAGGTAATCTCAAGAGGTTGGAATGACGTTCCAAAGTATGGCGGCAACCTTTATTCAGAGAGTGATTTGCATGATAATCGATGCAAATTGTGGGGGTATTGTAGTAATGATCGTACAAAAGATATTCTCGCCGATGATATACTAGATGCAATAGTATTAAATGAGGAGGTAGTTGGATCTCTACTTAATGGAGTAAAAATAGGCAAAGAACACCAAATATATCAGCTTCTAAGAAAAATCATTCGCAAGAATACCAAGGTGAAAGATTTGATCGAGTTTTCACGAGCTGTGCACGCAGAAATGCATGCCATAATAATTGGCAGTCAATTGGCAGGAAGCAAAATGATCGGCGGAAAGCTCTTTTGCACAACTTATCCATGTCATAATTGTGCTCGTCATATTGTTGTTGCAGGCATACAGGAAATTTACTACATTGAACCTTATATAAAAAGTTTGTCGATGCCATTGCATTATGATTCGTTGACAGAGAGTGAGGGTGTTCAAGAGAACGGAAAAGAAAAAGTTAAGATTTTAATGTATGATGGCGTTGCTCCCCGTAGGTATTTGGAATTCTTTTTAATGAACAGACCTCGGAAAGATGTGGACGGTAAGCTGATCAGTGAATTTGGAGACTATTATAATCCAAAATCTCAATTATCTTTGCAAGCCTTACCAACTTTAGAACAACAAGCAATACATTCTTTAACAGAGAAAAATTTTTTTGGCAATGAAGCAAAATGAAAACAACAGCAAACATTCATCTTTGGCTCATGCAAAAGAACAGGATAGGTCAAGGCATGTTCATGTTGGTGAAGCCAAGGTTGTTAATCTCGAGTTGTACAAACAAGATAAGAAGCTTAAATTAATGGATAAAATCGTTAAAACTACAAGATCGTTTTAAACACTAACCATATTTTGATATAAGAAGATGGCGTTGAATAGAATCGTAGCTATCTTGTTAATAGCTGCTCATTATTGGAATTAAAGAATTCTGTTAAATAAAAAGCCCACTATTAGTGGGCTTTTGTAGTCCCGACAAGAATCGAACTTGTATCTAAAGTTTAGGAAACTTCTATTCTATCCATTGAACTACGGGACCAAACCTGCTGAAACACAATACCATCCGGTTTCAGCGGCTGCAAAAATAATGGATTATCTTATTCACAGGGAGATAATGTACGAATTAACCGACGATTACGTAATTTGAGGTCTAAACCTATGGGAATGAACCGTAACTATCTGCTCACTATGCTCCTGGCATTACTGGTTGCAGGCTGCTGCACGCAATCCGCCACCGCCCAGGACAATCGCGCTAAAGCCAATATCAACCACCTGGCCATTTTCGTGGTAGACCTGCAAAAATCAGGCAACTTCTACCAGAACATCATTGGCCTCGACACCATCTCCGAACCCTTCCACGATGGCAAACACATCTGGATGCGCATTGGTCCGCACAGCGCCCTCCACATCATCCAGGGAGCGGATGCGCCCATCAAACATTTTAAGAACAACCATATCTGCTTCAGCGTGCCCTCGGTAAGGGCTTTTACTGCCAAGCTGAAAGAATACCATATTAAATGGGAAGATGTGTCGGGAAAAGAGGAAGGCATTACCCGCAGGCCCGATGGCATCCTGCAGATCTGGCTGCAAGACCCAGATGGGTACTGGATCGAGATCAATGATGATAGATCATAAATTAATTGCTGAAAATTTAATGAGATCCCTCGGCTACCCCTTCGACTCACTTCGTTCGCTCAGGATGACGTTGCTCGGGATGACGGAAGTATTATATCTTTGCAGCCTCAAAATGGACTATGAAGTTTTATAATATCATCATCAAATACCGTTTCTGGCTGAGTTTGTTGCTATTGGTAGTGGCTGTAGTGCTCAATGTTACCGGAACCGGATTCTGGCCCACTTTCCCCTTGTATTTCGTAGCCGTAATAGGCCTGTTCAGCCATTTCTTCATTGGTCCGCTGCGCCTCATACAGGAACCCATGGAACAAGGCAATATTGAAGAAGTAGAAAGAATACTCAATACCATCTGGTTTCCCGGCCTGCTGTTCAAACCCGTACGCTCTACCTATTACACCATCAAGGGTAACCTGGCCATGATGAAGCAGGACTTCGACACCGCCGAAAAACACCTGAAGAAAAGTACCGAGCTCGGCGCACCCATGCCCGAAGCCGAAGGCGCCAATAAACTGCAACTGGGCATGATGGCCATGCAACGTGGCGACCTGAAACAAGGCGAATCCTATATCCGCGCCGCCATCCGCGCCGGTATACCCGATAAAGAAAGCGAAGCAGTAGCTTACCTGAGCATGTGCCAGATATTCATGAACAAGCGTGAGTTCCGCGCCGCCAAAGATTTCTTCCGCAAAGCCAAAGCCTGCAAACCCACCACCAAACAGGTGCTCGACCAAATTAAAGAAATTGAAAAGTATATTTCCAGGATGCCTGGCTAAAAGATAAGGCTTACCTTTCCATCAGTGAAAAAAGCGCTCATCATAATCACCCTGGTATTGTTCTCATTATCCACCCTGGTAATGCCCTATGCCAATTACGATGATGTAACATCCCTCCAGGCAGTCTATCACAACTGCCTCAACATGGATGGCGACACCAATTTTGTGGAATTTATAGCCGAAAACTTTTTATCGGCCGGCATGGCACTGGAAAATGACAAGGAAGACCAACCGCCACAGCCCAAACACCCGGATGATACCAACCTGGTCGTTCAAATACAAACCGGCACCCTTTACCAACAGCCGGTTACCGAGATCACCCTGGAACAACCCCTTGTTCCTGCAACGCTGGTACCCGTTACCAACACAGATTACATTCCCCAGGATTATCGCCCCGGTATATTTCATCCCCCGGCTCACGCATAAGTAAGTCCCTTTACTCGTATTAAAAATGCCACCGGCAACATCGCCGTGCGGTAGCTTATTATTTATTTCAACTAATACAATCAGATCATGAAAAATATTTTTTCAATGATGCTCATATACATGGGCCTCATTACCGTTGCGTTTGCACAAAACACCAAACCAACCGAAGCGGCGGAGAAAGCATTCCGCCAGCAATTCCCCAACGCCAAAGAAGTGAAGTGGGATAAAGAAAACAAGCACGAATATGAGGCATCATTTGTGCTGGATAGCAAAAAAGGATCAGCCAATTTCTCCGCTTCGGGAGAATGGCTGGAAACCGAAATGGCCATCCCGCAAAGCGCCGCACCACAAGCTGTACTGGATGGGTTTAAAAAAGCGCACACTGACGCCACCATTGCAGCAATCTATAAAATAGAAACCAAAAATGGACAACACTATTTTGAGATCGAATACAAGGTGAAAGGCGGAAAAACCAAAGAAGCCAAACTGGCTTCCGATGGTAAACTGATGTAAATAAACGGCCCTCGCTTGTAACGAACAAGCCGTGACAGCGGGGGCCTTATCAAATTGAATGAGCAATGAAAAAAGCAATCGTAATACTATACTTACTCCTTCCCACAACAATCATTCTTGCGCAGGAAAAAACCGATACCGTTAAAACAGTCCCTGTCCCAGTAAAAAAAGATACTATTCTTCCTCAACCCAGAAAAGACACAACCCTCACTCCCTCGAAAAAACCATTCGAAGGCGAATCGGAAGTAATCGTTGTTTCTTCCTCACGCACCAACTCGCGCATTGAAGACCTGCCTACCAAAGTAGAAGTACTGGGCGCCGAAGAAATGCACGAAGAGAATGGCATCAAGCCAGGCAATATTGTTAGCTTATTGGGCGATATCGCAGGCATACAAATACAGCAAACCAATGCCGCCACCGGCAATGCCGATATGCGCATACAAGGATTGCAGGGAAAATATACGCAGCTACTGCGCGATGGTATTCCGCTGTTCGGAGGCTACTCGGGCAGCTTTAGCATTTTGCAGATACCACCGCTCGATCTGCAACAAGTAGAACTGGTAAAAGGTTCGAGCTCTACTTTGTATGGTGGCGGTGCCATCGCCGGTATGCTCAACCTGGTATCTAAAAAACCTAAGCTGGGTGCACCGGAGAGAAGTTTCACACTTAACCGTTCTACGCTGAAAGAAAATAACCTGAACTTTTTCTTCTCGGGAAGGAATCAAAAAGCCGGTTATACCCTTTTTGCAGGTAGTACAAATCAAAAAGCAGTTGACGTAAACAATGATGGCTTTTCAGATGTACCCCAGGTAAGAAGCGTATTCATTCACCCTCGCGTGTTTTTATACGGGGGAGAAAAGTCCACCGTGATATTGGGTTACACACTCAACTACGAAGACCGCAAAGGCGGCGATATGAAAGTGCTCGACAAAACAGCCGGTCCGCAAAATCAATTCTTCATACAAAACAAAAGCCTGCGCAATGTGGCCGATATTATCTGGGAGCAGCAACTGCCCAACAGCGCACAACTCACGGCCAAAGCGAGTGCCAGTTTTTTCAACCGCGATGTAACCACCAATGTTTTTGGCATGAAGGGCAACCAGTTGAGCTGGTACAGTGAAGTAGCTTATTCGCAGCGAAAAGGACAACACAACTATGTAATGGGCATCAACTTCAACGGCGATGATTTTAAAAAACAACAGCCCGACAGTAGCCTCATACCCAACGAATCATCCAATACCCTTGGCTTTTTTGCACAAGACGACTGGAAGTTCGCCAACGCTTTCACCTTACAAAGCGGGATAAGGGTAGATGCCAATAACAGCTACGGTACTTTCATGCTCCCCCGCTTATCGCTCATGTATAAAATGAACCGGAACATTACCATGCGTTTAGGAGGCGGCCTGGGTTACAAAACGCCCACACTTTTCAATACAGAACTCGATGAGAGAGATTATCATTATCTCTCCGGTTATGCTACAGGTATTAAAGCAGAGCGGTCTGCCGGCGCGAATTTCGATATCAACTATAAACGCAACATGGGCGAATGGAACCTCACCATCAACCAATCATTCTTCTACAACCGCATCAACCAGCCGTTGCTGCTCGACAGCATGGGAACAACACCTGCGATACTCCGGTATCAAAATGCCGGCGCTCCTATTGAAACCACCGGTTTTGAAACCTATATACAAGCCAAGGAAGACGAACTGGAACTATACCTGGGTTATGTGTACACAGATGCCAGAAGAAAATACGATGCAGTAAATACAACACTGCCCCTGATTGCGCGACACAAACTGGCTACCATCATTGCCTATGAGTTCACTGAAAAATTCAAAGCAGGTTTTGAAACAGCCTATACCGGTGTGCAGCACCTCGACAATGGGCAAACCACTACACCCTACGTTTTCATGGCAGCGATGCTGGGATATAAAATAGGCAAAGCCTCCTTCGTGCTGAACTGCGAAAACCTGTTAGATTATCGCCAGAGCAAAAACAGCCCGGTAGTGTTCCCGCCCTATACCAATCCACGCTTCCCCGAAATATGGGCGCCATTGGAAGGAAGGGTGTTGAACCTTTCGATGTATGTGAAGTTTAATACGCGATCTCACGCCTTATAAATAGCTTAAAATTTAACTGATCTGTTGTAATGATTTTCTGTACTACCAATAATTAAGCCAGTTAGAGGTTTCCGCGACAAAAAATATACTTTCGTGACAAATATACCATTTGAGCGGCAAAATATTGTCTATTTTGTCGCTCAAATGGTATATTTGTCGTTCAAATCGGCTTAAGTACAATTAATCTGGAAATGATATGGACAAGATCACAACGACTCAAGAATTGGCTCGCATTGAAACCGCGCTTGCACAATTTTCCGAAGGGGCATCCATTGAGAACATTAAAAACGCCCTCAATCCGCCTATTGGGAAAAGAACTTTGCAAAGACGATTAGTAAAGCTGCAAGAGATCGGCGTTGTTTCAATATCCGGCCGGAATAAGGCAACCCGTTACCACCTTATTCGCGCCAAAGAAGAAAAAATAGAGAATATTTCAAAAGAGCATAGCATTCCTCTCTCGCCGGAAGCAGAAGAAATCATAAAGATTATTACGCAACCTGAAAACATGAGAGAGCCTGTTGCCTACAACATAGACTTTCTTATGTCGTATCGCCCGAATGTAGATTCGTATTTGAGCGATGCTGAAAAAAATAAACTCGCTGAACTTGGAAAGACAACGGGATTAGATCAACCCGCAGGAACTTACGCGAAAAATATCCTGCAGAGGCTTTTGATTGATCTCGCTTGGAACTCAAGCCGCCTTGAAGGGAATACATACAGCCTTCTTGAAACGCAACGCCTTCTCGCTTTGGGAAAAGCTGCCGAAGATAAAACGGCAGAAGAAGCCCAAATGATCCTGAATCACAAGGAAGCCATTGAGTTTATTGTTCGTTTTGCTGATGAAGTTCACTTTAGCCATTATTTTGTTTCAGGGTTACACGCGCTTCTGTCAAACAACCTGATGGCAGACCCAGACGCATCAGGTCGCCTTCGCACAATTGGGGTAGGCATTGGCCGCTCTGTTTATATGCCCTTGGAGATCCCTCAACAGATCGAAGAAATGTTCGGGATTATCCTGCATAAAGCAGACCAGATTGAAAACCCGTTTGAGCAATCGTTTTTCGTTTCTGTTCATCTGCCTTACTTGCAACCCTTCGAGGATGTAAACAAGCGTGTCTCGCGCCTTGCCGCGAATATCCCGCTTATCAAACATAATCTTTCACCTTTGTCCTTTGTTGGTGTTCCAAAGGGTGTTTATATCTATGGGCTTCTCGGCATTTATGAATTCAACAGAATAGAAGTTCTCAAAGACGTTTTTATGTGGGCTTACGCGCGTTCCGCCGCACGTTATGCAGCTTTGCGCCAAACCGTCGGCAAGCCCGACCCTTTCGTGTCAAAATACAGGCAGGAAATCAGAAGCCTCGTTTCAGAGATCGTTTTGAACGCTCTTCCTTATGAAGAAGCCATACAGAAAATAAAACAAGCGGCGGAACAACTGCCAGAAGAAGATCGTGTTCGATTTACCGAGATCATTGACACGGATTTGATGAATCTGAAAGAGAACAATATCGCGCGTTACTTTATCCGCCCTTCCGAGTTTAGGGTGTGGAAAGAGAAATGGGAACTTTAATCCGTTTGCAACGCCTGGTACACCAGCACCTTGAATTTTTCACCAATATCTCCATGAGAATTAGGAAACTGCTGCAACACAAACTGTGCCGTGATCTTTTCCTGCGGGTCTATCCAATAAGTAGAACTGAACATACCACCCCAACTGAAAGTACCGGGCGGGGAAGTGCTCCTGCCACTGGCGGCATCGGTAACAATTTCAAAACCCAACCCGAATTTGGTAAGGCGCGATCCGTTCACATACAGGTCGCCGATCTGGTTTTGCGTCATGAGCCGTATAGAATGCGCACTCAGTATCCTTTTGCCGTTAAGCATGCCGCCATTCATGAGGCTTTCCATGAAAAGGGTATAATCGTAAGCAGTAGATACCAGTCCGCCGCCACCGGAATAAAACTTCCCATCGGGGTCAAGCGGGTAATCGCGGTAAAACTCGCCATTGATACCTATTTTCGGTTCCATGTTCACCACATGCTTGCTCTTATCTTCCGAATGCAGCATGGCCAGGCGGTTGTACTTTTCTTTGGGCAGGTAGAAATAAGAGTCCTTCATACCCAGCGGCTCAAAAATATGTTCCCGGAAATACTCAGCGAGACTTTGTCCGCTCAGTACTTCTACCAGGTAACCGAGTACATCGGTGTTCAGTCCGTACGTGAAATGCTCTCCCGGCTGGTGCATCAACGGAAGATGTGCCAGCCGCTCAATGTTCTCGGCAGAAGTGCCGTTTAACAAACCGATGCCGCCCACCACGCCGGCTTTGGCATAGATGGCATTGCCAACGGGCGTACCGATTTGCGCATAAGAAATGCCCGAAGTATGGGTAAGCAGGTCGCGGATGGTAACCTCCCGTTTAGCAGGTACAGTAGTATAACTGGAATCGGTTTTATTGAACTGATTAAGTACCGTAGGGTTTTTAAACCCGGGAATGTATTTGGAGATGGGATCATCGAGCAGCAACCTGCCTTCTTCATATAATTGCATGATGGCCACGCTGGTAATAGCTTTGGTTTGCGAAGCGATACGGAAAATGGCGTCTTTCTCCAGTTTCTTGTGCTGCTCCTTATCGTCATAACCCAAGGCCTTATAATATATCGTATGTCCGTTATGGGTAACAAGCGCAACGGCGCCGGCGATCCATCCGCTATCGATGTATTGCTGGATCAGTTTGTCGATCCTTTGTAAACGTTCAGCAGAAAAGCTTTTGTTTTCGGGGATTGCTACGGATGCAGCAATTTGTGCTGATATGGTTTGATAAGAACAAACAACCAGCAACAGGCATGCAATGGCTTTTTTCATGGTATTAAGATAGACTTTTATTCTTCATACTGCCGTACCACTTCTTCCACCACCCGGGGAAAATGCCGGTGTTCCAGTACATGCACTTTTTGAGCCAGGCTTTCGGGCGTATCGCCTGGTTCAACAACACAAGTGGCCTGGAAAATAGGCGCTCCCTCATCAAAATGCTCATTTACATAATGTATGGTAATGCCGCTTTCTTTTTCACCGGCGGCGATTACCGCTTCGTGCACATGCCTGCCATACATGCCCTTACCCCCGTATTTGGGCAAAAGGGCCGGATGTATATTAATGATGCGGTTGGGATAAGCCTGAATGAGGGCCGCGGGGACCTTCCAGAGAAAACCGGCCAGCACAATGAACCCGATCTCCCGTTGTTTCAGGGCAGCTACATAGGCATCACCCCTGAAAAAAGGCTCTTTTTCAATCAATAATACCGGAACCTGGTGATGGGCGGCTATGTTTACCACTCCGGCATCAGGTTTGTTGCAAACTACCAGCGCCACTTTTACACGGGGATGACCGGTAAAATGTTCGATGATCTTTTCGGCATTGGAGCCGGCACCCGAAGCAAAAATGGCGATACGAATGGGAGAGGGATTGAACATGCATCAAAAATGCTATAAAACCTGCTTTCTGTAAAATAAAATCGAAAATGAAGCACAAAAAACCATCAATCGATTGATATACTATTGAATAACTGAATATGATTAGCGCTTCTTGCATCATTCTACACTAAAACGCCTGACATAAACATTCCGTAAAAAGAAATAAAAGCAGCCAAATTCGCTGAAACTCAAGCCAGATGCGAGTAAATAATTTTTTGAGAAGGTTTGGTTTTTGTCAGCTACGTGTCATATTTTTGCAGCCGTTCACGGATATTTTTCCACACCAAGAACCACGTTTGTGAATATGATATCTCTTAGTCGTATAGCCAAAACCAGTTTCCTCAGTGCAGTTCTTTTAATGGGCCTTTCTTTAGTGAATCCCGCCTCCGCACAGGATGGTAAGACCGTTTTTAATACCAATTGCGCCTCCTGTCACGCAGTAAATAAAAAACTGACCGGTCCTGCCCTGGCTGGTGTGGAAGATCGCTGGTCCGACAGGAAAAAGATACATGCATGGGTACACAATCCTGCAGGTTTTGCCAAAACCGACGCGTATGCGGCCAACCTGATGAAGGAGTACAGTCCTACTGTAATGACCGGCTTCCCGAACCTGTCTGACAAAGAGATCGACGCCGTACTGGATTATATCAAAACTGTTCCCGCTGCCGGCGCAGCAGGCGCCGCTAACCCGGCTGCCGATGCCAAAACCAGTGAAGGCGATAATAGCCTCCTTTTCGGCGTTCTCACCCTGATCCTGGCCGTTGTAGCCCTGATCTTATTACAGGTGAACTCGAACCTGAAAAAACTGGCCGATAAGCACGAAGGCCACGATACCGCCGAACCCATTCCTTTCTGGAAGAACAAGAGCTATATTGCCATGCTCACCGTGATCCTGTTCGTGATCGGTGGTTATTTTGTGTCGAAAGGCGCGATGGCACTGGGCCGCAGCAAAGATTACCAACCCGAACAACCTATTTTCTACTCGCATAAAGTACACGCAGGCATCAACCAGATCAACTGCCAGTATTGCCATATCGGTGTATACCAGGGCAAACAGGCCACCATTCCTTCGGTGAACATCTGTATGAACTGCCACAAAGCCATCAACGAATACAAAGGCGAAAAGATCTTCAACGAAGCCGGCGACGAAGTGAACGGAACAGCAGAGATCCAGAAATTATACAAATATGCAGGTTATGAGCCCGGCAAACCCTGGGACGAAACCAAAGCCAAACCCATTGAATGGGTGCGCATCCACAACCTGCCCGACCATGTTTATTTCAACCACTCACAGCACGTGAAAGCAGGCCAGGTAGCTTGTCAGACCTGCCACGGTGAGATCACCAAGATGGCCGAAGTGAAGCAGTTTGCCGACCTGAGCATGGGCTGGTGTATCAACTGCCACCGCGAAACACAGGTGCAGTTCAAAGACAACGGATTCTACAGCATTTATGAGAAATACCACCAGGACCTGAAGAGCGGAAAGATCGATAGCGCCAAAGGTATTACCGTAGAGAAGATCGGCGGTACAGAGTGTCAGAAATGTCACTACTAGAACAGTAACAAAAAACACACAAAGAACGAGGCAGGTAAGCCGGTAACGGCGGGCCGCCAACTGTCAACTAATAATTATGGAGCAAAAAAAGCACTGGCAAAGTTTTGGAGAGCTGAATCAGTCTGAAGCTTACAATAAAGACGTAAAAGACGAATTCAGGGAAGAACTGCCGTTTGTTGGCGATGAAAGCAAAAGCTTCCTTGACGCCAAAGCGCCACGCAGGGACTTTTTGAAATACCTGGGATTCAGCACCGCCGCTGCCGCTGTGGCCGCGAGTTGCGAAATGCCTGTAAAGAAAGCCATCCCGTTTGCGAATAAACCGGAAGACATTGTTCCCGGTGTTTCCAATTATTATGCTACCACTTATGTGCAGGATGGAGATGTAGTGAGTGTGCTGGCCAAAGTGCGCGACGGTCGCCCTATCAAGATCGAGGGCAACGAACTGAGTCCCATCACCCAGGGCGGTACTTCTGCCCGTGCACAGGCTTCGGTGCTCGACCTCTATGATACCGCGCGCCTGCGCTTCCCCACCATCGATGGTAAAGAAGTAACTTTTGAAGCGATTGATAAAGCGGTGGCCGCTTCTTTGAACGGTCCCGTAGTAGTACTTACCAGCACCGTGGTTTCTCCTTCCACCAAAGAAGCGATCAACCAGCTGCTGGCCAAATATCCCGGCAGCCGCCACGTTACTTATGATGCGGTTTCTTATTCAGCCCTGTTGCTGGCCAATGAGGCATCTTACGGTGTAAGAGGCATTCCTTCTTACCGCTTCGACAAAGCAAAAGCGATCGTAAGCCTCGATGCCGATTTCCTCGGCACCTGGTTGAGCCCGGTTGAATTTGCCAAACAATATGCTACCGGCAAAAAGATCAACGAGAAAAATCCGGAGATGAGCAAGCACATTCATTTTGAAAGCCTGGCCAGTCTCACCGGTTCCAACGCAGATGAAAAATATTTGCACCGCCCCTCTGAAACAGGTGCGGTAGCAGTAGCCCTGCTCAACGCCGTTAACGGCCAGGGTGCAACAGGCATCAGCGATGCCAAACTGAAAGCAGCTATTGAAAAAGCAGCCAAAGAACTGAACGCCAACAAAGGTGCAGCGCTGGTAGTCAGCGGCAGCAACGATGTGAACGTGCAAACAGTGGTGAACGCCATCAACAATGCGATCAACGCGAATGGTACCACCATCGACTGGTCGGTACTGAACAATACCCGCCAGGGCATCGACGCCGATTTTGTGAAACTGGTGGAAGACATGAATGCAGGTGCGGTAAACACCCTGCTGGTCTACGGCGCCAACCCCGCGTATAGCTGGTTTGATGCAGATAAGTTCAAAGCCGGACTGAAAAAAGTAAAAACGACTATTTCTTTCGCCGGTAAAGTAGATGAGACCGCAGAGCTCTGCAAATTCGTAGCGCCCGATCATCACTATTTGGAAAGCTGGGGCGATGCAGAAGCCAAGACCGGTCATTTCTCACTCATCCAGCCTACTATCTATCCTTTGTTCAAAACACGCCAGTGGCAAGACAGCCTGCTCAAATGGAGCGGCGCTTCTACCGATTACCTGGCTTACCTCAAAAATTACTGGAGCACCAAACTGGGTGGCACTACCGGATGGGATAAAGCACTGCAAGACGGTGTGATCAACCCCACTGGAGAAACAGCTGCTAAAGCTGCCAGCTATAACGGCGCTTCACTGGCCAATGCCGTATCGGCTATCGGTGCTGCTAAAAAAGGTGGAAAGGTAGAGTTGGTATTGTATGAAAAAATAGCCATCGGAGCCGGACAGGGCGCTTCCAACCCCTGGTTACAGGAAATGCCCGACCCCATTACCCGTGCTACCTGGGATAACTACGTGATTGTTTCACCTGCTATGGCCAGGACATTGCTCGACATCGACCTCAACAACGGCGGTCAGGCAGACAGCTACGAAGTGAACCCACCCAAGAAAGTGGTAAAAGTTACTGTTGGCAATAAGAGCATTGAATTACCCACCCTGATCATCCCCGGCACCCACCCCGATACCATCGGTATCGCAGTAGGTTATGGCCGCAGTGAGAAGATCGGTCTGTCTGCTGCCAATGTAGGTAAGAATGCATTCACCCTCGCTTCGCTCAGCAATGGCGTGGTGAACTTCGATAACAACGATGTTACGATCACTGTAACAGGCGAAAAATACCCGGTTGCGCTTACGCAAACACACAGCCGCTACGATACCACACAAGGTAACCGTACCGAAGTGATGAAAGAGCTGACGCTGGCTGAGTACAAAGCACATCCTGCAGAAATACGTGAAGACCGCGATAAAGAATTGCAACCGTTTGGCGGACTGGCCGAATATGAAAAGCAGGGTACCATCTATCCTGTATATGAAAGGCCGGGCATCAAATGGGGCATGAGCGTAGACCTCAACAGTTGTACCGGTTGCGGCGCCTGCGTGGTGGCTTGTACTGCCGAGAACAACGTAGCAGTAGTAGGTAAACCCGAAGTACTGCGCGGACATGAAATGCAGTGGCTGCGTATCGACCGCTACTACAGCGGCGACATGGACAACCCGAATGTGGTGTTCCAGCCGCTGATGTGTCAGCATTGCGATAACGCACCTTGTGAGAACGTTTGTCCGGTAGCCGCTACCAACCACAGCAGCGAAGGTTTGAACCAGATGGCTTATAACCGTTGCGTAGGTACCCGTTATTGCGCCAATAACTGTCCGTTTAAAGTACGCCGTTTCAACTGGGCCGATTATACCGGTGCCGACAGTTTCCCCGATAACCAAAAGGGTATTGTGAACGATGTGGTATTGAACATGAGCGACGACCTCACCCGCATGGTACTGAACCCCGATGTTACAGTACGTTCACGCGGTGTGATCGAAAAATGTTCCTTCTGCGTACAGCGTTTGCAGGAAGCCAAGCTGAAAGCCAAGCGCGAAAGCAGGCCGATGGTAGACAGCGATATCAAAGTGGCTTGTCAGCAGGCTTGTCCTACCAACGCCATCAACTTTGGTAACGCCAACGATAAGCACAGCGCTATTACCAAAGTGCGTATCGACAATCCGAACCGCCAGTTCTATTCGTTGGAGCAGTTGCACGTATTGCCGAACGTAACATACCTGGCCAAAGTGCGGAACAAAGAAGAAGAGAAAGAAGAGAAGAAAGAACACGCTTAATCAAAAAACTTTGCTCCAGGCTTAAGCCTGGAGATAAAAAATAAGATCAGATGCATTTAAAGTATGAATCACAGCTCAGGGAACCGTTAGTGAATGGTGATAAGAACTATCACCAGGTAACGGAAGACATTGTTCGCCCTATTGAAGCCAAACCGCCGAGGTTGTGGTATGTGGGGTTCTTCACTGCTGTTGCCTTACTGATGTTTGGGGTGTACAGTGTTTACCGGGATGTAACCTACGGTATCGGGCAGTGGAACCTGAATAAAACGATCGGTTGGGGCTGGGACATCACCAACTTCGTATGGTGGGTGGGTATCGGTCACGCCGGTACGCTGATCTCTGCGATCCTGTTGCTGTTCCGCCAGGGATGGAGAACAGGGGTGAACCGTGCGGCGGAAGCGATGACCATCTTTGCGGTAATGTGTGCCGGACAGTTCCCTATCTTCCACATGGGTCGTGTGTGGATGGCTTTCTTCGTATTACCTTATCCTAATACACGCGGACCGCTGTGGGTGAACTTCAACTCACCACTGTTGTGGGACGTGTTTGCGATCTCTACATACTTCACTGTATCGTTGTTGTTCTGGTATTCCGGTCTGATCCCCGACTTCGGTACCATCCGCGACCGCGCTTTTACCAAACTGCGCAAACGCTTATACGGTATCGCTTCATTCGGATGGAGCGGTTCTACCAAACACTGGCAGCGTCATGAAAGCTTATCACTGGTACTCGCCGGTTTGAGTACGCCGCTGGTACTTTCAGTACACACCATCGTATCGTTCGACTTCGCCACTTCAGTGATCCCCGGATGGCATACCACCATCTTCCCGCCCTACTTCGTTGCAGGTGCGATCTTCTCTGGTTTTGCGATGACACAAACTTTGTTGCTGGTGGTGCGTAAAGTGTTTGGCCTGCAGGATTACATTACCATGGGGCACATTGAAGCGATGAACAAAGTAATTGTGTTGACGGGTTCCATTGTGGGTGTGGCATACTTAACAGAATTGTTCATGGGCTGGTACAGCCAGAATAAATACGAAGGATATACCTTCTGGTACAGCCGTGCTTACCTGTTCAGTCCTTATGGCTGGAGCTACTGGGGCATGATGGCTTGTAACGTATTGAGTCCGCAGATATTCTGGTTCCGCAAAATGAGAAGGAACCTGTTCGTGACCTTCTTCATGAGTATCATCGTGAACATCGGTATGTGGTTCGAACGTTTCGTGATCATTGTAACCTCACTGTACCGCGACTACCTGCCTTCCAGCTGGTCTGTATACTACAGTCCGACTATTTGGGAGGTTGGCTTCTACGCCGGAACCTTCGGATTGTTCTTCACCTGCTTCTTCTTATTCGCTAAATATTTCCCTGTGATAGCCATTGCCGAGATCAAGTACGTGTTGAAGACAACGGGAGAAAATTATAAGGCGAAGATGACGCCTATAGAAGAACAGAGCCTGGAACATTTTGCGCACGAACAAGCGCATCACTAAGCATAAGAATGTAAACTGAAATACATGGCAAAAAAGAAATTCGTAGTAGGCTGTTTTGATGATGAAGCCGTTCTGTTTCCTGCAGTGAAAAAAGTACGCACCGCAGGTTACAAGATACACGATGTGTACACGCCCTTTGCTGTACATGGCCTGGACCATGCGTTGGGCATCAGGGAAACCAGTCTGCATACCGCCGGTTTTATTTATGGTATCACTGGTACCACCACGGCATTGAGCGGTATCTCCTGGATCCTGGCCAAGGACTGGCCTCTGAACTTCGGCGGTAAACCACACTTTGCTTTGCCGGCCTGGATTCCCATTACGTTCGAGTTGACGGTATTGTTCTCGGCTGTGGGCATGGTGATGACATTCTGCTATCTCTGTCAGATAGCGCCTTTTGTGAAGAAGCACCATTTCCACCCACGCGCTACAGACGATCTGTTTGTGATGGTGATCGAGTGTACCGAGAAGACCAATGTAGACGACCTGCGTTCATTCCTGCACAGCAACGGCGCTGTAGAGACCGATGTACAGGTAGCAGAAACCGGCTGGTGGCTGGGCAGGTACGATAAAGATGAAATGCCTTTTGAAACCAAGCAAGCAGTAGTTGCTTAATTACAATATAGAACGACGATGAATAAATTATCTATCATAGCTGTTTTGTCTGCCGCCACGGTGATTGTAAGCTGTAGCGATGTAAAACGCACACCGGGACATATTTATATGCCCGATATGGCTTATAGCCGCGCGTATGAAACCTATGCAGACCACAGTAACCTGGCAGAAAAGGGTATCAACTTCGACAACAGGCCAGTAGCAGGAACCATTGCACGTGAAGAGGAAATGCCTTTCCCTTATGCCAAAGACCAGGGTACCGATACTACCAACTATGTTGCATCTAAGCAGGTGAAGAGTCCTTTCGATTCGTTATCAACTACCGATGCAAAAGAGGCGGAGCGTTTGTACCAGATCAACTGCGGTATCTGCCATGGCACCAAACTGGATGGTAACGGACCGTTGTATAAAGGAGGTGAAGGACCTTATCCGGCTGCACCCAAGAATTTCATCGGAGACCCGGTGGTTTCAGTGATGCCGGAAGGACAGATGTTCTATTCAGTTTCTTACGGAAAGAACATGATGGGCTCTTATGCTTCACAACTGACTCGCAAACAGCGCTGGATGGTAATCAAATACATTAAGAACAAACAACTGGCGGCTAAAGCTGCAGCTGCTCCGGCAGCCGATGCAACCGCGAAAAAATAACTAATCAGAGGATCAAAATAAAAGATTAACGATGGCATCATCTATCAGAACGCAATTTGAGATTCCCGGAAAAATGAAAACCTGGTCACTGTCGCTCATCGGCATTGGGTTGGTTGCATTGGTGATCGGACTGGCTACCAAAGGTTTGAGCAGCGATGAACACGAGCAGGCGCATTTCTGGGGTACATTGATGTACAACACCATCTTCTGGACCATGATCTGCAATGCGAGCATGTTCTTTATCTGTGCTACCACATTGGCCATGGGCGGATGGGAGCAAACCTTCCGTCGCGTATGTGAGGCGATCTCTGCGATGGTGCCTATTTTCGGATCCATCACTTTCGTGGTATTGCTCTATGTTGTGTTGGGTAACAAACACCATATCTATCACTGGCTCGACAGCGATGCCGTTGCCAATGATCCTTTATTGAAAGGAAAATCAGGTTTCCTGAATCCTAAGTTTTTCATCATCTGGACCACCCTCACCCTGGGCTTCTGGAGCCTGCTGGGCTGGAGGATGCGCCAGTTGGGTAATGAGGCGGATGAACCCATGAATGCAGAACAGGGTGCCAGCTTCATCTGGAGAGGTACCATCCGTGCTGCGTTGTTCATCGTTTGGTTCGCCCTCACTGTAGGTTCTACCGTTCCCTGGTTGTGGATGATGAGTCTTGATGCACACTGGTATTCTACCATGTACAGCTGGTATACTTTCGCCAGTTCATTTGTATCGGGCCTGTCATTGATTGCACTGTGGGTGATCTACCTTAAAAACAAAGGTTACCTGGAGCTTACCAACCAGGAGCACCTGCAGGATATTGGTAAATTCATGTTTGCATTCTCTATCTTCTGGACCTACCTCTGGTTTGCACAGTATATGTTGATATGGTATGCAAACATCCCTGAAGAGACTGTTTACTTCAAACACCGTGTGCAGGGCGCTTACAAAGGTATTTTCTTCCTGAACCTGATCATCAATTTCGTGTGTCCGATATTGATACTGATGAAGCGTTCTGCAAAAAGAAATTATACGTTGATGACTTTCATGGCGGTATTGATCCTGTTCGGACACTGGATCGATTTTTACCAGATGGTAATGGGCAGTGTGTCTAAGGATCATGTAACCCTGGGTTGGCTGGATTTTGGTATCCTGAGTTTGTTTGTGGGCATGATGATATATTTTGTAGGGAAGTCACTGGCCAGCAAGCCGCTGGTGCAGAAACACCATCCCTTCATCAAAGAGAGTGTTATTCACGTGGTATAAACCGTATAGAAGCTTATTTGTTAGAATTAAGAAAATATTGATAGCGTTATGACAATGTTTTTAACCATAGCTGTGATCGTGCTGATTTTTGTTGTGATCTTCCAGATTGCCAAAGCCAGCGAATATGTAGCAGTATTGAAAGGTGCGGAAACCAGCCGCAAGCAGAACAACAAGATCAATGGCTTTCTCATGCTCGTCTTCCTGGTGCTGGGCCTCATAGGTGTGTGGTTCTGCAACAAGGAATTGTATGGTAAAACCTTACTGCCGCATGGCTCTGCCAGCGTTGAAGGGGAGCGTGTAGACTCTATGTTATGGGTTACATTGGCTTTAACCGGATTGGTATTCATCATTACCCAGGTACTACTTTTCGGGTTTGCATATAAATACCAGGAAAAAGAAAACCGTAAAGCGCATTTCTTCCCGCATAGCAATACCCTGGAGTTGATCTGGACCATCATCCCGGCCGTAACACTCACCATATTGGTGGTGATTGGCCTTCGTAACTGGTTCTTATTCACCGGAGAACCTCCTAAAAATGCCATGGTAGTGGAAGTAACCGGCCGCCAGTTCAACTGGATGTACCGTTATCCCGGAAAAGACGGCACTTTTGGTAAAAAATATTTCAGGAACATCGACGATGCGAACAATAACCCCCTTGGGTTGTTATGGGATGATGCAATGGGTCACGACGATGTGGTTGCGCAGACTATGTATCTCGTAAAAGGAAGACCGGTTAAATTGATCATAGGTTCAAGGGATGTAGTACACGATGTAGGTCTGCCCCAGTTCAGGATGAAAATGGATGCGGTACCCGGTACACCTACTACACTTTGGTTTACCCCCAAGTACACCACCAAAGAAATGCGTGAAATTACCGGCAACCCCAATTTCGTTTACGAGCTCAGTTGCGACCAGATGTGCGGTAATGGACATTACTCCATGAAAGGCTCCATAGAAGTGGTAGACCAGGAAGAGTTCGATGTGTGGATGGCTAAACAAAAATCAGCTTACCTGACCGCTTTCCCTGACAAAGACCCGGCCAATGCCAAACCGGCCGCAGACAGCACCAAAACAGCTGCTGCAAAAACAGAGGCAACTGCTGTGAAGAGCACAGCAAAGATGTAAAAACAGAAGTTAGAACTTAAAGAATATTTGTATGAGTAACGAAGCAGTAGTGCATGCACATCCGGGACTGGCGCATGAGGTTCATGGCGATCATCACGAGCATCATCATCATGAGACTTTCATCACCAAATATGTGTTCAGCCAGGATCATAAAATGATCGCGAAGCAGTTCCTGATCACCGGTATGGTTTGGGCTGTATTGGGTGGTTTGATGAGTGTGTTATTCCGTTTGCAACTGGGTTATCCCGATGCCACTTTCCCCTGGCTGGAAGATATCCTGGGTAAATGGGCCAAAGGCGGACGTATTTCTGACTCTGCATACTATGCACTGGTTACCACGCACGGTACCGTACTGGTGTTCTTTGTATTGACAGCAGGCTTGAGCGGAACCTTTGCCAACTTCCTCATTCCCCTGCAAGTAGGAGCTAGAGACATGGCTTCTCCTTTCATGAACATGCTCAGCTACTGGTTCTTCTTCATCGCCAGTGTGGTGATGTTGTCTTCCTTGTTTGTTGAAACAGGTCCTTTCAGCGGTGGCTGGACAGCTTATCCTCCGTTGAGCGCACTGGGGTCGGCTTCTCCCGGTTCTAAAACGGGTATGGATCTATGGTTGATAGCCATGGCACTCTTCGTGGTATCGTCGCTGCTTGGTGGTTTGAACTATATCGCTACCATCCTGAACATGCGTACCAAAGGCATGAGCATGACCCGTTTGCCGTTGACCATCTGGGCCCTGTTCTTCACTGCCGTACTGGGTGTGTTGTCATTCCCTGTATTGTTATCAGGTTTCATCCTGCTGATATTCGACCGTAACTTCGGAACGAGCTTCTATTTGTCAGATATCTTCGTCAGTGGTGTGGGTGCATTGCCTAATGAAGGCGGTAGCGCCATCCTGTACCAGCACTTGTTCTGGTTCCTGGGACACCCCGAAGTATATATCATCCTGCTGCCCGCGATGGGTATGGCATCAGAGATCATTGCCATCAATTCACGCAAACCCATCTTCGGTTATATGGCCATGGTGGGATCGCTGTTCGCCATTGCTATCCTGGCCTTCCTGGTATGGGCGCACCACATGTTCGTAACGGGATTGAACCCTTTCCTCGGATCGGTATTCGTATTGCTTACCTTGTTGATCGCGGTTCCTTCGGCCATCAAAGTATTTAACTGGCTCACTACACTGTGGCGCGGTAATATCCGCTTCACACCCGGTATGATGTTCGCTATCGGCTTTGTAAGCCTGTTCATCTCCGGTGGATTAACCGGTATCTGGCTGGGTAACTCAGCACTGGATATCCACCTGCACGATACGTATTTTGTGATCGCTCACTTCCATATTGTAATGGGTGTGGCTTCCATGTTCGGTATGTTTGCCGGTGTATACCATTGGTACCCCAAAATGTACGGACGTTACCTGAACAATACACTGGGTTATATCCACTTCTGGGTAACCATCGCCGGTGCTTACATGATTTTCTGGCCCATGCACTACCAGGGTCTGGCCGGTATGCCACGTCGTTACTACGACTACAGCAACTGGGAAAGCTTTAAACAATTCGTGGAACTGAACAGGTTCATCAGCACCGTGGCGATGATCGTATTCGCTGTGCAACTCCTGTTCCTGTTCAACTTCTTCTATTCTATTTTCAAAGGCAGAAAAGTGACTACACAGAACCCTTGGGGTGCTACCACACTCGAGTGGACAGCTCCTATCCGTCCTGGTCATGGTAACTGGACCGGCGAAATACCTGAAGTACACCGTTGGGCTTATGACTATGGTAAGGATGGAAAAGATTTCATTCCGCAAACCACCCCGATAGGATCTGACGAAAGCGAACACCACTGATGATATGGTTGCAACAGACGCATCAACACCTGCTCCTTTCTCCCTGTCTGCCAGGTTGAAAGATTACATGCAGCTGACCAAGTTCACACTGAGCTTGACAGTCGTGTTCTCCTGCGTTGTTTGCTACCTGCTGGCACCCAAAGTGGTGGAATACAACTGGTGGATGATATTGCTGCTTTTCATAGCCGGCATGCTCATCACCGGCAGTGCCAATGCCATTAACCAGGCCGTTGAAAAAGATACCGATGCAGTAATGAAGAGAACTGCCAAACGCCCTGTGGCCAGCGGCCGCATGTCGCAGCAGGAAGCCTATATTTTTGCGCTCATCGCAGGAGCACTGGGTGTGTTGATGATGTGGTATTTTTTCAACTTCTCTTCTGCCCTGTTATCTGCCTCCAGTTTATTCCTCTATGCATATATCTATACGCCGCTGAAAAAGATCAACTCCATTGCCGTGCTGATAGGAGCTTTTCCGGGCGCACTGCCCTGCCTGATCGGCTGGGTGGCGGGCAACGATGATTTCAGTGCAGGAGGATGGGCCTTGTTTGGCATACAGTTCCTCTGGCAATTCCCGCATTTCTGGGCCATTGCCTGGGTAGCGCATACCGATTACAGCAAGGCGGGGTTCAAACTGCTGCCTTCCGATAAAGGCCCAACGAGGTTCACCGCCATGCAAACAGTGATGTATGCCGTGCTGATGATACCCGTAGGCATATTACCTTATTATTTTGGCATAGCAGGAAAGACCAGTATGTGGATTGTACTTGTATGTAACCTGTTCATGGTGGTACAATGCCTGCGACTGTATAAGGGAATGGACGTGAAATCTGCCAGGCGCGTGATGTTCAGCAGTTATATCTACCTGCCGGTGGTACTGCTGGCGTTACTGGCGAATAAATTGTAAAGAGCGATAAAATAAATGTGATGATGATGACAGCGATACAACAACCCAATAGGCCGCAAAGGTTGCACCCGCACAAGTTTACTTTGTGGGTGGCCATTGGTAGTATTGTGATGATGTTTGCAGGGCTCACGAGTGCTTATATCGTGAAAAAGAACCAGAGCAACTGGCTCGAATTCCAGTTACCGGTTATATTCCGTTATTCCACTGCCGTGATCCTGTTAAGCAGCCTTTCTATGCACCTGGCGCTCAAAGCCTTCAAAGCAAGGGAAATGGGGCGTTACCGTATGCTCATCAGCACCACGGCCCTGCTGGGACTCCTGTTCATCACCTTGCAGTACCTGGGCTTCCGCAACCTGGAAGCACAGCATATTGCGCTGGTAGGGGAAAAAAGCAATTCATCTGCTTCTTTTCTCTTTGTGATCACCAGTTTGCACATGGTGCACGTACTGGGTGGAGTAATAGCCCTGCTGGTGATCTTTGCAAGGGCTTTCAGCACACGCATCAAGCAATACAACAGTATGCCGCTGGAAATAGCCGGCACTTACTGGCACTTTGTGGATGCGCTTTGGATATACTTGTTTGTTTTTTATAACTGGATCGGGTAGATCCCAAAAAAGTTGCGGTTTCTGCAGCTTTTTTAAACCGTACCCAATATTTTTGTAACGAAATTTTCAGTGTAATCATGTCAAGTACAACAACTGCAACAGCATCCAAAATGTGGGGCGGAGGGAAGAGTCCCTTCAACGTAGAGTATGGAAAATTGATGATGTGGTATTTTTTAATGAGCGATGCCTTCACATTTGGTGCATTCCTGATCTCTTATGGTACCATCCGTTTTTCTACCAACGGCTGGCCTGACCCCAACGAAGTGTTCAGAAGCTACCCCTTCGCTCCCGAAGGAGTGCATGCGCCGCTGGTGTTTGTGAGTATCATGACATTCATTTTGATCATCAGTTCGGTTACCATGGTACTGGCTGTGAAAGCCGGGCATGAAATGGATAAGAAAGGAGTGGTGAGAAACCTGATCCTGACCATCCTGGGCGGACTGGCCTTCCTGAGCTGCCAGGCATGGGAGTGGAACCACCTGTTTCATGAAGGTGCCTGGTGGGGACGCAATCCTTTCATCAACCATGATGGTACCGCTTCTTCTACCAACTTTACCAATTTCTTCTTTACCATTACCGGGTTCCATGGATTCCACGTGTTTTCAGGTGTGATCATCAACATTGTGATGCTGACCATGACCCTGATGGATAAATTTGAAAAGCGCGGGCATTACCTGATGATTGAAAAAGCCGGGTTGTACTGGCACTTTGTAGACCTGGTATGGGTATTCGTATTCACTTGCTTTTACCTGATCTAACAACAAACAACTAAAAACATTCTTCACACCGATTAAGATATTATTATGGCACATTCAGAAGAGCACAGCGGAGGAAGCACCAAAGAGATTTTAAGGGTAACGCTGATCCTTACGGTTTTAACCATCATTGAACTGGCCCTTGGTTTCTGGATGATGGGCATGCCGCTGGAAAGCACATCAAGGCTGGCTACTAAAATAACCATCATTGTGCTGATGCTGGCAAAAGCTTTTTATATCGTAGGTTATTTCATGCACCTGAAACACGAGATCAGGAACATGATCATGACCATTGTGGTGCCTTTGGCCCTGTTTATATGGTTTATCACCGCCTTCCTTTACGACGGTAATTCATTCCGTCACCTGCGTAATACGTACGACCCCCATTTCAAAGAGCAGGCTACCATTAAAGTAGAGAAGAAGGAAGGAGAGCATGCTGCGGAAGGCAAAGAAGCCAGGCCAGCCGAAGAGAAAGGCGCTGCAGTGGAACAACCAAAACATTGATGGAAGCATCATCATACTGAATTGACAAGAACCACCGGCGCTATGGCGGTGGTTCTTTTGTAAATGAGCTGACATGAATAGAAAAGCGCTGTTGGGTTTATGTGTAGCGGTATTGTTGCCGGTATTTTGTTACCTGGTATTGAGATACGCCAGCGAGCGAGCGGTTGACATGCCCCGCCGTTATTTGCTCGATACTGTCATAACACGAATAGAAAAAGGGAAAGAGGTTAATGACAGCATCTGGCACAGATCAAAAAACATCCGCCTGGTTAACCAGCTTGGTGATACGGTTAGTCTATACGACAATCCCGGTAAGATCATCGTAGCCGATTTTTTCTTCACCAGTTGCAGAAGTATTTGTCCCATATTAACGCATAATATGGCCAGGTTGCAGCAGTCGTTCATCAAGGGCGGCGATGTGCGCAACAAGATCGATACTTCCATTGTTCAATTCCTTTCATTTACTGTTGATCCCGATCGCGATTCTGTTCCGGTGCTGAAAAAATATGCCGATCATTTTGGTGTGCAGCACGATAACTGGTGGATGCTTACCGGCAGCAGGGATTCGATCTATCGGTTTGCATTCGAGGAATTGAAAGTAGACAAGTTCAGCGAGGAGCCGGTATCACCCGATTTTGTGCATACCAGCCGCTATGTGTTGCTCGATAAAGACCGTGTGGTGCGGGGATATTACAACGGACTCGATTCGGTATCGATAGGTAAGCTGGCGAGAGATATAGGATTGCTGATGCTTGAGAAAGATGCACGGCAACCCAGTACGGTATTCAGGGAGATCATTGATCTGGGATGGTTATGGTTGTTGGCGGCGTTGATGATCACTTTCTTTATCTTGTATCTCAGGAAGAAGAGAAAAGGGAACGATTAACTAAACTAATACATACTATGCTGGAACCTGTTATTGTTAAGAACGATAAGAAGGCCCGATGGCTCATTGCTATTTTCTCATTCGTGGTATTCAGTGCAGTGGTGATCATGGGCAGGGTAAAGCTGAATGTGCACCCAGGATTTAACGTGCATATTTTTGCCGCGATCAATGCTGCGATCAATAGCGTTGTGGCCTTGTTGCTGGTAGCGGCCCTGATAGCCGTAAAAAATAAAAAATACCTGCTGCACAAAAGGATCATGCTAACGGCCCTGGCCTTATCGGTGATTTTCCTGGTTTCTTATATAACGCATCACTTACTGGCCGGGGAAGCCAGGTTCGGCGATATCAACCATGACGGCATATTGAGTGATGAAGAGAAAGAAGCGGTGGGCATCAAATTACGCCTGATCTATTACCTGATCCTTTCTACGCATATTTTCCTGGCCGCCATTATACTGCCCTTTATTTTATTTACAGCTTACAGGGGATTGACGGCGGAGTTTTCACTGCACAAAGACATTGCAAGGGTTACCTGGCCTATGTGGCTGTATGTTGCTATCACGGGGCCTGTGGTATATTGGATGATCAGTCCGTATTACCGGTAAAGATCAGAGCGCCAGTTCAACAGCGGGATCCCAGAATTTTTTTCCAAAGTCAACGATGGTATCATCCTTGACTTTTGTTTTTTCTTTGGCGAGTAATTCTTCCATTAAAGTAGGTGTGGCGAATGCGGCTTTGCCGCTGAGCATGCCATTGCGGTTCACTACACGATGGGCCGGCACTTTGGGCTTAACAGCGCCTGCTCCGTTCATAGCCCATCCTACCATGCGTGCACTCATGCGGGTGCCCAGGTAAGCGGCGATGGCGCCATAAGAAGTGACCCTGCCCCTGGGGATTTGCCTGACCACTTCATATACCTGTTCAAAAAAAGAAATGTCCTTGCCGCCGCTGGGTAAGACTGTTT
Source organism: Asinibacterium sp. OR53 (assembly GCF_000515315.1). Taxonomy (NCBI): domain Bacteria; kingdom Pseudomonadati; phylum Bacteroidota; class Chitinophagia; order Chitinophagales; family Chitinophagaceae; genus Asinibacterium; species Asinibacterium sp. OR53. Next base: position 1,245,002 of record NZ_KI911562.1, read on the forward strand.
TCAATTTGTCTGCACTTTTCTTAGCCATACAACAATTTAATGATAATTATGTACTGACCGTCATCCCGAGGTCGTCACCCTGAGCGAGCGAAGCGAGTCGAAGGGCGCAGCCGAGGGATCTGCTCAAGTATTCGGCGGCTCCTTCGACTCGCTTCGCTCGCCCAGGATGACGGTCCGTCTTGGCTCAGGTACGGCTTCATAATTGTAAGGGCAGTGCCTGCAGCCATTGCCACAGCAATAACCTTTCTCTAAATGGTATTTTTCTGTCAGTACCATATAGGGGCCTTCGTAGTAGAAGTCAACGCCTTCAATCAGTTGCTTGCTCACCGATGAGTTGTTTTAATGCTTCGTCTTTCTCAACCGGCAGTTCTTTATTCAGGCGGAAACAGAGGTAGTGAATGCGGTTGCTTTGTGCGATATCCAATCCTTCGTAATGCGTTTTTATTTGCAGCTCTTGTTTAATGTCTGTGTTGGCATAAACATCGCCGGACTGGTCAATAACCTCGAGGCCAAATAAGTTAATCACTGTTAGGGTGAATTCATACAGGTCGGGACTATCGGTTTTGAGGTGAACCAGTCCGTTGGATTGCAGAAACCGTTGATAAAGCCGCAGGAACCTGGGATGGGTAAGTCTTTTTTTGGCACGGGAAGTACGGAGTTGGGGGTCGGGGAAAGTGATCCATATTTCGGCCACTTCGCCGGGCTGGAAATAGTCGGTCACCTTATCGATCTGCGAACGCAGGAACGCCACATTATTCAACCCTTCATCCAATGCCGTTTTGGCCCCCCGCCAGATGCGGTTGCCTTTGATATCGATGCCAATAAAGTTGCGGCTGGGGTAGAGACGGCCCAGTCCTACTGCGTATTCCCCCTTACCACAAGCAAGCTCCAGTGTAATAGGGTGTTCATTCTTAAAGAACTGTTTCCATTGACCAGGCATATCCTTTGGATATTCCAGCACATTGTCAAAATGCCTGATAGCTTCGAAACGGATCAACTTTTTTTGTCCCATGAGGCTGCAAAATTAAATAGTTTGCGCCTCTTACTGGTGGAATCCTAAAAGCAGAACAAAAAAGCTTTGTTTTTTGATATAAATTAAACATTAAGCTTTTTTAACAGTCTATCATTTAAACCCTACCTAAGCAATGAGCATTTCAATCCTGTATATTGACCCGGGATCGGGCAGTTTACTATTTCAAATACTCGTATCCGGACTTCTTACCGTAATGGTATTTTTCAAAAAAGGTGTCCATTTTCTGAAAACGATTTTCTCTTTGAAAAAAGCGCGTCCTGCACTTAAAGAGGAAGAAGAGGGCGGGTAATGCAGCAGGCTATTTCATACCGTGATAAGCATGGTTTTGTAAGAATTGCAGACGATTGCACTGTGTTCCGCTTTGTAACGTATTCATACGCAAAGGAATACGATCTACTGATGCAATCGGGTTTGTACAAAGAACTGGTAACCAGGGGGTGGATGATTGCCCACAAGGAATCTACCATGACCCCGGAGCAGATGCCGCACTATTACAAGATATTGGAACCGGAATGGATTCCTGTGATCAGCTATCCATCGGAATGGTCGGTAAGCCAGTGGAAAGATGTTATAGTGCGTTTTTTATCCATCAACCTGCTTGCCATCAGGCATGGCATGATACTGAAGGATGCCACTCCTTACAATTTCACTTTCCACGACGGGAAATGCCTGCTTTTCGACACTACTTCTTTTGCGATATATGAAGATGGTCAGCCCTGGATGGCCTACCGCCAGTTTTGCGAGCTCATGTTGGGGCCTTTTGCACTGATGTGTTTCAGTGATAAGCATTGGGGCAGGTTGCTGAATGCTTTTATAGACGGCTGGGATTTGCCTTTTGTAAGCCGGAACCTTCCCGTCAAAACCTGGCTGAATCCCACTTTGCTCATACATATTCATTTGCATGCCAGGTATAAAAGGAAAGGAGTTGTACAGGCAGGTACTACCAGCGGTTTCAACAGGCAGAAGCTGGAACTGTGGTGGCAAATGCTTCAACGGGCCATACAGCGATGGCAGCCTCGTAAGTATCGCCGCCAACAATGGTTGCATTATTATGATGAGGATATATTATCGACAGACTATATCAACGATAAAACCAATAAGGTGACTGAATGGATCAGCGCGGGTTCTTCGAACTGTGTGATCGATGCAGGAGCCAACAACGGTTATTTTTCATTGATCGCCGCCCGGTATGCAAAAAAAGTGATGGCCATTGAAATGGATCATGACTGCGTTGATCAATTGTATGGGCAAATCAAAGAACAGCAAATCAACAACCTTACTGCCATCATTGCCGATCTTACCCAGCCTACACCGGGAACCGGTTGGAAGAACGAAGAGAAGATAGCGTTGATAAAAAGGGTGGAGCAAAAAGCTGATATGATACTGGGACTCGCACTGGTACATCATTTATGTATCTCAAAAAATATTCCCCTGGCTTTTGTGGCAAAACTTTTTGCAGACATTACCACCAAACATGCGATCGTGGAATTTATTCCGAAAACGGATGAAAAAGTACAGGCCATGCTTCGCAACCGGGAAGATATTTTTGATGATTATACGGAAGCCAATTTCATTGCTTCTTTCAGCACTTATTTTACTATGCAGGATCAGCATAGCTGCAACGCTTCTCAAAGGAAACTGTTCTTATGGACCAGAAAATAGAGAACTTTTTCCGCAGGCAATGGTATCCGTATTTATACGGACTGGCCTTTTTACTGTTCAAAACGGTTCGTTATACGCCTTCTTTTTCATGGCCAGTTGCCATCAACCTGTATGTCCTTTACATTGCCATTACATGGCTCTTGCTCGAAACGTTTAAAAAAGCAGCAACAGTTGCGTATGCAGGAATATTTGTGATCATTTGCTGGGCTTCTTTACTGCATGTAGTAGGAATAGCACAGTTGCTTGGGTTTGAATATGCCTATATACCCGCCAATTTTTATTATGCTTTCTATGTGTTCGTTTTGTGCTGTTTAATAGCGGCCCGGTACCTACTCAGGAAATGTAAAAAAGACTATGCGCCTTACCTGAATTCATTATTGAATACTTTTTTGCTGATCATCTGCCTGGTGTTTGCAGTGAATGGCTCGGTAACAGTGGAACAAGGGAAGAAAGATATCGTCAAAACAGAATCGGCTGCCATTGATATTCCCGCCAGTGAAACGAAAAGAGATATTGTATGGATATTGATGGATGAATACGGATCTTCCGAAGTATTGCAAAAAGTATTTGCGTTCAGGAATCCATTCGATACCATTTTGCAGCAGCATGATTTTTGTTTGCTTCCTTCTATTCAAACAAGGTTTCCCAATACGCTGCTTTCTCTGAATGCGCTTTTCAATGAAGACGACAGCATACGACCTACGAACTTTTATGCAGGGATTGATGCATTGAAGAAAGCAAGCTGGATACAACGGATCGAAAGAGATGGATACCGGTTCGTGAATCTCAGCTCGTTCGACATAGGCGGTGAAAATAAACTGGAAGACAGAAGCGGCTATCCTGGTACCTACCTGGATCAATTGATCTCGGGAACCCTCTTTGGCATGATGATCGAGAAAGCAAAATTCACCGCTGCCAAATGCGATGCATACAATCACCGGTTATATGAAAAATTAAAGGCAACGCTTTTGGAGCAATCTCCATACCCGCGTTTTATTTGGGCGCATCTCGCCATTCCGCATGAGCCATTCTCCAGGGACCGTGCAGGCAGTCTGGTGTCTTTGTCAACCTACACTGGCAGGGACAGTGTGCCGATCAAAAAATATTATACCGGTTACCTGGAATATGGCAATCACTTGCTGCAACAATTACTGGATACACAACAAACATGGAAGGATAAAATTGTGATCATTACGGGCGATCATGGTCCCCGCTATTCTTTTATTAAAGAGCCGGGAGCTTCCAGCCACCCCTATGCCGCCGTGTACATCCCAGAAAAATATGATACGGCCGCGCTGCAACAGCTTCGTTATATTTCAAACCTGCCTTCGTTCCTGCAGCAACACGGTTTACCTTGAACCGCAATAAGGTGCAATAAAAAAGCCGCAAGACATTGATAAACAGTATACTTGCAGCTTTCATAGGCTGTAGGGGGAGAATGTCCATGTCTTACCAAAGGCTTACGCTTTTTAATACAACTGCTTGAAAAGCAGGTACTTTAAGACTGATATATGTTCACAGATGTTAGCGAGTGTAAACAGTTGTAGACCTTCTTTTTGCCCCAATTTTTCTGAACTTTCTACTGTCAATATCAATTCGCCTACGACCGCTCTTTCAAGATTCTCCTACAAAAAAGATTCGTAAAGCCGCTTTGACGCCGGCCTTTTATCGAAAGACGAACTACTTCGCAATAAAAACGGAAATCCAATTCGGATAGTCAAGTACAATCTCGTCGAGCAGAGACTTTACTGTTATAGCCTTCCCTCCTCCTCCGAGAGACAATGCTTCAATGGCTCCAAACCACTGAGATTTTCGCGAACTGGCATTTGAGAGCATTGAAACATCACCGCCAGCTCTTTTCCAGATATCATTCTGCTCCGGCCCCTGAGGATACAGTTTAACCAACTCACCCACAAACTGTTTTCGGAATGCAAGCGTTGTTGTATCAGGCAATTGGTTGGTAACAGGTTCTAACTGATCAATCATTTCAAAACAAAATGCCGCAGCATTCCGCGCAGCCAAAGGCTGTGAACCGGTCGCATCTGCTTCAGACTTTTTATCTATCAAATCCGAAATCCCGCGCACCTCTATCGCATGGGTGTGATAAGGTCTGGCAGCGACAAGAAAGCCATTGCCTTCCATATCCACCGCTACCGCATCGCTGCAAAACTGCTTCAAGTATTTGTATGTAACCGATCGCGTTGATGCTACAACTTTTTCACCCGCAGCAATTGGCTGAACAAAAGCTTCAGGAAGTCGGTCTCCGGGCTCGTTCAATCGCTTTATCCAAACATTCTGACGTTTAACATGTTTTGCCAGCTGCTCTAAAACGTAAGACGCTGGCATCGTATCGAATCTTGGCTTAAACTCATCTTCATCCTTACCCATTTCATAACCAATAACTTTTGACGAAGCAACAACATCAGCCAAGCCAACGTCTTTCACACCGCCAGCCACACCCACAAAGAACACATAATCAGGCTGAAAAAAAGAAATCGCTCTTCCCGTTTCGTCCGAAGCACGAATATTCCCGGCACCGGTTTCAACAAGCAATATTTCGTATGCGTCATACATTCCCTTTTTATATATTGACCCTGTCTCCGGATGTCTGATAACAGCGGTGTTCTGAAGATATTTTTCCACTTCCTGAAATTCCAGGCTTAAAGCTGTTTGTATTAGTATCTTTTTACTCATTGATTCGATTTTAAATATTTTTCCATTTCATGCAACTTAGCGTGTTGCGGATAGTCTTCCAGCATCGTTTGAACAAGAGATTGAATATTGATGTGTTTCCCTCCGCTGCCGTGCTGTAAAAGGCCGATTGCCTGTCGCCAGTTTTCTTCGCGACTGCTGTGGTGATGTAGAAGATTTATCTTACCCCCCGCCCGTTTCCATATTTCTCGGTCTTCGGGACCTTTATCATATAATTCCAGCGCAAGATCTAACACAGCTTGGTAAAGACCGGCATTTGATGAACTACCAGAAAACAACCAGCCCCACATAAATTTATCCCACTTGCTTAAATCACACAATGATGAACAACCCACCAGCGCATGTCTGAAATCCTTGTTGTGCTTTGCCTTTTCGAATATTTGCTTGGCAGTAAGACGAAGTTGCTTGCGTGCAACCATTTCGCCTAGTCTTCGAGACAGCTGATCATTAACCTCACGGCTGTAATAATTAACATAATCAGCGAAATATGCATCCTTTAAACCATCAACCAACTCATACACGTCAATGACCACCTCAATATTATCCTGATACTTTTCCAACAAGGTGCTTAAAAACTTGTCTGTTGCCATATAGGAAGACAATTCTGTTTCTATCGATTCGTCGATCTCATTACCACTTACTATACATGACAATAATTTTTTAGCAGTAGCATCCAAGAAGAGGTTCTTATCTGATACCGGCAACTTTTTCCAAATCTCTTTCCGTTTTTTGTAGTGATAGATATCTGCGAATTTGCTTTGCCCGATAAAACGAAATAATGCTGCCGGCACATCCTTATCTAAAACAACTTCATTTAGCACTCCTTCGACAATATCAGCAATTTTGGGTATACCATGTTCGATATCACCTTTGACCTGTAGGCTAGATAGCCATATTTTCAGCCAGTTTGGAGAAGTCACATCAAGCCTCTTCAAAAGAGAACCGTTCGTAGCAGCGTTTCGACCATAACTATCGACTAGAAACGAATGTCCCGTTTTCAAAGTCACCTTCAAAAAATCTGCATCATCTACTTTTTGTAATAATAAATGTGTTCCTTTTCTCTCTGAATCTTCCACTTTATCTTCCAGCTCAAGCTGCCTCCTAATACCATCTCCGATCGGCTCAAACAGTATTAGGAGATTTGCATGCAACACTAGCCAGGATTTTTTAGCACTTAACTCGCAAAGCTGTTTGGCAACTTGTGATGAAAGATTCTTTGGAAAATCTCGCAGTAGAGATGTTTCATATCTCTTATCAT